>JAJXUO010000020.1 GCA_021782815.1 Pseudomonadota bacterium
GGGAATTTCGTCGTCGAGATCCGGGGGGGCGTCCCAGCCCGAGCCGCCGCCGCTGCCGCCGCCCGACGCGCGGCGCGCCGCCGCCGGGGCGCGCGAGCCGCCGCCATAGGATTCGCCCGCGGAGGCACCGTAATCGCCGCCGCCTTCCGAGCCGCTGCGGCCGTCCAGCAGCGTCAGCTCGCCGCGGAATTTTCCGATGACGATTTCGGTGGTGTATTTTTCCTGGCCGCTCTGGTCGGTCCATTTGCGGGTTTGCAGCGCCCCTTCGATATAGACCTTGCTGCCCTTCTTCAGGAAGCGTTCGGCCACATCGGCGATGCGGTCGTTGAATACCACCACGCGGTGCCATTCGGTTTTTTCGCGCCGTTCGCCGGAACGGTCCTTCCAGCTTTCCGAGGTGGCGATGTTCAGGGAAACGATCTTCGAGCCGTCCTGGCCGTGGCGCACTTCCGGATCGCGCCCGAGATTGCCGATAAGAATGACTTTGTTGACTGAACCGGCCATTGCCCGCGCTCCTCGCTGATGAACTGGGGCGGACTTTAATCGCCCCCCGCCCCGTCCGCAAATGCCATTTTCGGGCCACGCCTTCAGATTGAACGGCGGAGCGCGGCCAAGACCGATTCCGCTTTATTGCGCGAACCCCGAAGCCTGTTTAAAATTATGGTACTGTGAACTTTTTGGAGGCCGTGATGGCTGGATTCCATACGCGTTTCGGGGCCGCGGTCGTCGCGGCGGCGCTCTTGGCGGGCGGTCCCGCCCTGGCCGGGGACGAGCTGAAGATCGGCGCCGTTCTGCCCCTCACCGGCGAACTGGCCGATTACGGCCCGGCCGCCAAGAACGGCATCGAACTGGCCATCGCCCAGATTAACAAGGCCGGCGGCGTCAATTCCGCCCCGGTGAACCTGGCGGTGGGCGACGATCAGACCAGCCCGCAGGCCGGCGTGGACGCCGCCCAGAAGCTGGTGTCGGTGGAGCATGTGGACGCCATCCTGGGGCCGATGGGCTCGGGCGTGTTCATCCCCGTGGCGAAAACCGTGACCATTCCCGCCGGGATCCCGCTGATTTCCGGGTCGGCCACCTCGCCGGTGATCAGCACCCTCGACTCCAAGGGCTACACCTTCCGCACCGTGCCGTCCGATGCCTTCCAGGGCGTGGCCCTGGCCCAGGTGACCAAGGAAAAGGGCTATACCTCGGTCGGCGTCATCTATGTCAACAACGACTACGGCAAGGGCCTGGCCGAATCCTTCCAGAAGTCCTTCACCAAGGCCGGCGGCAAGGTGACCGCCGCGGTGCCCTTCGAGCCCAAGCAGGCCAGCTTCCGCGGCGAAGTGCAGAAGGCCGCCACCGGTCATCCGCAGGCCCTGGTGCTGATCGCCTATACCGGCGACGGCGTGCCGATTTTGAAGGAAGCCCTGGAAAGCGGTCATTTCAGCCATTTCATGCTGTCGGACGGCATGAAGGCCCCTGAAATCGTCGATGCCATCGGCGCCGATTATCTGAACGGTTCCGCCGGCACCGCCGCCGCGCCCCTGCCCGGCTATGCCGCCGCAGAAACCTTCCGCGCCGCCTACAAGGCCAAGTTCGGCCAGGTGTCGCCCAAGCCCTATATCGATACCTTCTACGACGCCACCTACGTCATCGCCCTGGCCGCCGAGAAGGCTCATTCCAACAATGGCGCCAAGATCCGCGACGCCATCAAGGACGTGACCGCCGCCGACGGCGTGAAGGTGGGCCCCGGCGAGTTCGCCAAGGCCAAGGCCGCCATCGCCCAGGGCAAGAAAATCGACTATATCGGCGCCTCGGGCCCGGTGAAGTTCGACGCCCATGGCGATGTGGGCGGCACCTTCGCCCATTGGGAGATCCAGAACGGCAAGATCGTGACCGTGAAGATCTTCGAACCCAAGGAATAAACCCGCTTTCCGGCGGATTTTGGAAGCCCCGGCGGATGCCTGTCCGCCGGGGCTTCTGCTTTTGGCCCCGCTGAGGTAGCCTTGGGCCGACGGAATGACCAGGAAAGGGAAGATCATGACCCGTTTCACCACTGTTTTGAGCGGCGCCGTGGCCGTGGGCCTGCTGCTGGGAAGCGCCGCCCTGGCGCAGGATCTCTCCGGCATCGCCGGTCAATTGCTGGGGGGGCAGGCCACGCAAGGCCAGCAAGCCGCGCCGTCGGCGCCGCAGATGCCGGGCATCTCCTCGCTGCTGGGTGGGGCCATGCCCAACGTTTCCTCGGCGTCGGCCGATAACGTGACCGGCGTGCTCAGCTATTGCGTTCAGAGCAAGGTGTTGAGCGGCGGCACGGCGGCTTCGCTGCTGGGCAGCCTCACGGGGCGCGGCGACGTGCGCTCCTCGCCCGGCTTCCAGGCCGGGCAGCAGGGCCTGCTGCAAACCGGCGGCGGCAACGATTTCTCGCTGGCCAGCCTGAAGGAACAGGTGAAATCCAAGCTGTGCGATCTGGTGATGCAGCGGGCCCAGTCGCTGCTGTAACCCGTCTTCCGGCGCCTCTGCTCCCGGCAGGATGGAGGCGCCGGTTTTCCAACGTTCCGACCATGATTTACGAGGTTGATGCGCGGGCTTGCGCATCGGGACCGCCATCGGCCTTTATGTCGCCACGGAAGCCATCGAAATTCTGAGAGAGGCGGGAGACCAGACATCATGCCCCAGCAGCGCCCCGCTCCGCTGAAACAGATCCCGTCCGGCGTTTGGGTGCTCGGCTTCGTCAGCATGCTGA
Organism: Pseudomonadota bacterium; assembly: GCA_021782815.1. GTDB lineage: Bacteria > Pseudomonadota > Alphaproteobacteria > Rhodospirillales > Magnetospirillaceae > JAJZGK01. The sequence goes on from JAJXUO010000020.1 coordinate 2,729, forward strand.
TGGATGTCTCGTCGGAAATGATCCACAGCCTGCTGCCGCTGTTCATGGTGACGACCCTGGGGGCAAGCGGCCTGGTTGTCGGCCTGGTCGAGGGATTGGCGGAATCCACGGCTCTGATCATCAAAATTTTCTCGGGCGCGCTCAGCGACTATCTGGGCCGGCGCAAGGCCCTAGCGGTGTTCGGCTATACCCTGGGCGCGCTGAGCAAGCCCCTGTTCGCCCTGGCGCCGAGCCTGGGCGTCGTGCTTGCCGCGCGGCTGCTGGATCGTGTCGGCAAAGGCGTGCGCGGCGCGCCGCGCGATGCCCTGGTGGCCGATCTGACGCCGCCGCACATCCGGGGGGCGGCCTTCGGTCTGCGCCAGTCCCTGGATACGGTGGGGGCGGTGTGCGGACCGTTGCTGGCGGTTGGCCTGATGCTGCTATGGGCCAATGATTTCCGTGCCGTGTTCTGGGTTGCGGTCATTCCGAGCCTGGCCAGCGCCGCCCTGCTTGCCGTCGGCCTGCGCGAACCGCCCCGTCCTCACAGCGATAAACGCACCAATCCCATCCGGCGCGAAACGTTGCGGCGCCTCCCCGCCGCCTATTGGTGGGTGATCGGTGTCGGCGCGGTTTTCACGCTGGCGCGCTTCAGCGAGGCTTTTCTGGTGTTGCGCGCCCGGCAGAGCGGCGTGGCCATCGCCTTTGTGCCGCTGGTGATGGTGGCGATGAATGTGATCTATTCGCTCTCGGCCTATCCCTTCGGCAGGCTGTCCGACCGCATGAGCCATCGCGCTTTGCTCGCCTGGGGCCTCGCCGTGCTGATCGCCGCCGATCTGGTGCTCGCCGCAAACGACCAGTGGCACGGCGTCCTTGCCGGCGTCGCCTTGTGGGGCGTGCATATGGGCATGACGCAGGGGCTGCTGGCGACGATGCTGGCCGAGACCGCGCCGGCCGATCTGCGCGGCACCGCCTACGGATTTTTCAATCTGCTCAGCGGCATCGCCATGCTGTTCGCCAGTGTCGTCGCCGGTTTGCTGTGGGATCGGCTGGGCGCGGCGATCCCGTTCTATGCCGGGGCCGGCTTCAGCGCCATCGCCTTGATGGGTCTGGCCTGGATGCCGGTTACGGGGCGGGGCCGTTCTTGAAGAACCGCGTGGCGCACAGCCTGCCGATACATGGGGAAGCCGCTCAGGCGGTCCGCTGCGCCTCGTAGGCCTGAAGGTGGGCGTTGGCCACCCGCAGCAGCGGCGTTTCCAAACCGAAAGCGCGGGCGCGGGCCAGCATGTCGCCCAGGATATGCGCGCCCTCGGTGGGGCCGCCCCGTTCGATATCGCGCAGCATCGAGGCCTTGCCGGGCGACCCCTGTCGCAGCAGCATGGCCTCGGTATCGGCCAGCGACGCCGCCTCGGGCGGGTAGCCCTCGGCCGTGGACACCGCCAGGCATTCGGCCAGCAGGGCGCGGATCAGGGCCTCGCCGTCCTCGGCCTGCAGAATGGCGCCGATGGGGGCGCGCATCAGGCAGGTCATGCCGGCATAGCTGGCCAGACGCACATATTTCTCCCACATGCTGGCCAGGATGTCGGCGCTGTAGACCAGATCGTAACGGCCCTTTTCCAGCGCGGCATGCAGGCGGCGGCACACCGCCTCCTGCGCCGGAACGCGCGGCCCCAGGGTCAGGCGATGCAGATGGTCGAGATGGCGGATCTCCCCCTGCGGCCCCAGGGTGACGCCGATATGACAGAGGCCGCCGAGAACCTTTTCGGCGCCGAAACGGTCGTCCAGCGTTTGCAGATGGCGCAAACCGTTGAGCAGCGGCAGCACCACGGTGTCCGGCCCCACCGCCGGAGCGACGGCCTCGATGGCCGAGGAGAGGTCATAGGCCTTGCACGACAGCAAAACCGCATCGAACGCTCGGTCGGCCCGGGTGACGAGGCGGATGGGCATGCGCACGTCGCCATATTGGCTGGTCAGCACAAGTCCTTGCGCCGCAAGCTTTTCCGCCCGGGCCGGGCGCACCAGGAAGGTGACGTCGGCCCCGGCCTCGGCCAGACGGCCGCCGTAATAACCGCCAATGCCCCCCGCCCCCAAGATCAGCAACCGCATCCGCCGGACCTCCCGATGTTTTCCGCCCTCATGATCGGCACGACGCGGACAAAAGAAAAGCCTCCCGAAGGAGGCTTTTCGTGGGCGGTGGTTTAAGCCTCGTCCTCGGCCTCGGCCGAGGAGGCCGGGCTGGCACCCACATGGGGGCGTTCCTCGGGCAGCAGGCCCTCGGGGCGGCGCAGCAGGATCACCTGCAGCAGCACGCCGATCAGGAGCACGCGCAGGGCGCTGCCCTGGGTGACGTAATCGGCGGGCAGCTGGTTGGTGAGCAGTTCGGTGCCCGACCACACCACCCAGATGACGAAGGCCCCCAGCACGGCGCCCTTGTTGTTGCCCGAGCCGCCGGCGATCAGCATCACCCACACCAGGAAGGTGGCGAACACCGGTTCGAAGGCTTCGGGGCTGACGAAGCCGATGAAATGGGCATAGAGCGCGCCGCCCAGCCCCATGATCATCGAGCCCAGCACGAAGGCCTCCATGCGGAAGCGGTAGATGTTCTTGCCCGCCGCCTGGGCGCCCAGCTCGTTTTCGCGCAAGGCCCGCAGCACGCGGCCCCAGGGGGATTTGCGCGCCCGCTCCACGGCGAAATAGGTGGCGGCCAGCACCAGCAGCACCACCGCCAGATAGACCAGCGGATTGGCGCTGAGGGGACGGGCGATGCCGGCGATGCCGCGCACGCCGTTGCCGATCCAGTCCTCGTTCTTCAGCACCAGGCGGATGATTTCCGAAATGCCGATGGTGGCGATGGCCAGATAATCCTCGCGCAGTTTCAGGGTGAGCAGCCCGACGAAGAAGGCCACCAGCCCCGAAACCGCCATGGCCACCATGAGACCGGCGCCGAAGGGCAGGCCCAGGCCGCCCAGATGGCTGGGCGACGGCGGCGTGGTGACGATGGCGGCGCAATAGGCGCCGATGGCATAGAAGCCGGCGATGCCGATATTGAACAGCCCGGTCATGCCCCACTGCACGTTGAGGGCCAGGGACACCACGCCGTAGATGGCGGCCAGGGTCAGCAGGAACACGCCGTAGCTGGCCAGTCCGGAAAGATCGATGCTCATCGGCGGGCTCCCAGCAATCCGTTGGGCTTGACCACCAGCATGATCACCATGACGGCGAAGGCGGTGGCGGGCTTATAGGCCGGCGGCAGCACAGCGGTGGACATTTCCGAGGCCACGCCGATGATCATGCCGCCGACGATGGCGCCGTAGGGCTTGCCGAAGCCGCCCAGGATGGCGGCGGCGAAGATGGGCAGCAGCGCCGACCAGCCCATCATCGGGGTCAGCCGGGTATCCAGGGCCAGGAACACCCCGGCGGCGGCGGCCAGCGCCCCGCCCAGGGCCCAGGTCCAGACGATCACCTTCTCGGCGTCGATGCCGGTGACGCGGGCCAGGTCCATATTGTCGCTCATGGCCCGCATGGCCTTGCCCATGCGGGTCCGGGTGAGGAACAGATGCACGGCGATGACGATGACGATGGTGCCGCCCAGAATCCACAGCTGCTGCGGGCTGACCATCAGATCGCCGAAATGCATGGGCATGTCGATGCCCTTGACGAAGGAGCGGTCCTGCGGGCCCCACACCAGCTGCACCAGGCTGCGGATGATCAGGGCCATGCCGAACGACGAGATCAGCAAAATCACCGGCTGGGTGCGGCGCAGGCGGCGATAGACCAATTGGTCGGCCGCCACCGAGACCAGGGCGCCGGCGATCATGCCCACCGGCAGCGCCAGCCACACCGGCGCGTGCAGGGTGGAGACCACGGCGAAGGCGGCATAGGCCCCCAGGGTCATGATGTCGCCATGGGCGAAGTTGGAAAAACGCAAGATGCCGAACAGCAGCGACACACCGATGGCGCCCAGGGTGAGAATGCTGCCCAGCACCACCCCGTAAATCGCCAGCTGGAGGAGATCGGTCACATCCATTCCTCTAGCCTCCCAGAAACATTTCAGCGATTTCACGGTTGGCCAGCAGTCCGGCCCCCGTATCCTCGAAGCGGTTGCGGCCCATGGCCAGCACATAGCCGCGGTGGGCGATTTCCAGCGCCTGCTTGGCGTTCTGCTCCACCATCAGCACGCCGATGCCGAGCTTGTTGATCTCGACGATGCGCTCGAAGGTCTGCTCGATGAACAGCGGCGACAGCCCGGCGGTGGGTTCGTCCAGCAGGATCAGTTTGGGATCCAGCATCAGGGCGCGGCCCATGGCCACCATCTGCCGCTCGCCGCCCGACATGGAACCGGCGGCCTGTTTGCGCCGTTCCTTGAGGCGCGGAAAAATCTCGAAAATGCGCTCCATCTGTTGGGCGGCGCCGCCGTCCTTGCGCAGATAGGCGCCCATTTCCAGGTTTTCCTGCACGGTCATGCTGGGAAACACGTTCTTTTCCTGCGGCACGAACGACATGCCGCGCCGCACCACCAGATCGGGCCGCATGTTGGTGATGTCCTCGCCCTGGAAGATCACGGCGCCCTGGCGGATTTTCACCAGGCCGAAGGCCGACTTCATCAGGGTGGACTTGCCGGCGCCGTTGGGGCCGACGATGACCACGATCTCGTTTTGGGCCACGGTCAGCGAGGCCCCTTTCAGGATATCGTTGCCGCCATAGCCGCCGATCAGGCTTTGCATATCGAGAAGATGTTCGCTCACGACTTGGCGTCCTCGTCCAGCTTGCGGGCGGCGTGACCGCCCAGATAGGCTTCGCGCACCTCTTCATTACGGCGGATGTCGTCCATCGATCCTTCGGCGATGACGCGGCCGTGGGCCATCACCACCACCGGCTGGCACAGCCGGGCGATCAGGTCCATATCGTGCTCGATGATGCAGAAGGTGTAGCCGCGCTCGCGGTTCAGCCGCAGGATGGCATCGGCCAGCTTGCCCAGAAGGGTGCGGTTGACGCCCGCCCCCGGCTCGTCCAGCAGCGCCATGCGGGCCTCGGTCATCATGGTGCGGCCCAGTTCCAGCAGCTTCTTCTGGCCGCCCGACAGATTGCCGGCCAGCTCGTTGGCCACATGGGTGATCTGCAGGAAATCCAGCACATCATCCACCTTCTGGCGCACCGCCTGCTCCTGGGCGCGCACCCGCCCCGGCGCCAGCAGCGCCGAGATCAGATTCTCGCCGCTCTGGCCGGGCGGCACCACCATCAGATTTTCGCGCACCGTCATGCGCGAGAATTCGTGGGGGATCTGGAAGGTGCGCACCAGCCCTTTGCGGAACAGCTTGTGGGTGGGCAGGCCGGTCACATCCTCGCCATCCAGCAGGATCTTGCCGGAATCCGGCTTGAACGCCCCCGCCACCATGGAGAACAGCGTGGTCTTGCCGGCGCCGTTGGGGCCGATCAGGCCGGTGATGCCGCCGGCCGGGATGTCGAAGCTGCACTGGTTGACGGCCTGCAGACCGCCAAAGGCCTTCGACAAGCCTTGAATTGAAACCATATTGGACATTGGCTGGAACGCGCCTCGCGGGCGGGGGTGAGCCGCCTGATGTTTAAAGTTTCGTTCTGACCGCCTTCCTTAACGCCAGCAAGGATTTTTTGCCAACATTTTCAGCACGACAACCCATATATTGTGTCCCGTCACCCTCCCCGGCTATAGCCCTTACCCTTGCCGTTCTCCTCATGGTGGAAGCATGACCTCCTTTATCCGTGTTAAAGGCGCCCGCGAACATAATCTTAAAAATGTGGATGTGGATATTCCGCGCGACCAGCTGGTGGTGATCACCGGCCTGTCGGGCTCGGGAAAATCCTCCCTGGCTTTCGACACCATCTATGCGGAAGGGCAGCGCCGCTACGTGGAAAGCCTGTCGGCCTACGCGCGCCAGTTCCTGGAGCTGATGTCCAAGCCCGATGTGGATCTGATCGAGGGGCTGTCGCCGGCCATTTCCATCGAACAGAAGACCACCTCGAAGAATCCCCGCTCCACCGTGGGCACGGTCACCGAGATTTACGACTATCTGCGCCTTTTGTTCGCCCGCGTCGGCGTGCCCCACTCCCCCGCCACCGGCCTGCCCATCGAAAGCCAGACCGTGAGCCAGATGGTGGACCGCATCCTGGAACGGCCCGAGGGCAATCGCCTGCTGCTGCTGGCCCCGGTGGTGCGCGGCCGCAAGGGCGAATACCGCAAGGAGCTGCAGGAGCTGCAAAAGAAGGGCTTTCAGCGCGTCAAGGTGGATGGCACCTTACATGCCATCGACGAGGTGCCGCCCCTGAACAAGAAGGTGAAGCACGATATCGAGGTGGTGGTGGACCGCATCGTGGTGAAGCCGGGTATCGCCCAGCGCCTGGCGGATTCCATCGAAACCGCCCTGGAGCTGTCGGACGGGCTGCTCTATGCCGAGGATGCCGACAGCGGCGAGCGCGCCACCTTCTCGGCCAAGTTCGCCTGTCCGGTCTCGGGCTTCACCATCGACGAGATCGAGCCCCGGCTGTTCTCCTTCAACAATCCCTTCGGCGCCTGCCCGGCCTGCGACGGCCTGGGCGTGACCATGCATATTTCCCCGGATCTGGTGGTGCCCGACGACCGCCTGACCTTGAGGAACGGCGCCATCGCCCCCTGGGCCGGCTCCAGCTCGCATTATTACATCCAAACCCTGGAAAGCCTGGCCCGCCATTACGGCTTCAGCCTGGATCAGCCCTTCGCCGCCCTGCCCGAGGCCGCCCGCCAGGTCGTCCTCTTCGGCTCCGGCGCGCAAGCGGTGCCCATGCACTATGAGGACGGCAGCCGCAGCTATCAGACCGAGCGGCCGTTCGAGGGGGTGATCCCCAATATGGAGCGGCGCTTCCGCGAAACCGACAGCAGCTGGGTGCGCGAGGAACTGTCGCGCTTTCAGGAAACCGCGCCGTGCGAACACTGCCACGGCGCCCGCCTGAAGCCCGAGGCCCTGGCGGTGAAACTGCGCGGCCTGCACATCGCCGAGGTTTGCGATTTTTCCATTTCGGATGCGGTTCAATGGTTCGCCGAGCTGAACGGCCATCTCCGCCCCAAGGATCAGGAGATCGCCCGGCGCATCTTGCGCGAAATCAACGAACGCTTGGGCTTCCTCAACGATGTGGGGCTGGACTATCTCACCCTGTCGCGCAATTCCGGCACCCTGTCGGGCGGCGAAAGCCAGCGCATCCGCCTGGCCTCGCAGATCGGTTCGGGCCTGACCGGCGTGCTCTATGTGCTGGACGAACCCTCCATCGGCCTGCATCAGCGCGACAACGATCGCCTGCTGGCCACCTTGAAGCGGCTGCGCGATCTCGGCAACAGCGTCATCGTGGTGGAACATGACGAGGATGCCATCCGCACCGCCGATTACCTGATCGACATGGGCCCCGGCGCCGGGGTGCATGGCGGCACGGTGATCGCCGAGGGCACGCCGGCCGAGGTGATGGCCAATCCGGCCAGCATCACCGGCCAGTATCTCACCGGGGTGAAGGCCATTCCCCTGCCCGCCCGCCGCCGCAAGGGCAGCGGCAGGCAGCTGAAGGTGGTGGGGGCCAAGGGCAACAATCTGAAGAATGTCAGCGCCGCCGTGCCGCTGGGCACCTTCACCTGCGTGGCGGGGGTTTCGGGCGGCGGCAAATCCACCCTGGTGATCGAAACCCTGTACAAGGCCCTGGCCCGCCGCCTGAACGGCGCCCGCGAACAGGCGGCCCCGCATGACCGCATCGAGGGGATCGAGCATATCGACAAGATCGTCGATATCGACCAGTCGCCCATCGGCCGCACGCCGCGCTCCAATCCCGCCACTTATACCGGCGCCTTCACCCCCATCCGCGACTGGTTCACCAATCTGCCCGAGGCCCAGGCCCGCGGCTACAAGGCCGGACGCTTCAGTTTCAACGTCAAGGGCGGGCGTTGCGAGGCCTGCCAGGGCGACGGGGTGCTGAAGATCGAGATGCATTTCCTGCCCGACGTCTATGTGCAGTGCGATGTCTGCAAAGGAAAACGTTACAATCGCGAAACGCTGGAAATAAGCTTTAAAGGCAAGAGCATCGCCGATGTTCTTGATATGACGGTGGAGGAGGCCGCCGACTTCTTCAAGGCGGTTCCGGCCATCCGCGACAAGATGGAAACCCTGAAACGGGTAGGATTGGGCTATATCCATCTCGGCCAGCAGGCCACCACCCTGTCGGGCGGCGAGGCGCAGCGGGTGAAGCTGGCCAAGGAACTGTCGCGCCGCGCCACCGGCGGCACTCTTTATATCCTCGACGAGCCCACCACCGGGCTGCATTTCGACGACGTGAAGAAACTGCTGGAAGTGCTGCACACCCTGGTGGAGGCCGGCAATACCGTGCTGGTGATCGAGCATAACCTGGAGGTGATCAAGACCGCCGACTGGATCCTGGATCTGGGGCCGGACGGCGGCACCGGCGGCGGCCAGATCGTGGCCCAGGGCACGCCGGAAAAGGTGGCGGCCAATCCCGCCAGTCATACCGGGCGCTATCTGGCGCCCTATCTTCGCAACGCCAGGAAAGGAACGGCGGAATGAAGCGTTTCCTGATGACCGCCATCGCCCTTGTGGCCGGTCTGGTCATGGCTATCGGGATTTTCGTCTATATCAAGTCGGATTCCCTGGTGAAACAGGCCATCGAGAGCATCGGCGCCCAGGTGACCGGGGTGCCGGTCACCGTGGGCGCGGTGGATTTGCAGCTGACCGAGGGCAAGGTGACCTTGACCGATCTGACGGTGGGCATGCCGAAAGGCTTTCAGGGCGATCACAGCCTGAAGGCCGCCCGCATCGCCATAACCCTGACACCGGGCACCGCCTCGAAAAATCCGCTGGTGATCCGGCAGGTGGCGGTGGATGGCGCCCAGTTGGTCTACGCCCTGGCCGCCGATGGCGGCAGCAATCTGCAGGCGCTGCGCGCCGCCGGGAATAAACCGACGGCACAGGGCGGCAGCGCCTCTTCACTGCCGGGAAGCCGCATCCGGCTGGTGATCAAGGCCTTCGACATGACCAACGGCACCATCGCCCTGGCCGCGCCCCTGCCCGGTGGTCCGGGCACGGTGAAACTGGAGGACCTGCACCTGACCGATATCGGCCGCTCGGAAAACGGCCTCGATGGCGCGGATCTGGCGCAGCGTCTGGTGGCGGCGCTGACCGCCGATGCCCTGCGCTCGGTGATGCTGGCTACGGCGGGCCCGCAGTTGAAAGCCCTGGGCGAAAGCCTGCTGCACGGCGTGCTGGGGCAATAACACTTCAAAAAACAAAAACCCCCGGGCCGAAGCCCGGGGGTTTTTCCGTATCCGGAGTGAACCGGAAGACGGACTAGAAGCGGTAGCCGACGCCGAGGCCCAGCAGGATCGGGTCGATCGCAACACGGGCAGAGGTGTGAGCGCCACCGCTGTAAACGTCGGCAGTGGTGTGCAGGTCGATGTACTTGACGTCGAGGTTCAGGAACCAGTTCTGCGCCACTTCGTAGTTCAGGCCGGCCTGCAGGGCATAGCCGACGCCGTTCTTGTAATCCACCTTACAGGACGTCCCGGTCACGCCCTGCAGATCGCAGCCGTTCGAGCCGTAGAAAATGGTGTAGTTCAGGCCGGCGCCCACATAGGGGTCGAACTTGTTATGGGCCAGCGGGTGGTACTGCAGGGTCACGGTCGGGGGCAGCAGCCACACATGGCCCAGATCCAGATTGCCGACGGCGGAACCGTGATCGGTCACCTTATTGCGGCTGGTGCCGGCAATGATTTCCGCGGCAATGTGATCGGTGAAGAAGTACGACGCATCCAATTCCGGGATGTAATCGTTGGAAACGTTGATGGAGCCGTTCAGGAGATTGTCATGAGCATCATTGCTCAGCTGCGGCATCACGGCAACGGCACGGGCGTGCACCAGGATGTCGCCAGCGCCGACACCAACGGTGTCATCGGCGGCGTTGGCGGCGGTGATGCCGGCGAACAGAGCGACGGCGGAGGTCAAGCACAGCAGCTTCACAGACTTCATGTTAATACCCCAAGGGTTTATAAGGTTACCGGGGATAGCTATGCTCCGAATGGATTATCCCGTCAAGATGGGTGCGTGTGATTTGCGCACGCATGTTGCATTTTCGCCACAAATGCAAATAGCGCCCCCTAGGATTAAAATCACCCCGGCGCGGGACGCCGGGGTGATTAAGAGAAAAGGGATATGCCGAAATAGAGGGGGAGCTAATTTATCTTAGTTTCCCTTCAGCACATCCATCTCTTCCGGCGTCACGATATCGTAACGGGCCATGGCGTTGTCCACGGTCTTGCCGGTAATGGCCCGCCACACCGCCAGCGCCTCGGGGCGGCTATAGGGGCCGTAGGTTTCCAGCTTATGGCCATCGGCGATGCGCTTGAAGTCGGTGCTGGCATATTCGCCGCCCGCCACGTACCAGCGATCGGCGCCGCTTTCCTCGGCGGGCTTGACGCGATAGCGGATCAGGGCATTGTCCACCGTCTTGCCGGTCAGGGCGCGCCAAACGTCGTGCGCCTCTTTCTCGGCGTAGGGGCCGTGGCGCTCCTCGCTCTTGCCCGCGGCGATCTGCTGAAAGGTGGTATCGGCATATTCGCCGCCAATGACGTAGAACTGCTTGCTCATCGCGTTATCTCTCTATCCTTATTCGCGCCTTGCCCTGCGGGTTATACGCCCCGGACGGCTTTAAGGAAACCAGCGATTTGACAGCGGCCGTCATCCGATTTAAGTGAGGGCCTTATGAAAGCTCTTCACGTCATTGGCGGCGGTCTGGCCGGCAGCGAGGCGGCCTGGCAGATCGCCCGCGCCGGTCTTCCCGTCATTCTCCACGAGATGCGGCCGCACCGCCGCACCGAGGCCCACGCCACCGGCACCCTGGCCGAGCTGGTTTGCTCCAACTCCTTGCGTTCGGACGATGCCGATTACAACGCCGTGGGGCTGCTGCACGAGGAGTTGCGGGGGCTCTCCTCCCTGATCCTCGGCCAGGCCGACCGCCACAAGGTGCCGGCCGGCGGCGCCCTGGCGGTGGACCGCGACGGTTTCGCGCAAGGGGTGGAGGGGGAACTGGCCAGCCATCCCCTGGTGACCATCGTGCGCGAGGAAATCGCCGGCCTGCCGCCCGAGGACTGGGGCCAGGTGGTGGTGGCCACCGGCCCCCTGACCTCGCCCGCCCTGGCCGACGCGGTGCGCAGCCTGACCGGCGAGGAGTCCTTGAGCTTCTTCGACGCCATCGCCCCCATCGTGCACAAGGACAGCATCGATTTTTCCAAGGCCTGGTTCCAGTCGCGCTACGACAAGGGCACCGGCACCGATTATATCAACCTGCCGCTGTCGGCCGAACAGTACGAAGCCTTCATCGACGCCCTGCTGGCCGGGGAAAAGAGCCTGCCCAAGGATTGGGAGGGCACCCCCTATTTCGAAGGCTGCCTGCCCATCGAGGTGATGGCCGAGCGCGGCCGCGAAACCCTGGCCTACGGCCCCTTGAAGCCGGTGGGCCTGACCAATCCGCACAATCCCACCGTCAAGCCCCGCGCCATCGTGCAGCTGCGCCAGGACAACGCGCTCGGCACCCTCTATAATATGGTGGGGTTCCAGACCAAGCTGAAACATGGCGAGCAGCTGCGCATCTTCCGCACCCTGCCGGGGCTGGAACAGGCCGAATTCGCCCGGCTGGGCGGCATGCACCGCAATACCTTCCTCAACAGTCCGCGCCTTTTGGACGCCCATTTGCGCCTGAAGGCCCGTCCGTCCTTGCGCTTCGCCGGGCAGATCACCGGCTGCGAGGGCTATGTGGAAAGCGCCGCCATCGGCCTTCTGGCCGGACGCTTCGCCGCCGCCGAGGCCCTGGAGCGCCCCCTGCCGCCGCCGCCTCTCACCACCGCCCTGGGCGCCCTGCTCAATCACATCACCAACGGCGCCCGGTCCGAAAGCTTTCAGCCCATGAACGTCAATTTCGGCCTGTTTCCCGAACCGGACGACGAACGGGACGAGCGCGGCCGCCGTATCAAGGGGCGCGAACGCAAGACGCTCTACAGCCAGCGCGCCCGCCGCGATCTGGCGACATGGAAGGCGGACATCGGCGCCGTGTGATTTCCCTAACACGGCTCGCAGGAACACGTTTATCATAACCTAACCTTAGGTTGATGTTTTCCTGTTGTCGCGCGGAGGCTGCATGGCCTGCGATCAAAGCCAAGGGTTTTCCCGCCTGGAGGCGGTGGTGGACGAGTTGGGGGCCTATGTCTTCACCAAGGACCGCTGCGGCCGCTACACCTATGCCAACCGGCTGGTGCGTCAGTTGTTCGGACGGCCCCTGGAGGGGATTTTAGGGCGCGACGACAGCCATTTCTTCGATCTGGAGAGATCCCACGACCTGCGCCGCCATGACCGTCAGGTCATCGAGGACGGGCGAACCATCGCCAGCGAAGAGATCAACCATGTGGCGGCCAGCGGCGAACGGCGGGTTTACTGGACGGTGAAGAAACCGCTGTACGGCCCCGGCGGCGCCATCATCGGCCTGATCGGCATCTCCACCGACATGACCGAGCGCAAGGCCCTGGAACTGGAGCTGGAACGCTCCAATCAGGACTTGGAGCAGTTCGCCTATGTGGTGTCGCACGATTTGCGCCAGCCCTTGCGCATGGTCCTCAGCTATCTCTCGCTCGTTGTCCGGCGCCTGGACGACAGACTGGATAGCGAAGACCGCGAACTGATCGGCTATGCCCTTGAGGGCGCGCACCGTTTGGATGCGCTGATCCTGGGGCTTTTGGACTATGCCCGCGTCGGCCGGGGCGGCAGCGTCGGTACGGTGGCCCTGGACGAGGTCATCGCCGACGCCCTGCGCAACCTTACCGTGGCCATCCAGGAAAGCGGCGCCGTGGTGGAGGTGGCCGCCGCCTTTCCCGTGGTGCGGGCCGATCGCACCGAAATGATGCGCCTGTTCCAGAATCTGGTGGGCAATGCCCTGAAATACCGTGCCGCCCACCGCCCCTGTCGTATTCTCCTGGGCTGGTGCCGCGCCGACGGGCAGTGGCAATTATCGGTGGCCGATAACGGCATCGGCATCGCGGCACGGGATCAGGATCGCGCCTTTGTGCTGTTCCAGCGCCTGGTGCCGCAGGAGCAGTGCGAAGGCACGGGAATCGGCCTCGCCGTGTGCAAGAAGATCGTGGAGCGGGCCGGCGGGCGCATCTGGATCGAGTCCGAACCGGGATTGGGCGCCACCTTCCATTTCACCCTGCCGGCTTTATCCTGATTTTACCCCACATGCGGCAGCAGATGCCGCCAGCCCGCCTGATCGGGCGCCAACAGGATGCGTTTGTCGCGCACCGCCGGGCGGTAGGGGGAGCCATCGGTGAGGGCGGAATAGCCTCCGGCCTCCCCCTGGATCAGCACGCCCGCCGCATGGTCCCAGGGCTGCAGCAGGCCATAGGTGGCGAAATGCATTTCGCCTTTGGCCAGGGCCAGATAATCGTGTCCGGCACTGCCGCTGTGCACCACCTTGCGGACCAGGGCCCGCAGTCCCGGCAGGCGGCGGCTGCCCATGGTGCCGGTCATCTCGGCCGGGGGGGCCGGCGGCGCCACCCGCAAGGGCGAGGTGCCGCCGTCGGCGGCGTTGTGCAGCAAGGCGCCCCGCCCCCGCTCGGCCAGGGCGGTTTCACCGGACAAAGGATCGTGAATCCAGCCCTGCAGGGTTTCCCCTCCCACGGAAAGTGCGACGATCACCGCGAACTTGCGATGCCCGCGCGCGAAATTGGCGGTGCCGTCCACCGGATCGATGATCCACACCGCGCCCTCGCAGGCCACACGCTCCAGAATGGCGGGATTGGCTGCCACGGCCTCCTCGCCCACCACGCAGCTTTCCGGCAGCAGGTCGGAGAGGCGGCGCGTCAGCAGCGCCTCGGCCTCGGTATCGGCGATGGTGACATAGTCTCCGGGATGTTTTTCGCGGATTTCGTCGCTGTGCAGCTGACGGAAACGGGGCAAAATCACCGCCGCGGCGGTGTCTCGGATGATGGCGGCGACGGCCAGGGGATCCACTCTGCTCATGGTCTCTTTGAACCATGAGCAGAGGACTTTGCCAAGATATTCTCTTGGCCGGGCGGTATCACGCCGACAGGCGAAGCCCGCGCGGCGCTTGAGCGGCCCCGGGACGGGGCTCACCGTCTCGGCATGATTTGGCCCAACGGGTCAAATCATTGGCCGGGCGGTATCACGCCGACAGGGCGGCCAGACCCGGCGCGTTCAGGCTTCCCTGCAACTGCGCGGCCATGGCGTTGGCGGTGGGATCGTTGGAGGAATTGTTCGACAGGGCGCTCTCGTCCGAGGTGTTGTCGAACCAGCCGTGGTGCTGACCGGCCTGGGCGGTGGCCGAGCTGCCGGAGCCGGTGTTGCCGCTTAAGGCCGACAGCGGATCGCTGGCGCTGGCGTTGGAGCCGCCGCTCTGCTGCTGCAACAGCAGCGACTGCATCTGCGACGACATCTGCTGAAAGGCGCTGTTGGCATTGGCGATGGAACTGCCGCCGCCCTGCTGGTTCAACAGCAGCGAGGCCATGGCCTGCGAGGTGGACGACGATGCCGACGAGGCGTTGAGGCCGCTCAGGGCGGCGAAGGCGTTATCGAGCGAGGCGCCGGAGGCGGCGGACGAGCCGCTGCCGCTCTGTGCCAGGCTGCGATACTGCGACAGCATGGTATTGACGCTGGAAACCATGACCCTCTCCCTCGGAGATAATTGTTCTGCCCGAAGAAATGCAAGGGGCGTGCCAGAGGGAAAAGCCCCGGAATCCAAAGGCGTTCATCGCCCGGACGGCAAATTTGTTCCGGTGAAACGGCTTTATGCTAGGATGCGCGGCAAATCTTGCCCAAACCCGGATGCCGCCCGCTTCATGACCGCGCCTGATGATTTTGTAGTGGATTTCGTCGGCGGCGCCCTGGGCTACCGCCATCGGCACGGCGGCGGCAAGGGCCAGGCCCTGCACAAGGCGGTGGGCTTCGGCAAGGGCCCGCCGCCGCTGGTGGCCGACGCCACCGCCGGTCTGGGCCGCGACGCCTTTCTGCTGGCCGCCGAGGGGGCCAGGGTCATCCTCATCGAACGCGCGCCGGCGGTGCATGCCCTGCTGGCCGAGGCCCTGGCCCGCGCCGCCGCCGCCGGGCCGGATTACGCCGCCATCACCGCCCGCATGACCCTGATCCCGGGCGATGCCCGCACCGTTCTGCCCACCCTGCCCGAACGCCCCGACGTGGTGCTGGTGGATCCCATGCACCCGCCGCGCGGCAACAGCGCCCTGGTGAAGAAGGAGATGCGGCTGCTGCGCGATCTGGTGGGCGCCGATCCCGATGCCGCCGAACTGATGGCGGTGGCCCTGGACACCGCCCTCAAACGGGTGGTGCTGAAATGGCCGCTCCGGGCCGGATTTTTGCCCGGCCTGCCCCGGCCATCCCATCAGATCTTGGGAAAATCAACCCGCTATGATGTTTTTATGATCCACCATGAGACGTAGGCGGGCGGCGTTGGCGGCGTCGAGCCGCACCCGCAAGGTCAGGGTTTCCTCGCCGTCTTCCCGGCTCAGGATGTCGCCGGTGCGGTAAAGCCAGGCCAGGGTGGCGCCGTCGGACAAGGGAAGTTGGAGAACCAGCTCCTGCCGTTCGGCGGCCAGGCAGCGATCCAGCAGGGCCAGCATATCGGCCAGGCCCTGTCCGCTCACCGCCGACAGCGGCACCACCTTGTCCTTGGCCCGCGCCGCCTGGTTGGTCACTTCCAGCAAGCGGTGGGCATCGAGAAGATCGATCTTGTTGTGCGCCTCGATCAGGCCGCGATCCACCGCCTCGGCCACGCCGAGCTCGCGCAGCACCAGCTCGACATCGGCCTTCTGGGCGTCGCTGTCGGGGTGGGCCACATCGCGCACATGCACGATGATGTCGGCCTCCAGCACCTCCTCCAGGGTGGCGCGGAAGGCGGCCACCAGCTCGTGCGGCAGATCGGAAACGAAGCCCACGGTGTCCGAGAGGATCACCGTGCGCCCCGAGGGCAGGTCCAGCGCCCGCATGGTGGGATCGAGGGTGGCGAACAGCTGATCCTTGGCCAGCACCTCGGCGCGGGTCAGGCTGTTGAACAGGGTGGATTTGCCGGCATTGGTGTAGCCCACCAGGGCGACGATGGGGTAAGGCACGCGGCGGCGCGCCTTGCGGTGCAGCTCGCGCGTGCGCTTAACCTCTTCCAATTCCTTTTTCAGCTTGACGATGCGGTCGCCGATAAGACGGCGGTCGGCCTCGATCTGGGTTTCGCCCGGGCCGCCCATGAAGCCGAACCCGCCGCGTTGCCGCTCCAGGTGGGTCCAGGAGCGCACCAGCCGCGAGCGCTGATAGCTGAGAGAGGCCAGTTCCACCTGCAACCGCCCTTCGCGGGTGCGGGCGCGGGCCCCGAAAATTTCCAGAATCAGGCCGGTGCGGTCGATGACCTTGGCCTTCCAGGCTTTTTCCAGATTGCGCTGCTGCACCGGCGAGAGATGGCTGTCCACCACCACCAGGCCGATGCCGTGTTCGCGGATCTCCACGCCCAGGCGTTCCACCGCGCCCAGGCCGATCAGAGTGGCCGGACGCGGCCGCGCCAGCGGCACGATCTCCGTCAGCACGATCTTGAGGGCGATGGCCTCGGCCAGGCCCACCGCCTCGTTCAGACGCGCCTCGGGGTGCCGCGCCGCGCTGGTGGCGCGCGGCGCGGGGTGCACCACCATGACGCGGGACGGATCCGCCGCCGCGCCGGTTTCATCCTGTAAGGAGCTCACTCCTCTTCGGAGCCCTCTTTCCCGGCCGGCTCGAACAGGCTGATGGGCGTGGACGGCATCACCGTGGAAATGGCGTGCTTGTAAACCAGTTGGGTATGCCCATCCCGACGCAGCAGCACCGAGAAATTATCAAACCAGGTGACGATGCCCTGGAGCTTGACGCCGTTCACCAGGAAGACGGTGACGGGCGTTTTATTCTTGCGGATGTAATTGAGGAATACATCCTGTACGTTTTGCGAGCGATCAGACGTCATGGGATTACCTGTTGTTATTGCCCCCAGCCGAAAGAGGAAAAACCCCTTCCTTCTCCTTGGGTATCACCAAATGGGAGAGATGTGAACTATTTGTTCGCAAAGGCCGCCCTAAGCCAGGGCCCGGATAAGGTCGGCCAAACTGGCGCCGCCGTCAATATGGCAACAGGGAGGGTGGCGGTCGAATTCGCCGCTTTCGGGGCCGTCGGCGCGCAGGAGGATAGGAATACAACCCGCATTTCGCGCGCACTGCATATCCACCTCGGCGTCACCGCAAAACCACACATCCGGTCCCGGCGCGATGCCGCTGCCGGACAGGGCCAGCCCCACCGGGGCCGGGGCCGGTTTGTCGGCCTCGGCATCGGCGGCGCCCACCAGGCGGTGGAACAAGCCGCTCCAGCCGAGATGCTCGGCCTCCTGGCGCAGATAAGCGCCGTTCTTGTTGCTGACCACCGCCAGCAGCACCCCCTGCCCGGCCAGATCGCGCAGCATGGCCTCGATGCCGGGCAGCGGCGTCAGATGCTCGATATGGATGGCCTCGAAGGCGGCATAGAACACGTCGCGCGCCTGCTGCCAGCGCTCGCCGAACAGCTCGGGAAAGGAATCCCGCAGCGAGCGGGCCACCCGGCCCTTGGCCTCCGCGAGACTCCATTCGGCCTGATCCATGGCGCGCAAGGTGGCGTTCATGGCCGCCAGGATGCAGGCCCAGGAATCCACCAGGGTATTGTCCCAGTCGAAGATCACCGCGCGGGGCGGGCTCAACACGCCTTCGGCCTGTTCGCTCATCAAAAGAACTCCAAACGCACCGAAAACAGTTTTTCCACCTTCTTCACGGCTTCGGCGGCCGAGAACAGGATGACCCGGTCGCCGGCCTGGACCACGGTATTGCCGCGCGGGCTGATCACCTTGCCGTCGCGGACGATGGCGCCGATCAGCACGCCGTTCGGCAGCTTGACCTCGCGCAGCGGCTTGCCCACCAGCGGCGAGGTTTCCATGGCGTCGGCCTCGATCAGCTCGCCGAAGCCCTCGCTTAGGGAATAGACGGCGCGGATGCGGCCACGGCGCACATGCTGCAGGATGTGCGAAACGGTAATGGTGCGCGGGCTGATCACCACATCGATGCCCAGCGTGCTCATCAGCGTGGAATAGTCGGTCTTGTTGACCAGGGCCATCACCCGCTTGCAGCCTTGGCGCTTGGCCAGCAGCGCCGCCAGAATATTGGTTTCGTCGTCGTTGGTGACCGCCACCACGGTTTCGGCCGAGCCCACCGCCGCCTCTTCCAGAATGGCGCTGTCCAGAACGTCGCCGTTCAGCACCATGGTGCTGTTGAGCTGGCGGGCCACCTCCTCGGCGCGGGCCGGATCCATTTCCACCACCTTGGCCGAAACGCCCGAGGGCAGCCCTTCGATCTGCTGGGCCAGAAACAGGCCGATATGGCCGCCGCCGAAAATAACGATGCGCCGGGCCTCGGGTTCTTCGTGGCCGAAGGCCGACATGGCGCGGGCGGCATGCTGGCTGTCCACCACGAACATCACCTCGTCGCCCGGCAGCATCTGGTCCTCGGCGCTGGGCACCAGCGGCTTGCCGTTGCGCACGATGCCGATCACCACGATGTTGAGATCGGGGAACAGCACGGTGAGCTGGCGCAGCGGCGTGTTGACCAGCGGCGTCTGTTCGGTGCAGCGCACGCCGATCAGGCGCACCTTGTCGTCGGCCAGGGGGATGACCTCGAGGGCCCCCGGCACGTGCAGGCGCCGGGCCACGGCGCGCGCCACCTCGATCTCGGGCGAGATGATGACGTCGATGGGCAGGCTGTCGCGGGCAAAGAGATTGGACCAGATGGGCTGCAGATAGTTCTGGCTGCGCACGCGCGCCACCTTGGTGGGCACGTTGAACAGGGAGTGAGCCACCTGGCAGGCCACCATGTTGACCTCGTCGGCCGCCGTCACCGCGATCAGCATGTCGGCATCGGCGGCGCCGGCCTGCTCCAGCACCGCCGGATGGGAGGCGTGCCCCTGCACGCACTGCACGTCGAGGGTGTTGCCCATCTTGCGGATCAGTTCGGGCCGCTGATCGATGACGGTGACGTCGTTGTTTTCCTGGGCCAGATAGCGGGCGATATTGAAGCCCACCTGACCGGCGCCGCATATGATGACCTTCATGACATCCCCCGAACGATCGTTCCGTTCATGAAATCGCCCTTCCCGAGGTTTTAAACCCGGGCCTTATCGTCGGTATTGACCCCCAGCGACTTCAGCTTGCGGTGCAGGGCCGAGCGCTCCATCCCCACGAAGGTGGCGGTGCGCGAGATATTGCCGGCAAAGCGGTTCACCTGGGCCAGCAGATATTCCCGTTCGAACACCTCGCGCGCTTCGCGCAGCGGCAGCGTCATGATTTCACTGGATTTTTCCCAGCGCAGCACCACCGGGGTAATGGCGCCGATCTCGGGCGGCAGCATGTCGGCGCGAATCATTTCGCGGGCGTCGCCCGGGGCCATGATCAGCAGCCAGTCCATCACGTTGCGCAATTGCCGCACATTGCCGGGCCAGTCGTAGGCCTGCAGGGCGGCGATGGCGTCCTCGCCCACCGGGCGCGGCGCCAGACCGGCGGTTTGCGCCGCCCGCTCCATGAAATAGCGCACCAGCAAGGGAATGTCTTCCCGGCGATCGCGCAAGGACGGCACTTTCAGGGGCACCACGTTCAGACGGTAATAAAGATCCTCGCGGAAACGGCCGGCGCCGATTTCGGCCAGAAGATCGCGGTTGGTGGTGGCCATCACCCGCACATCCACCTCCACGCGCTGGCCGCCGCCCACCCGTTCGAAGGTCTGGTCCTGCAACACCCGCACGATCTTGCCCTGGGTTTCCAGCGGCATGTCGGCCACCTCGTCCAGCACCAGGGTGCCGCCGTGCGCCTGTTCGAAGGTGCCGATCTTATGTTCGTGGTCGCCGCCTTCCACGCCGAACAGCTCGGCTTCCATGCGTTCGGGATGCATGGCGGCGCAGTTGACCACCACGAAAGGCCCGCCCGCCCGCTTCGACAGGCGGTGCAGCAGGCGCGCCACCACTTCCTTGCCGACGCCGGGGGCGCCGGTGATCAGCACCCGCGACCCGGTGGGGGCCACCCGTTCCACATTCTGGCGCAACTGGTTGACGCAGGAGGACTGCCCCAGCAGATCCTCCTCGGTGATGGAGCCGCGCGCCTTCAGTTCCTGAATCTCGCGGCGCATACGCGCCGACTCGATGGCCCGTTGCACCACCAGCAGCAGGCGGTCGGCCTGGAAAGGCTTTTCGATGAATTCGTAGGCGCCGTGCTTGATGGCGGTGACGGCGGTTTCGATATTGCCGTGCCCGCTCATCATCACCACCGGCACCATGGGATGATCGCGCTTGATCTCCGCCAGAATCTGCAGGCCGTCCAGTTTGCTGCCCTGAATCCAGATATCCAGCAGCACCAGGCTGGGCCTGCGCCGGTTGATGGCGTCCAGGGCGTCGTCGCTGTTGGCGGCTTCGCGGGTCTGATAGCCTTCGTCTTCCAAAAGACCGGACACCAGCATGCGGATGTCGGCCTCGTCGTCGACGATGAGAATATCATGCGCCATGGTCACTCACCGTATTCACCACGTTACCTTGCGGCCCCGCCGGGCGGTCGCCGGGGCGGAACACCATGCTGATCCGGGCGCCCGTGCCGCCATCGAGGGCGGCGCGGTCTTCCAGAACCAGTTCACCCCCATGGTCTTCCATGATTTTCCGGACGATGGCAAGCCCCAATCCGGTGCCCTTGGCCCGGGTGGTGACGTAAGGCTCGGTCAGACGGTCGCGCTCCTCCACCGGCAATCCCTTACCGTTATCCTCGATGGACACCACGATTTCCCCCGCCGTTTCCCGCAAGGTAACGGCGATGCGGCCGGGCTCCAGCCCGTCACCGCCGCGGCCCTCGATGGCCTCGACGGCATTTTTCAGCAGATTGGTCAAAGCCTGGCCGATCTGGCGGCCATCGCACGGCAGGGTCACCGCCGCCTCGGGCAGATGGCTCTCGAAGCCGACGGCGGGATAGCCGTTGCGCGCCAGAAACACCGCCTGGCGCACCAGATCGCCCAGGTTTTCATGCTTCATCACCGGCGCGGGCATGCGGGCGAAGGACGAGAATTCGTCCACCATGCGGCCGATA
The DNA here is from genome assembly GCA_021782815.1 of Pseudomonadota bacterium. Lineage (GTDB taxonomy): Bacteria > Pseudomonadota > Alphaproteobacteria > Rhodospirillales > Magnetospirillaceae > JAJZGK01. The sequence goes on from JAJXUO010000020.1 coordinate 23,927, forward strand.
TCGCCCACCTGGCGGATAATGGTGTCGGTGCAGGTGATGAAGGTTTCCGGATCCGTGCTGATCTGCTTCAGATATTTGCGCTTCAACCGCTCGGCCGACAACTGGATGGGGGTGAGCGGATTTTTAATCTCGTGGGCGATGCGCCGGGCCACGTCGGCCCAGGCCGCCTTGCGCTGGGCCGAGGCCAGCTCCGACATGTCGTCGAAGGTGGCGACGAAGCCGGTCACCGTCTCGCTTTCGTCCCGCTCGGCGGAGATGCGCACCAGAAGAGTGCGTTGGCGACCCTCGCGCCGCAGCACGATCTCGCTTTGCACCGGGCGTTCGGGGCGGTTGCGCACCGTGTCCAGAAGATCGGCCATTTCCGGTACCGCCTCGCCCAGGGAGCGGCCGGACAAGTCCTGGGCCTCCATGCCCAGAAGCTCGGTGGCGGAGCGGTTGGGCAGTTCGATGGCGCCGTTGACGTCGAGCCCGATCACCCCGGCCGAGACCCCGGACAGCACGGTTTCGGTAAAGCGCCGCCGCTCGTCCAGTTCGCGGTTGACGGTCATCAGATCGTGGCGCTGCGCGCCCAATTGGCTGGCCATGCGGTTGAAGGCGCGGCTTAAGGAGCGCAACTCGTCGCTGGCGGCGCTGGCGTCCACCCGCGCCGAGAGATCGCCGACGCGGATGCGCTCGGCGGCATCGATCAGGGCGATGATGGGCGAGGCCAGCTGGGTGGCCAGCGACAGCCCCACCCACACCGCGGCCAGCAGCAGCAGCAGCGCCACCACGGCGAAAATGGCCGAAAATTTGATCTCCAGGTGCGAGCGCGCCCCTTCCAGGCGCTGGTATTCCTCCACCGCCTGGGTGGTGCGGGTGACGTGCCCTAAAACCTTGGGATCGACGAAGCGCCCCACGAACAGATAGGTTTCGCTCAAGGGATCATCCAGGCGCACCAGGGCGCGCACCTTGTCGTCGCCCGGCACGATGATGATGGCCACCTTGCCGTTCTGCGCCTGCTGGTAGGCCCAGACCGGAATATGCTCGATGGCGGCGGTCATGGAAAACGACAGGGCGCTGCTGGCGATGATGCCGGAGCCGCGCACGAACACCACCACCTCGGGCAGGGCGCGGATCTCGGCCTGGCTGCTGATCACCTGTTCCAGGCGGATCGGGCTGTGCAGCAGGGCCGGCCCCCAGCGGTCGAGGTCGTAGGCCATGGCCAGGGCGTCGCCGCCGATGGCCTGCTGATGCTCCTCCAGATAGGCGTTGGCCACCACCAGGGATTCGTTGACCGCCGTCGACACCCGGCTGTTGAACCACTGCTCCACCCCGAAATGGATCAGCAGGGTGGAAAACACCGCCACCAGGATGGCCGGGGCCACCGACACCACCGAAAACATCAGCACCAGGCGGATATGCAGCTTGGCCCCCGCCCCGCCGCTGCGCCGTTCGGCCCACACCCGCGCCACCCGGCGCATCACCAGCCCCAGCAGCAGCAGCACCAGCAGCAGATCGAGCACCAGCAGCACCAGAACGATCTTGGGGTTCAGGGCGCCGCCCAGCGGCCGGGCATTGGTCAGGGCGGCATAGGTGGCCATGCCCGACAGGATCACCCCCAGGGTCAGAGCCACCGTCAGCTTGCGCGGCAGATTGACGCGGCGCGCCCACAGGCGCAGCCGCAGAAAGAGCCTCAGCCGCTCGGACATTTCCCTCATCTTGGGGCCTTCCGGGTTATTTCAGGCCGCGCACAACCTGGATGTCGAGATCCTTGATCTTCTTGCGCAAGGTGTTGCGGTTCAGCCCCAGCACCTGCGCCGCCTTGATCTGGTTGCCGCGGGTGGCCTCCAGGGTCAGGGTGATCAGGGGCCGCTCGATCTCGCGCAGGACCCGGTCGTAAACTCCGGCGGCGGGCAGGCCGTCGGCATGGGCGGCGAAATAATCACGCAGATGCCGCTCCACCGTGGCGCTCAACCCCTCGTTTTCCGGCGCGGCGGACGCGTCGGCGGGGGCGGCCCCGCCCGAAAGCTCGGCCTCCACCACCTCGATGCCGATCACCTCCTGGGAATAGAGGGCGGCCAGGCGGCGCACCAGATTTTCCAGCTCGCGCACATTGCCGGGCCAGCGGTGGCGGCGCATGCGGTCCATGGCCAGGCTGTCCATGGTCTTGGCCGGAAGCCCCTCGGATGCGGCCTGCGACAGGAAATGCCGCACCAGTTCGGGAATATCCTCGGTGCGCTCGCGCAGGGGCGGCAGGCGGATGGGCACCACGTTCAGGCGGTAGAACAGATCCTCGCGGAACAGGCCCTGGCGGATCAGCTGCGTCAGATCGCGGTGGGTGGCGGCGACGATGCGCACATTGGCGCGGATGGGGGTGCGGCCGCCCACGGTGGTATATTCCCCCTCCTGCAGCACGCGCAAAAGACGGGTCTGGGCCTCGGGCGGCATGTCGCCGATCTCGTCCAGGAACAGGGTGCCGCCCTCGGCCTGTTCGAAACGGCCGGCGGCGCGCTGGGTGGCGCCGGTAAAGGCGCCCTTTTCGTGGCCGAAAAGCTCGCTTTCGATCAGTTCTCGCGGAATGGCCGCCATATTGATGGCCACGAAGGGACCGTTGCGGCGCTTGCCGTAATCATGCAGGGCGCGGGCCACCAGCTCCTTGCCGGTCCCGGATTCGCCGGTGATCATCACCGTGAGATCGGTGCCCATCAGGCGGGCCAGGGTGCGATAGATCTCCTGCATGGCCGCCGAGCGGCCGATCAGCGGCAGATTGTCGTCGGCCTCGTCCGCCGACTCTTCGGCGGCGGGCGAGCGCGGCGTGGTCAGGGCGCGCTGCACCACGTTGACCAGTTCGCGGATATCGAACGGCTTGGGCAGATATTCAAAGGCGCCGCGCTGGGCCGCCTTCACCGCCGTCAGCAGGGTGTTTTGCGCGCTCATGACGATGATGCGCATCTCGGGGCGGATCTTCTTGATGCGCGGCAGCAGATCGAGGCCGTTTTCATCGGGCATCACCACGTCGGTGATGACCAGATCCCCTTCCCCATCGGAAATCCAGCGCCACAGGGTGGAGGCGTTGCCGGTGGTGCGCACCTCATATCCGGCGCGGCCCAGGGCCTGGGTCAGAACGGTGCGGATGCCGCGGTCGTCGTCGGCGACGAGAATGGTGGAAGTCATCTCTGGAAGCTGTCCTCGTGCTGAACCATGGGCAGCATGACACGGAACACCGTGCGGCGCGGCTGGCTGTCGAATTCCACCACGCCGCCATGATCGCCGATGATCTTGGCCACCAGGGCCAGGCCCAGGCCGGACCCCGATACCTTGGTGGTGACGAAGGGGTCGAAAAGATGGGGACGCAGATCCTCGGGTATGCCGGGGCCGTTGTCCTGCACGCTGACCACCAGCGGCAGATGCATGCGGGTTTCGGCGCCGGGCACCGCCAGACGGATACCGTGCTGGAAGGCGGTGGACAGCACCACCTCGCCGCCCTCATTGCCCACGGCCTCGCAGGCGTTCTTGACCAGATTGAGGAAGACCTGCACCAACTGGTCGCGGTTGCCGGGCACCGGCGGCAGCGAGGGATCGTAAAGCTCCTGGAAGCGCACATTACGGCCGAACCCGGCCTGGGCCACCCGGCGCACATGCTCCATCACGCCGTGGATGTTCACCGGGTCGCGCTCGATGGGGCGCTTGTCGGAGAACACCTCCATGCGGTTGACCAGCGAAACGATGCGATCGGACTCCTCGCAGATCAGCTGCGTCAGGGTGCGGTCTTCCGGCGAACAGTTCTGTTCAAGCAGCTGGGCGGCGCCGCGGATGCCCGACAGCGGATTTTTCACCTCATGCGCCAGCATGGCGGCCATGGCGGTGACCGAACGGGCCGAATTGCGATGATTGAGCTGATGACCGATCTTGAGGGCGATGGATTGTTCGTGCAACGAAACCACCACCCATTTCGGCACCTCCACCAGGGGCGCCACCGACATGTTCATGGTGCGGGCCCCGGTGCGCGGGCTGTCCAGCGGCACGCCGTATTCCGACACGCTGGTGCCGTCCTGGCGGGCCTGGCCGATCAGCGAGAACAGCTGGCAGTCGCCGGGCAGGATTTCGCTCAAGGCCATCCCAGCGAGGTGATTGGCCGAGGATTCGAACAGATCCTCGGCGGCGGTATTGACCTGCTGGATCAGCCCGTCCTCGTCCAGGACCAGCACGGCGGCCATCAGGGCGTTGAGGACGGAGGCGGGATCGATCTGGGGCTGCACGGTCTTTCGCCTTAAAAAAGCAAGTTTTCTACTCATGCCGCCACCCGTTGCAGAAGCGGTTCGTAAAAATCGCGGATCAGGCCGCGCACGGCCGCCGCATCCAGAGACTGGTTGATGCGGGCGCGGAACTCGGTGGACCCCGGCAGGCCCTTGGAATACCAGGCCACATGCTTACGGGCCAGGCGGCAGCCGGTTTCCTCGCCGTAATGCTCGATCATGGCGTCGAAATGCCGCTGCACCAGAAGATGCTGTTCGGCCAGGGTGGGATCGGAGCGCCGTTCGCCGGTGGCGAGGAAATGCGCCACCTGCCCCGGAAACCACGGCCGCCCGTAGCAGCCGCGCCCGATCATCACCCCATCGGCCCCCGACTGCCGCAACAGGGCGGCGGCATCGTCCAGGGTGCAGACATCGCCGTTGCCCACCACCGGAATCGACACCGCCTCTTTCACGGTGCGGATGAAGCTCCAGTCGGCGCGGCCGGAATAGAATTGGTTGCGGGTGCGGCCGTGCACGGTAACCAGGCGGATGCCGGCATTTTCGGCGATGCGCGCCAGCGACGGGGCGTTGCGGTGCCCCTCGTCCCAGCCGGTGCGCATTTTCAGGGTGACCGGCACCGACACCGCCTTGACCACCGCCTCCAGAATGGCACCGGCCAATTTTTCGTCGCGCATCAGCGCCGAACCGGCATCGCCCTTGACCACCTTCTTCACCGGACAGCCCATATTGATATCGATAATGGCGGCGCCGCGGTCCTCGTTCAGACGGGCGGCCTCGGCCATCACCTTGGGCTCGCAGCCGGCCAGCTGCACGGCCATGGGAAACTCCTCGGCGCAGCAGGTGGACATCTTCATGGTCTGGCGGTTGGCGCGGATCATCGCCTCGGAGGCGATCATTTCCGACACCACCAAGCCGGCGCCGCCCTCCTTGACCAGGCGGCGGAACGGCATATCGGTCACCCCGGACATGGGAGCCAGAATGACGGGATTATCAAGGGTAACGGGACCGATCTTCAAAGACATGCCGACAGCATCCTCCAGACAAGGGCTGCATACTAATTAAGCAGCCCTGCCCGACGCAATGGCAAAAAGTGGCTAGTTCTTCGGCAGATAGCTGGGTTGCATTACCCGAGCAAGACCTGATGAACGAATTTAACGCCGAAATAACCAAGAATCACAAGGAGATAGGAGAGCAGAATGACGCGAGCGGCAATCTGCCCGCGCACCCCGCATACCCGCCGCCCCACCAGCAGCAGGCCGATGACCACGAAGGCCAGCAGGGTGAACAGGATCTTGTGATCCAGTTTCAGCAGGCTGCCGCTTTCCAGATACTGGGTGGCCATGCCGGTGACGGCGCCGCCGCCCAGCACCAACTCCGACAGCGCCAGCAGCCGTTCCGACAGCCGCTCGCTGTCGGCCACCGGCGGCAGGATACGGGTCAGTCGGTTGGGCTTCTTCAGTTTCAGGGCGCGGGCCTGCAGAAACGAGCCCAGGGCCGAGACGGCGGCCAGGGTCAAAAGGCCGATGGTGGCCACCGAAACCACGATATGCAGATCGAGCCAGGCGGTGGAAATGGCCTGGTCCGGGGTGCCGGGACGGCTGCAGGCCAGGGCGATCACTCCCAGCAGCACCAGATAGGGCAGCAGCAGCGGCGACAACCGCCAGGCGGCGCGGTCCAGCGCCGACACCACGGCATAAAGCAGCATGGTCACGGCGATCATGATCCACAGATCGGCCGATAGCGCGGTGTTCCATCCGTTGGCCACCAGGCGGGCGGTCAGGGCGGCGGGACCGAGAAAGGCGATGGCCTGGGCGGCCCAAAAGAGGGAATCGCGCCCGCCTTGACGGCGAAACGCCAGCATCGCGGCGGGAATCAGGGCGGCCAGGGCCACCAGGGCGGGGATGGTGATGGTGATCATGCGCCGACTATAGCCGCCCGCACCGGCCGGGGCAATGCGCCGATCATGACGCCTTGGCAAACAAGGCTCCGGCGCTTATACCTCGAACGGCAATGGCAGCATGAAGGCGGAACGACATGGCGCGGTGTGTGGCTTTGGTGGTGGCGGCGGGCCGGGGCGCCCGTTTCGGCGGCGATCTGCCCAAGCAGTGGCGGCTGCTGGCGGGCCGCCCCATACTGCGCCACAGTCTGGCCCTGCTGGCCGCCCATCCCGCCATCGACGCCGTGCGGGTGGTGATCCATCCCGACGACCGCGCCCTCTACGAGCAGGCGGCGGCGGGTCTGTCGCTGCCCGAGCCCATCGACGGCGGCCCCACCCGTCAGGATTCGGTGCGGCTGGGGCTGGAGGCCCTGGCGGCGGAGTCACCCGATCTGGTGCTGATCCACGACGGCGCCCGGCCCTTCGCCGAAACCGCCCTGATCAGCCGGGTGGTGCGGGCTTTGAGCCTGCATGCCGGGGCCATTCCCGCCCTGCCGGTGCACGATACCCTGAAGCGCGGCGAGGACGGATTGATCCGCGACACCGTGCCCCGTGCCGGCCTGTGGCGGGCGCAAACGCCGCAGGGGTTCCATTTTCCCGCCATTCTGGCGGCGCATCGCGCCGCCGCCGGTCACGACCTGACCGACGACGCCGCCGTGGCCGAACGGGCCGGTCTCGATGTGGCCCTGGTGGACGGCGCCGAGGAGAATGTGAAGATCACCACCGCCCTTGATCTGGCGCGGGCCGAGCAACGCTTTTCCGGCCCCGGCGAGGTGCGGGTGGGCAGCGGCTTCGACGTGCATAAATTCCGCCCCGGCGATCATGTGATGCTGGGCAACGTCGCCATCCCGCACGAGGCCGGGCTGGAAGGCCATTCCGATGCCGACGTGGCCCTGCACGCCCTGACCGACGCCCTGTTGGGCGCCATCGGCGCCGGGGATATCGGCCGTCATTTCCCCCCCTCCGACCCCCGCTGGAAAGGCGCGGATTCCGCCCGGTTCCTGGCCCATGCCGGGCATCTGGTCCGTGGGCGCGGCGGCCGCATCAGCCACCTCGACCTCACGGTGATCTGCGAACGGCCCAAGCTGGGGCCGCACCGCGCCGCCATGGCGCACCGTATCGCCGCCATCCTCGGCATCGACGAGGGGCGGGTCAGCGTCAAGGCCACCACCACCGAGGGGCTGGGCTTTACCGGCCGCCGCGAGGGCATCGCCGCCCAGGCGGTGGCCACGGTGGTCATGCCGGATCCGTCTCGGCTCTGATCCAGGCCAGAAAATCGGGATTGCCGTCCAGAATGGGCAGAACCGTGATGCACGGACAGGAATAACTGTGTATTTTCTTGATGCTCTCAATGAGTGCTGATGTTTTGCTGGAACATGTCTTGATCAGCAGCAGCACTTCCGCGTCCTGGTGCACGGCCCCGTCCCAGCGGTAGACCGAGGTCATCCCGTCGAGGATATTGACGCAGGCGGCCAGGCGTTGCTCCACCAGGGCCCGGGCGATGTCCCGTGCCTCGTCACGGTGGGGCGCCGTCACGTAAACCAGGCAAGTGTCCATAGTCGATACCATTGTTTAATGAAGCGCCAAGGCGCAACTACGCTTGACGGCACCACGGCGCGGGCAAGGCTGCCTCCAGCAGCGCCGCCGCGTCATCAATGCCGCTGGGAACCGGCAATGCCTTGACCGGCAAGGAAAACAACTTTTGGAGTTGCAGTTCCAGCCGTGCGGCCACGAACAGATCCGCCCCCTGGATTTCCAGGCAACGACCGTTATCCCGCAGCCACTTGATCATATACGGCGCTTCCGGCCAATCCGGGCGCGGGATATACAGCATGGGGACGCCGTTCACCGCCGCCTCGGTAAAGGTGCCGTAACCGGGCTTGCCCAGGATGACGTCGGCCGAGGCCAGCAGATCGCCGAAGGACAAGGGCACCGTTTCGCGGTCGATGAGATCGGGATGGCCGCAAGGATCGCCGGCCAGCACCCATTTCCAGCCCGGCAGGCGGGGAAAGCGACTGTAATCCAGGGGATACGCCATGCCGCCGAAGGCGATCAGCCCCACCTTTTCATGCGGAGCGGCGCCGATCAGAACACGCAGGCGGTCGGGATCGGCGCGGCCCTGCCGGGCCAGGGGCCCGATGGGCCGGAGGTTGGACAGGCCCGGCATGGGCATGGCCGGACTGGGGCGCAGGAAGGCGCGGGCCGAGGCGTATCCGGCGTGGATCTCGGCCAGGATCCCGTCCGCTCCCTCCAGAGCGCCGCAAAAATGACCGTAGAGATCCTGCCAGTTGAGGCAGCTCATGGCATAGGCCGGGATACCGGCCTCGCGGGCGGCCAGCAGCGCCACATAGGAGACGTTGGAGAGCAGCAGATCCACCCGTTGCTCGCGCAGGCGCCGCGCCAGGGTGGTGACGGTGGCGGCCAGACTGCTATGCAGGCGGCGGTAGCGTTGGTGCGAGGCGGCCACATCCACCTCGAGGATCGAACGCATCACCAGCCCGAAGTCGGCGGTGTCCCCCGCCGTCTCGGGCCAAAGGGCGGTCTCGCCGCCGTAGCAGCCGCGCATCCAGGCCGGATCGATGGCGCTTTTCACGCTCACCGTCAGATCGGGGTGGCGCCGGCGCAAGGCCCGCACCACCGGCGCCGTCATGGCCGCATGGCCATAGCCGTGCGCCGACAACGCCACCAGCAGATGACCGCCCATCGGAGGCCGTCCCGCCTTGGCGTTACTGGGCGCTGGGCGACAATTGCCAGCCGGTGAAATCGCCGTTGCCGGTGGGGCGGCGGCAGAAGGTTTCCATCCAGTCCCAGGTGGTGACGCGCGGATGTTCCTGATCGAAGATGAACTGGCCATCCTTGACCGCAGGCACCGATTCGCTGGTGCCGATGGTCATCTTGTTGGCCACGCATTCGCTGGTTTCCGAGGTATCGTGCCGCGTGGTGCGGATGGTGACCGTATAGGTGGCGTTCTTTTCCTCGTCGGTGGAATTCACGCTGGTGCCCGGCGTGGAATCACTGAGGTTGGACATGTTGGATTTGATGGCCTTCAGGGTCAGATCCTTCAACACGCCGATCATCTGATGATTGCTGGGGGAATTGGCCGACTGGAAATAACCGTCCACATTGGTCAGCACATCGTCCACCACCGCCTGCGGCAGCCCATCGACGCGGGCGATGTCGGCCGCATCGGACGCCAGAGCCGGACCGGCGGCCAGGCAAGCCAGGATAAAAACGGAAATGGCGGGTTTCAGGCGGGACGACATGGGGCTGATCCTCGTTGAACGGTGTCGTTGAAGAACTGCTGAACGCTTTTAAGGACGGATTAAGACAGCAATATGGCGCCATACGAAAAAGGGGCTGCCGTGTGGCAACCCCTTTTCCCGAAGAGTGGCTTCGATTGGTCGGGCAGGCCGGATTTGAACCGACGACCCCCAGTCCCCCAGACTGATGCGCTACCAGACTGCGCTACTGCCCGTCAGGAAACCACTCTGACCTTCCTCGTTGGAAGGAGCGGCACTATACCACCTAATTTCTGGAACGCAATGACCTTTTCGAAAAAAATGGCATCGGTGAAAAACGGCTAAAAACCAAGTGGAATTAAGGGGTTCGCCCCTGCCGGGATGCAGCCAGAACGTCGCGCAACGCCTCCAGTTCCCGCAGGATGGACAGCAGTTCGTCGCGGCCCGTGGACGGCTCCATCTCAGGGGACAGGGCCTCCGGCGCGGGCATGTCCAGGGGCTGTTGCGGCAGATCCTCCTGGATGGCCGACATCAGCGGCTCCGGTGGCGGCACCGTGACGGGGGGAGCGGTTTCAGCGGGGTCGGCCTCGAACAGGCCGCTTTCCGGGAACAGGGAATCCGGCAGGTAGGCCTCGGCGCGGCGCGGCGGCGCCTGCCAGGGGGCCTGGCCATCCTCGTCGGGAGCGAAAGGCGCCGTTTCGGGCGCCGACGCCGTCTCGACGGCGGGCTCGCGGTAGATCTCGCGCCCCATATCCTGCAGGATCTTCACCACCCCTTTGATGGTGTAGCCGTCCTTATAGAGGAAATCACGGATTCGCCGTAGCAGAATGACGTCTTCCGGACGGTAATAACGCCGTCCGCCGCCCCGTTTCAGCGGCTTGATCTGCGAAAACTTGCTTTCCCAGAAGCGCAGCACGTGCTGCTGCACGCCAAGCTCGTCGGCCACTTCGCTGATCGTGCGGAACGCCGCGTCGGATTTCCCGTTTCGGCGTTGCGCCGAAAGATCCTGGTCCTCGGCGGATGTCACGGTCACGGCTCGACGCTGTCGGCGTGACCGTTATTGATGCGGCTGCGCAGCAGTTGCGAGGGCCGGAACACCAGGACGCGGCGCGGCAGAATGGGCACTTCCTCGCCGGTTTTGGGGTTCCGTCCGATGCGCTGCCCCTTGGAGCGCACGGCAAAGCTGCCGAATGACGAAATCTTGACGGATTCGCCCCGGGCCAAAGCGTCGGAAATCTCGTTCAGCACCAATTCCAGAAGGTCGGCCGACTCGTTGCGCGAGAGCCCGACTTCCTGGTAAACGGCTTCACTTAACTGGGCGCGGGTGATGGTATTTGCTGCCATGCCGCCACATCCTTCCTGAGATTACGGGAAAGAAGCTAACGCTTGCGCAGAAAGCAGTCAATATCAAAGGGATGGAACGAACTGTTCGCGCAGGGGTTTTTACCCCGGAAGCCTTACATGCGAACCAGCGCCGCGCCCCAGGTGAAACCGCCGCCCATGGCCTCCAGCAGCACCAGATCGCCGGTCTTGATGCGGCCGTCGCCCACCGCCTCCGACAGGGCCAGCGGCACCGAGGCCGCCGAGGTATTGGCGTGACGGTCCACCGTCACCACCACCTGCTCGGGGGCCATGCGCAGTTTGCGGGCGGTGCCCTCCAGAATGCGCTTGTTGGCCTGGTGCGGCACCAGCCAGTCGAGGTTTTGTGCGGAAAGACCGTTGTGGCTCAGGGCCTCGTCCACCACCGCCGCCAGGTTGGAGACGGCATGACGGAACACTTCGCGGCCCTCCATGCGCAGATGCCCGACGGTCTGGGTCGAGGACGGGCCGCCGTCCACATGCAAAAGGTCGTAATGACGGCCGTCCGAGTGCAGGTGGGTCGAGAGGATACCGCTATCCTGATTGCTCCCCTGCCCTTCCTCGGCGCGCAGCACCACGGCGCCGGCGCCGTCGCCGAACAGCACGCAGGTGCCGCGGTCCTGCCAGTCGAGAATGCGCGAGAAGGTTTCGGCGCCGATCACCAGGGCGGTTTTCACCTGCCCGGACTTGACGAAATTGTCGGCGGTGGACAGGGCGAAGATGAAGCCGGAACACACCGCCTGGACGTCGAAGGCGAAGCCGCGGGTCATGCCCAGCGCCGCCTGCACGCGGGTGGCGGTGGCGGGGAAGGTGTTGTCCGGGGTGGCGGTGGCCACCACGATAAGGTCGAGATCGGCACCGGAAAGACCGGCATGGGCCAGGGCCTTGCGGGCGGCGGCAATGGCCAGGTCGGACGTTTTCTGCCCTTCGGCGGCGATATGGCGCTGGCGGATGCCGGTACGCTCGATGATCCACTCGTCGCTGGTGTCGACACGGGCCGCCAGTTCGGCGTTGGTGACGACGCGCTCGGGCAGATAGCCCCCGACGCCGATGATACGAGAGCGGATGGTCATTTAAAGTGCCGCCACCTGTGCCGAAGCCTCGTCGGAATTGACCCGCTCTAGCTCGCGCTTGATGCGCTCGTTGAAACCGTGCGTCACCAGTTCCACCGCCACGCCGATGGCGTTGGCGAAGCCCACCGCGTCGGTGCCGCCATGGCTCTTCACGGCGATGCCGTTCAGCCCCAGGAACATGGCGCCGTTATAGCGGCGGGGGTCGGTACGCAGCTTGACCTTGACCAGGGCGGAGCGGGCCAGCAGATAGCCGATCTTCGCCAGCCAGGAGCTGGAAAAGGCCTCCTTCAGGAAGGTGGCGTAGAGACGGGCCAGACCCTCGGCGCTTTTCAGGGCGATATTGCCGGAAAAGCCGTCGCTGACCACCACATCCACCGTGCCGCCGGCGATATCGTTGCCTTCCACGAAGCCGTGGAACTTGATGGGCAACGCGCCGGTGCGCAGGATGGCCGAGGCGCTGCGCACGGCATCATTCCCCTTCAGCTCTTCCGAACCGACATTGAGGATGCCGACGCTGGGCTGCTCTATTCCCAGCACGATGCGGGCGAAGACCTCGCCCATCACCGCGAACTGCACCAGATTGCGGGCCGAACAGTCCACATTGGCGCCCAGATCCAGCATGACGCTTTCGCCGCGCCGGGTGGGAAAGAAGCCGGCAATGGCCGGTCGATCGATGCCGGGCAGCATACGCAGCACGAACTTCGATACCGCCATCAGGGCACCGGTATTGCCGGCCGACACTACGGCGGCGGCCTCGCCCTGGGAGACCGCGTCCACCGCCATCCACATGCTGGACTGACGGCCGGTACGCAGCACCTGTGAGGGCTTGTCGTCGCCGGTCACCACCTGTTCGGTGTGCCGGATGCGGCAGACCGGGCGCAAATCGGGATGTTGCTCCAGCAGCGGCTCCAGTTTGGCCTGGTCGCCGAACAGCAGAAAATCCACATGCGGCAACCGCGTGCGTGCGATCTGCGCACCCTGGATCACCACTTCCGGGGCGTCGTCGCCCCCCATGGCATCCAGTGAAATCGTCAAGCGCGTGGTCAATTACCGCAGTCCCCGATAGCTTTAACCGGTTGCGTAAAGTTACGCGGCGGCCTCGGATTCGGCCACGACTTCGCGGCCGTCATAGTGGCCGCAGGCGCCACAGACGTGATGCGGCAGCTTGGGTTCGCCGCAATTGGGGCACTCCACATGACCGACCGACTTCACGGCGTCATGGGCACGACGCATGTTGCGGCGGGACTTGGAGGTCTTTTTCTTCGGAACAGCCATTTCAATTACTCACTGCCAAAGGGCACAAACGAAGGGAGCCTTATTAACGAAAAACTTTCCCTAGGGCAAGCGCAATGCGCCGCCCCAACATCTATTTCTTTCGCAAGGCGGCCAACGAGGCGAAGGGATGGGGCTTCCCCCCCTCTTCCGGCGGGGTGTCGGCGTCGTCCTCGATCATATCCTGAAAGGCGGCGCCGGATGCGCGTGGAAAGGGATCGAGGGCCAGGGCCAGATGCTCGGCCACCGCCTCGCCGATATCGATGGCGTTGCCGCGGATGGGCTCGGGGGGATCGGCGGCGTCCATATCCACCAGGATATCGGTGTCTTCCACCTCCTCCTCGGGACCATAGGTCAGATCGAAGCCGTCGTCGATGTCCTGCGGCACCGGCTCCAGGGTAATGACGCAGGCCTGGCGCACCCGGGCCTGGAATTTGGCGTTGAGGCGCACCAGCTCGCCGCCCGGCAGCATTTTCAACCGCACCTGGGCCGCAAGCCGGTCCACCGCCAGAATGCCGAAGCGTTCGGCCAGGGCGGCGCATTCCTCGGGCGAGGCCTCGATATCGTGGCCGCGTTCGGCCACGCTTAAGGTGTCCAGCCGGATGGGGCGGGAAAATTCCGGCTGCGGATCCATCCCGTCGCGCATGCTTAAAGCTCCGGCGCCGAAAAGCGCACCTGGCCGCGCAGCAGAAGGGCATCCTCCTGGCCGTCCAGCAATGCGGCTTGCGCCTGCACATAGGCCACCATGGCCCGCAGCACCTCCGGCGCCTCCAGCTTGCCGCGATAGAGATTGCGGGCCAGGGCGTCGGCCAGGGCGTCGGTATTGTCGAGGGCGCCGTCATAGGCCTGAATGCGGCCGTAGAAGGCCTTGGCCATCTTTTTGATCTTAGGCGCCATGCCCATGTCGCTGACCCCCATTTCCCGCAGGCAGCCGTCGAAATCGGCGAACATCAGGTCGAAGGTCTTCTGGCTGAGCTCCAACGCCTCGCCGCCGATGCGGCCCAGGCGGCGGAACAGCAGAAAGGCGTGCAGCACCACCAGATCGAAACGGCCGTCGATGGTATCGGCCACCTGGCCGCGCAGATAGAAGGGTTCCTGCCGGGCCTGCGCCACCACCGCCTCGTAAAGATCGTGGGACTCGCTTTCCCACCGCGGCTTGTTGCCCAACAGAGTCTTGAAAATGCCCAAATCGTCACTCCACCTGAAAAGCCCTCGTGGGAGGGGTGCCTTGAAGGGTGGCGTTGACAATACGCCCCCTGCACGTCACTTTGCTTCACACTATCGGCCCAGGGCGGGCGGCGTCAACGAGTCGCGCGTTTCCATGGCCCTGCCGCCCTTTACGATCTTTAGGATGACGATGCGCCCCGCTTCCATCTTTTCGCTGTTCGCCGCCGCCCTGACCTTGTCGGTCGGAGCCTGCACGCCCACCATCGACATCCGCGGCAATGTTCCCCCGCCGGAACGGCTGGCGGAAATCAAGCCCGGCGAGATGGGCAAGAACGACGTGATGGCCCTTTTGGGCACGCCGTCCGACACCTCCACCTTCGGCGACGACGCCTGGTATTACATCAGCAGCAAGGTGTCGACCTACGCCTTCTATCCGCCCGAGGAAATCGAGCGCCAGGTGGTGGAAATCAAGTTCAACCGCCAGGGCAAGGTGATCAGCATCAAGACCCTGGGCCTGAAGGACGGCAAGGAGATCGATCTCATCACCCGCACCACCCCGGCCCCCGGCCGCGATCTGACGGTGCTGGAACAATTGCTGGGCAATGTGGGCCGCTTCAGCGGCGGTGGCGCCGGCGCTCCGGCCGGCACCGGGCCGTAATCAGCCCCTGCCCCACACGTGAAAACGCCCCGGAGGGAACCCTCCGGGGCGTTTTTTCTTATCGCTTTCGCCTTCGTTTCCAATCCCTAGCCGGCCAGGATGGCCAGCAGCAGAATGGCAACGATGTTGATGATCTTGATCATGGGATTGACGGCGGGACCGGCGGTGTCCTTGTAGGGATCGCCGACGGTGTCGCCGGTCACGGCCGCCTTGTGGGCGTCGGACCCCTTGCCGCCGAAATTACCGTCCTCGATATATTTCTTGGCGTTATCCCAGGCGCCGCCGCCCGAGGTCATGGACAGCGCCACGAACAGGCCGGTCACGATGGTGCCCAGCAGCATGGCGCCCAGGGCCGAAAACGCCGCGGCCTGACCGGCCACCGCGGAAACCACGAAATAGAGCACCACCGGAGCCAGAACCGGCAGCAGCGAGGGCACGATCATTTCGCGGATGGCGGCCTTGGTCAGCATGTCGACGGCGCGGCCGTAATCGGGCTTGGCCGTGCCTTCCATGATCCCGGCGATTTCCTTGAACTGGCGGCGCACTTCCACCACCACCGCCCCGGCGGCCCGGCCCACGGCCATCATGCCCATGGAGCCGAACAGATAAGGCAGCAGACCGCCGATGAACAGCCCGATGACCACGAAGGGATCCTGCAGGCTGAAATTGACCGAAAGGTTCGGGAAATAGTGATGCAGATCCTCTGTATAGGCCGCGAACAGCACCAGGGCGGCCAGACCGGCCGAGCCGATGGCGTAGCCCTTGGTCACCGCCTTGGTGGTGTTGCCCACCGCGTCCAGGGCGTCGGTGATCTTGCGCACATCCTTGGGCAGATCGGCCATTTCGGCGATGCCGCCGGCATTGTCGGTCACCGGGCCGTAGGCGTCGAGGGCGACGATGATGCCGGCCAGGGCCAGCATGGTGGTGGCGGCGATGGCGATGCCGTAAAGGCCGGCGGTCATATAGGTGACGATGATGCCCACCGAAATCACCAGAACCGGCAGGGCGGTGGCTTCCATGGACACGGCCAGGCCCTGAATGACGTTGGTGCCGTGACCGGTGGTGGAGGCCTGTGCCACGCTGCGCACCGGACGGAAATCGGTGCCGGTGTAATATTCGGTGATCCACACCAGGAGACCGGTGATGAGGAGGCCCACCACCGAGCAGCCGAACAGAGCCTTGGCGCCGATCACCAGACCCGAACTGGTGGTGAAGACCGCGTTGAAGCCGAAGGTCAGCTGGATAATGGCGGCGATGGCCACCAGGGACAGGATGCCGGTGACGATCAAGCCTTTATAGAGGGCACGCATGATCTTGTTGGAGGAATCGAGGCGTACGAAGAAGGTGCCGATCACAGAGGCGATGATACAGCCCCCCGCGATCAGCAGCGGGAACAACATTAGCTGGATCTGCTCAGCGCCGCTGAAGAAGATGGAGCCCAGCAGCATGGTGGCCACGGTGGTCACCGCGTAGGTTTCGAAAAGATCGGCGGCCATGCCGGCGCAGTCACCCACATTGTCGCCCACGTTGTCGGCGATCACCGCCGGGTTGCGCGGATCATCCTCGGGGATGCCGGCTTCCACCTTGCCCACCAGATCGGCGCCCACATCGGCGCCCTTGGTGAAGATGCCGCCGCCCAGACGGGCGAAGATGGAGATCAGCGAAGCCCCGAACGACAACGCCACCAGGCCTTCCATCAGATGACGGCCCTCGAAGCCCAGATGGCGCAAGACGAAATAATAGCCGCCCACACCCAACAGGCCCAGCCCCACCACCAGCATGCCGGTGATGGCGCCCGATTTGAAGGCCACGTCCAGGGCCGGCGCCAGCCCACCGCTGCGGGCCGCCTCGGCGGTGCGCACATTGGCGCGCACCGACACGTTCATGCCGATATACCCGGCCACGGCCGACAGCACCGCGCCGATCACGTAGCCGATGGCCACATGCACACCCAGTTTAACGCCCAGGATCACCCCGATGATGAGGCCGACCACGGCGATGGTGGAATATTGACGATTGAGATACGCCCGCGCGCCTTCCTGAACGGCGGCGGCGATTTCCTGCATGCGGTCGGTGCCCGCGGCACTGGAGAGAACGGAGCGACTTGCGAACGCCCCGTACAGCAGCGCAAGAATACCACAAGCTAATACGAACGTGTAGGCCATGTTATGGCCTCCTTTCCCCTGATGAAGCCAATCTGACCGTCATTCTCTGGAATAAAGGAACCGGCGAAAGCTCATTGTCGGAAAGAAAACGACGGAAGCCCGCACAGCGTGCCAGAACCAGGGGAAGTCCGCAACGAAACTATTGTTATATCAGATGATTATGCGCGATTTTGCGGCGCACAATAATCAGCGGTAATACATGGACTTTATAACGATATCATGGACGACGTTAGCGCCGAACATTTTATTTCCCAGCTGAATCAGATGCTGGCGCACCGCCTCCTTATCGGCGGGATTGCGGACATCGGCGTGCTGCGGAAGGAAATCGTATAAATCCAGATTGACCGCGTTTTGCAGCAGCGGCATCTGATCCGCCACCTTGGCCTGATCCTTGGCCAGAACCTCGATTTCCATGTCGAGTCCCACCTGTTTGACGATCTGCCGGTGATCGATGATGGGAATGATGTAGGTGCCGAGATCGAAGAACACGGTGGGCGCCGGTTTGGCCGCCTCCTCGGCGGCCTTCTTCGCCGCCTCTTCCTTCTGTTCCGCCGCGCGCTTGGCCAAAAGCTCGGCGAAGGGGCCCTTGCCCAGCGCCGTCATCACCCCCAGGCCGCCCCCCACCAGCAGCAGGAACAGCAGAATAAGGATAAGGATTTTCTTCATGGCGCCTTACACCCCTTGCGCATCGACGGCTTTTAAAAATGCCGGTAACCGGGCCGGCGCAGCGCCAGCGCTGTTCCCTGTCCGTCCAGCAGCCGCACCGGCGGCCGCAAATCCCCTGCCGGCATCATCCGTCCGATGCGGGTCAGGCGCAAGTCCAGCCTGCGGCCCAGCGCGGCCAGGGCCTCCCGCCGCTCCGGCGGGGCGGTGAACAGCAGTTCGTAATCGTCGCCGCCGGTCACGGCCCGTTCCAGACCGCCCCCCCCCAAGCGGGCGCGCACCGCCGCCGACAGCGGCACCTCTGCCGCCCGGATCTCGGCATGCAGATGTGACGCGGCGGCGATCTGCCCCAGATCTGCCACCAATCCGTCGGACACATCCATGCAGGCATGCGCCAGACCGCGCAAGGCCACGCCCAGTTCCAGGCGCGGGCGCGGCAGGCGGTAGCGCTCCAATAGGTCGGATTGGTCGGGTGCCTGGCCCAGCGCCACCTCCAGGCCGAAGGCGGCGTCGCCGATGGTGCCGGACACCCAGACATCATCGCCGGGCCGGGCATGGCCGCGCAGCAGGGCCTGCCCGGAGGGCACCTCGCCCAGGGCCGTGGCCGCCAGGGTCAGCGGGCCGGGGGTGGCCACGGTATCGCCGCCGATCAACGCCAGGCCGAAGCCCCGGCAATCGGCGGCCAGACCGGCGGCGAACCCTTCCAGCCAGTCGGCGGTCATGGCGCGGGGAAAGCAGCAGGAGAGCAGCAGAAAGCGGGGGCGCGCCCCCGACGACGCCAGATCCGAGAGATTGACCCGCACCAGCTTGCGGGCGATGAGATCGGGCGGATCGTCGGGCAGAAAATGCACGCCCGCCACCAGGGCGTCGGTACTGATCGCCCAGTCCATGCCGCCGGGGCCGTCGATGGTGGCGCAATCGTCCTGCAGGCCCTGGGCGCCGGCATGGCCGCGGGCCAGCGGCGCGAACAGGCGGGCGATCAGGCCGAATTCGTCAATCGACGGCATGCCCGCCGAAATCTTCCGCCCGCACCACACGGGCGATGCGGTCCAGCACGGCATTGACCAGCCCCGGTTCGGGCCCGGCGAAGAAGGCCTTGGCCACATCCACATATTCGGAAATGGCCACGCGCGGCGGCACGTCGGGCCGGGTGGCCAGTTCGTAGGCGCCGGCGCGCAGAATGGCGCGCAGCACCGCCTCCAGCCGCTCCACCGACCAGTCGCCGGTCAGGGCGCCGCCGATCATGGTGTCGAAATCATCGCGCCGCGCCATGGTGCCGCGCAGAATGGCGGCGAACAGCACCTTGTCGGGTTCGGCCAGCAGGGCCTCCACCTCGCCTTCCTCGGCGCCGGGCGGGGTGACCAGGGTTTTGCTGCCGATACCGTGGTCGAGGAAATCGGCGAGGACGCTGTCGATCCCGGCGCCGGTCAGTTCGATCTCGTAAAGGGCCTGCACGGCGGCCAGACGGGCCGAGGAGCGGCGCTGCGAGGCGGCATTGGGTTTGCGGGGGGATTTATCTGTCATTTCGGTATGAGACTCAGTTCTCTTTTGATGTCGATCATGCGCAGGCAGGCGCGCGCCGCCTGACCGCCGAAATTACGGCGCTCCGGCAGGCAACGTTCCATGGCCTGCTGCCGGTTGTGCACGGTCAGAATGCCGTTGCCCACCGCCAGGCTGAACTCCAGGGTCAGGCTCTGCAATCCGTCCATGGCCAGACGGCAGACATGCTCATAATGGTCGGTTTCGCCACGGATGGCGCAGCCCAGGGCGAGGTAACCGGCATAACGTTCGTCGGTGGCGCGCAGTTCCATGGCGCGCACGGCATAGCGCACCGCCGCCGGAATTTCCAGGATGCCCGGCACGATGAGGCGCTTATAGCCGACCCCCTGGGCCGAAAGCTCCTTGACGGCGCCTTTCACCAGGCCGTCGGTGATCTCTTCGTAGAAACGGGATTCCACGATCAGAACACGCATGCCGTTCATGATGCCTCCTACCCTGCCAGAGCGACGGCGCTCAGATGACCGCGATGGGCCGCTGCTCCACCACCTTCAGGCCGTAGCCCTCCAGGCCGATGATGGTGCGCCTGGTGTTGGACAGCAGGATCATTTCGCTGACCCCGAGATCCAGAAGAATTTGCGCCCCCACGCCGTAATCGCGCAAGGCTCCGGCATCGGGATGGCCTTCCACATGCGCCTTGACCCGGTCGCTGAGGCTGGTGGGCGACGGTTCGCGGATCAGCAGCACCACGCCGCGTCCGGCCTCGCCCACCATGCGCATGGCCTCGTGCAGCTGGCCGCCCTTGCCGGTATCGGTGGCGCCCAGCACGTCGTCGAGGACGTTGAGGGCATGCACGCGGGCCAGCACCGGGCCGCCCTGGGCAAGATCGCCCTTCACCAGGGCGATATGTTCGGCATAGGCCACGGTGTTGGTGTAGATCACCATCTTCCATTCGCCGCCATAGACCGAGTTCAGGGTGGTTTCCACCGAACGGCGCACGATCTTGTCGTTCTTGCGGCGATAGGCGATGAGATCGGCGATGGTGCCGATCTTCAGGCCGTGGAACTGGGCGAACTTCACCAGATCCGGAGTGCGGGCCATGGTGCCGTCGTCGTTCATGATCTCGCAGATCACGCCGGAAGGGTTGAGACCGGCCAGACGGGCCACGTCCACCGCCGCCTCGGTATGGCCGGCCCGCACCAGCACGCCGCCGTCGCGGGCCACCAGCGGGAAGACATGGCCGGGGCTGCCGATATCGGCGGCCCCCTTGGCCGGATCGATGGCCACTTCCACGGTGCGGGCGCGGTCGGCGGCGGAAATGCCGGTGGTCACCCCTTCCCGCGCCTCGATGGACACGGTAAAGGCGGTCTGATGGCGCGAGGCGTTGTCCTGGGCCATCAGGCGCAGGCCCAATTGCTGCACCCGCTCGCGGGTCATGGACAGGCAGATCAGGCCACGGCCGTAGCGGGCCATGAAATTGATGGCCTCGGGCGTGGCCGTCTGCGCCGGGATCACCAGATCCCCTTCGTTCTCGCGGTCCTCGTCATCCACCAGGATGAACATACGGCCCTGACGCGCCTCCTCGATGATATCTTCGATAGGCGACATATATTCATGAAATTGCGACACGTTCGGTCAGTCCTTTTCGAGCAGCCGCGCAACATAGCGCGCCAGCATGTCGATTTCCATATTCACCAGCGAGCCTTCGACATAACGGCCGAAGGTGGTCACGGCCTGGGTATGCGGGATGATATTGACACCGAAACGGTCGCCTTCAACCTCGTTCACCGTCAAAGACACGCCATCCAGCGCCACCGAGCCCTTGGGGGCCACGAATTTCTTCAAAGCGTCGGGGGCCTGGAAGGTGTAGCGCAGCGACTCGTTTTCAGGGGTGATCGACACCACGCGGGCCACCCCGTCCACATGGCCGGAGACGATATGCCCGCCCAACTCGTCGCCCACCCGGGTGGGGCGTTCCAGATTGACGCGGTCGCCGGCCTTCCAGCCGCCCAGAGTGGTCTTGGCGATGGTCTCGGCCGAGGCCTGCACCTCGTACCAGTCGTCGCCCTTGGTCACCACCGTCAGGCAGATGCCGTTATGGGCGATGGAGGCGCCCAGCGGTACGGTCTTCAGATCGTAAGCGGTGCGCAAGCGAAGGGTGATGTCGCCTCTTCCTTTTATCTCAAGAACTTCGCCAAGATCGCTAACAATTCCGGTGAACATCAGACGTCGTCCCTCGTCAGGAATTCAAACAGATCGTCGCCGAATTCGGCAACCGACAAACGGGTAAAGCGCGGCGCCTCGGCCAGTTGATCGACACCGAAAGCCACGGCGGCCGGCACGCCGTCGCCGCCGATGAGCATGGGGGCGCGGAACCAGGCCAGACGGTCCACCAGATCGTGGCGCAGCAGCGCCGCCGAAAGATGGGCGCCGCCTTCCACCAGCACGCGGGTCAGGCCGCGCTGCCCCAGGGCGGCGAAGACGGCGGGCAGATCCACGCCCTCCTCGCCCGCCGGCACCTCGATGACCTCGACGCCGCAGCGGCTGTAGGCTTCGAGCCGTTCGACGGGGTTGCCGCGCGCGGTGATCAGCCAGGTGGGCACGCGGCGGGCATCGGCCACCAGCCGCGCCGTCAGCGGCAGGCGCAGGCGGCTGTCCACCACCAGCCGCACCGGCGAACGATGCTCCAGGCCCGGCAGGCGGCAGGTCAGATCGGGATCGTCGACGATGGCGGTGGTGGAGCCCACCATGATGGCGTCGGCCTCGGCGCGCAGGCGGTGCCCGGCCTCGCGGGCCCGCGTGCCGGTGATCCATTG
Organism: Pseudomonadota bacterium; assembly: GCA_021782815.1. Lineage (GTDB taxonomy): Bacteria > Pseudomonadota > Alphaproteobacteria > Rhodospirillales > Magnetospirillaceae > JAJZGK01. Next base: position 46,007 of record JAJXUO010000020.1, read on the forward strand.
GCTGTGGCCGCTGCCGGTGGCGATGCGGCCGTCCAGCGAGGTGGCGGCTTTCAAGATGACCAGCGGCTGGCCGCGGTTGACGCGGCTGAAGAAACCGGCGTTGAGCTCGGCCGCCTCCTCGCTGCACACCCCCAGCTCCACGTCCAGCCCGGCCGCGCGCAACAGCGCCAGGCCACGGCCGGAAACGCGGGGATCGGGATCGTCCACCGCCACCACGGCGCGGCGCACTCCGGCCCGGATCAGGGCCTCGGCGCAGGGCGGGGTTTTGCCGTGATGGCTGCAAGGCTCCAGGGTGACATAGGCGGTGGCCCCTTGCGCCGCCGCTCCGGCCTGGGCCAGGGCCTGCGTTTCGGCATGGGGGCGGCCGCCGGGGGCGGTCCAGCCGCGCCCCACCACCCGGCCCGCATTGACCAGCACGCAGCCGACGGCGGGGTTGGGCCAGACCCGGCCCAAGCCGCGTCGCGCCAGCCCCAGGGCCGCCCGCATATGGGCGAGGTCAGTCGTCGAGATCGGACTCGCCACCGGGCTTTCCAATGAAATGCTTGCCGACGAAATCCTCGAAATCCTTGGCTTCGCGGAAATTGCGGTAGACCGAGGCGAAACGCACATAGGCCACCTGATCGAGGGCGGCCAGGGCTTCCATCACCAGCTCGCCGATGGTGGCGGTGGGGATTTCGCTTTCGCCGCTGCTTTCCAGGCGGCGCTGGATGGAATTGACGATGCGCTCCACCCGATCGGGATCGACGGGGCGCTTCCTGACGGCGATGGCGATGGAGCGGGCCAGCTTGTCGCGGTCGAACACGCTGCGCTGACCGTTTTTCTTCACCACGATCAGTTCGCGCAGCTGCACCCGTTCGAAAGTGGTGAAACGCGATCCGCATTGCGGGCAGGAGCGGCGGCGGCGAATGGCCGCATTATCGTCGGTGGGACGGGAGTCCTTCACCTGGGTATCGTCATGGCCGCAAAAAGGACAACGCATCGTTCTCTTCCCCCCTGAAAAAGGCTTCCGGTCCGACCGGAAGCCTTTTCACCAAAATCAGGACTGATAGATCGGGAACCGCTGGCACAGCGCCCGCACGGTGGCGCGGGCCTTGGCCTCGGCCGCCGAGTTGTCGTCGGGCGAGGCGGCCAGGCCGTCCAGAACGTCGCCGATCAGGTTGCCCACCTGGACGAACTCCTCCACCCCAAAGCCGCGGCTGGTGGCCGCGGGCGACCCCAAACGCACGCCCGAGGTGATGGTGGGCTTTTCCGGATCGAAGGGAATGCCGTTCTTGTTGCAGGTCATCCCGGCCCGTTCCAGGCTGGCCTCGGCGGCCTTGCCGGTCAGGCCCTTGGGCCGCAGATCCACCAGCATCAGGTGGGTGTCGGTGCCGCCGGAAACGATGGCAAGTCCGCGTTCCACCAGGGTTTTGGCCAGAACGGCGGCATTGTCCTTCACCGCCTGGGCGTAAAGCTTGAACTCGGGCCGCAGCGCCTCGCCGAAGGCCACCGCCTTGCCGGCGATGACATGCATCAGGGGGCCGCCCTGAATGCCGGGGAAGATGGCCGAGTTGAACTTCTTGCCGAGATCGGCGTCGTTGGAAAGGATCATGCCGCCGCGCGGACCGCGCAGGGTCTTGTGGGTGGTGGTGGTCACCACGTGGGCATGGGGCAGCGGGCTCGGATGCACGCCGCCGGCCACCAGACCGGCGAAGTGGGCCATATCCACCATGAAATAGGCGCCGACGGCGTCGGCGATGGTGCGGAAGCGGGCGAAATCGATCTCGCGCGGGTAGGCCGAGCCGCCGGCGATGATCAGCTTCGGCTTATGCTCCTTGGCCAGGGCCTCCACCTGCTCGTAATCGATGCGGTGATCGTCGGGGCGCACGCCATAGGACACCGCCTTGAACCACTTGCCCGACATGTTGGGAGCGGCGCCGTGGGTCAGATGGCCGCCGGCGGCCAGATTGAGGCCGAGGAAGGTGTCGCCCGGCTGCAACAGGGCGAAGAACACCGCCTGATTGGCCTGCGAGCCCGAGTTGGGCTGCACGTTGGCATAGGCGCAGCCGAAGAGTTCCTTGGCGCGGGCGATGGCCAGCTCCTCGGCCACGTCCACGCATTCACAGCCGCCGTAATAGCGCTTGCCGGGATAGCCCTCGGCATATTTGTTGGTCAGCACCGAGCCTTGCGCCTCCAGCACCGCCTTGGAGACGATGTTTTCCGAGGCGATCAGCTCGATCTGGTCCTGCTGGCGTTCCAGTTCCTTGCCGATGGCGGCGAAAAGCGCGGGATCGGACGAGGCCAGCGGGGCCCCGAAAAAGCGCTGCAGGGTTGCCTTGTCGGTCGACATGTAAAATCCTTCCTTCTCTCAGCTCATCTTGGCGACGCGCGCGGCGTGCCGTCCGCCCTCGAAGGCGGTTTCCAGAAAAATCTTCAGGCAGTCCTTGGCCACTTCCACCCCCAGGGTGCGGCCGCCGAAGACGATGACGTTGGCATCGTTGTGCTGGCGGCAGAGGCGGGCGCCGAAAGCGTCGTGCACCAGGGCGGCACGCACATGGGCATGACGGTTGGCGGCGATGCTGATGCCGATGCCGGTGCCGCACACCAGCACGCCCCGGGCGGCGCGGCCCTCTTTCAGGGCGGCGGCCATGGCATCGGCATAATCGGGATAATCCACCGAGGCGGTGCCGTCGGTGCCGAGGTCCAGCACGCCGTAGCCCAGCCGGAGCAGCTCTTCCTTGAGGAGGATTTTGAGATCGAGGCCGCCGTGATCGGAGGCCAGTGCGATGATGTCTTGGGTCATGACGACAGTATAGGCCCGCAATAAGGAGTAACGGCGCTACTTACCATATCTTGCCCGCCATTGCCACTGCGCACCACCATATTCCGGAGGGAACACCCCACGGATTTGTTCGGGAAAAAACATTCCCCGGGGAACATCACAGGGCTCCGAATCCAGGTTAACGGGGCTGTAGGCCGAGGATCGCCGTGAGGTAGGTGACGTCCCACCCTGCGACCTTTCGTCTGAGCTTGATGGTCTTCTTGTCGGCGACGGCTCGGACGAGATTGATGGCGAAGTGGCGGACGACGGCCATGTTTTTGGCGCCGTGTCCTGTGCGCAGGCGGGCCTGGTCGTCACCGAAGACGACGTCGAGCACCCAGTGGAGGCGATTTTCAATTCCCCAATGGCCGCGGACAGCCTCGGCGGCGACTTGGGCGGTGAATACCGCCGACGCGATGTAGTACCGTGTGTCGGTACGACAGCGGTCCTTGAGTTCGGTGCGGGACCGCACCTTGATGATCGTAGTGACACCAGGAAGACGGAGCTCGCCGGGAAAGCGCCGGTCGCCGCCGAGCCAGTCGGCCTCGCGGCTGATGGTGACGGTGCGCTCCTCGATACGGCCGTGCCCCTTGTCCCAATCCGTGACGGTATCGAGAACCTCGGCCGGGGCGGAGGCGAAGTAGTCTTCGATCTCGGTTCGCAGGGTCGGTTGGTTGGATTTCACGGCCAGCAGGTAGTGGGCCCCGGCCGCCGTGATGGCGGCGGCGATGATCGCATTGCAGGCGATGGCGTCGATGGTGACGGTTGCGCCCTTCAGGCCGCCATTGGCGGCAAGGCGCTCCACCAGGATTGGAATGGCCGTGATTTCGTTGGACTTGTCGGCCACCGCCTCTTGCCCCAGCACCAGACGCGCGGTTGTGGCGAACGCCGATACCAGATGCAGGGGGGCCTTGCCGTTGCCGCGATCATGGCTGCGGCGGGATGTCTTGCCGTCGATGGCAACGAAATCCGGCCGGTCGGGCCACATCTCCCGCACCCAGGCGGTGAAGCAGGCCGAAAACAGGCCGGGGTCGATCCGGTTCATCAGCAACGTCAGCCAGCGACCGCCTGGGACACCATGGTAGTAGGGCAGCATCCCACGCAGGAACGGCAGATGCACCTCGCCCCACGCCGCGATGTGGTCGTAATCGTCGCAGTCCGCGATCGTGCCGCATACGACCAGTAGCAGCACCTCCGGCAGCGGGTGCGCCACCTTCCACGGTTCGCGCGGGTCTTCGATCACCGAAAAATGCTCAAGCAGCGCTCGCAGGCGCGATTTCTCGCCAAGGGCCAACGTGGTCAGGGGCATCAAGCGTCTCCGAATCTGGGCGATTCAGAGAATCACGGCCGAGGCAAGCCGTAAACCGCGTTAACCTGAGTTCGGAGCCCTGG
>JAJXUO010000092.1 GCA_021782815.1 Pseudomonadota bacterium
CCCTCTTGTCGTCATGCGCGGGCTTGACCCGCGCATCATAAGACGGCGTCTCCCCCACAGGGATGGCCGGGTCAAGCCTGGCCAAGACGGCTTAAGGGAGGGGCCGTGGCGCCATGGCCCCTTCGTCGTCGTCCGCAGGGCGGCATCCCTCTTGTCGTCATGCGCGGGCTTGACCCGCGCATCATAAGACGGCGTCGCCCCCACAGGGATGGCCGGGTCAGGCCCGGCCAAGACGGCTTAAGGGAGGGACTGTGGTGCAGAGGCCTCTTGTCGTCGTCCGCAGGGCGGCATCCCTCTTGTCGTCATGCGCGGGCTTGACCCGCGCATCATAAGACGGCGTCTCCCCCCACATGGATGGCCGGGTCAAGCCCGGCCAAGACGGCTTAAGGGGACGGGCTGTGGCGCCGAGGCCCCTTTGTCGTCGTCCGCAGCGCGGCACACCCCTCTTGTCGTCAAGCCCGGCCAAGATGGCTTAAGGGTGGGGCCGTGGCGCCGAGGCCCTTTTGTCGTCGTCCGCAGGGCGGCATACCCCTCTTGTCGTCATGCGCGGGCTTGACCCGCGCATCATAAGACGGCGTCTCCCCCACAGGGATGGCCGGGTCAAGCCTGGCCAAGACGGCTTAAGGGAGGGGCCGTGGCGCAGAGTCCTGTATCAGTGCCACCGACGGAGCGGACCCACCGGGTATGAAACTGCTGGTAAGCCGCCTGACCTGGTTTCTTTCTAGGCGGTGGGCTGATCCAGCCCCTGCAGAAGCTTGCTTAAGTGGAAGGACGAGGTGAGCAGCGGCGTGGCGGCGGCGAAGGGGGCGTCCGCCGCGGTGCCCGTGCTATCGGTACCGGTGTCGATAACGATGAATTTCGGCGGATTGGCGCAGGCGGCGCTCAGGGCCTGGGCCAGGCGGGCGCGCTCGGCGGCGGGCAGGGTATCGTGCATGAAGACCAGGGCGGGCGCCTGCCGGGCGGCCAGATCAAGGGCGGCGGCGGCATCGGCGGCACAGGCGATGCCGGTATAGCCCAGGGCCGACAACTGGCCGCGATAGGCCGACAACACCTTGGCGTCGGGGGAAATGATCAGCGCGCAGCCGTTGCCGCGCACGATCTGCTGTATCATCGACATGACAGAAAGCCTTTACAGGAGGTCACGCCCGGAGAGGGCGGGATGGAATTAAGGGCTTTATATATGAAGATGTATTCAAATGTAAGGGCTAATTACGCAGGGCCGGTATCACTCTTCATCGGCGGGCTGGCGGATATGCGCCACCATTTCCACCAGCATGGCGTTCACATGCTCATCGGCGGCGGCATAGAAGATCTGCCGGCCCTGGCGTTCGGGCCGCACCAGGCGGGCGCCGCGCAGCAGGCGCAGATGATGGCTGGTCAGCGAGGCGCTGATCCTGAGGGCGGCGGCCACATCGTTGACGCAGGTGGGGGCGGCCAGGCAGGCCAGGAGGATTTTCAGGCGCGTGGGGTCGCCCAGCAGGCGGAAGGTTTCGGTGATGACGGCGATCTGGTCTTCGTCTGTTGCCACCATCCGCATGGCGCGTCCCCTCTGTTTCCCCCGTTGGTTATGCCACCAACGGCAGGCGGAGGAAAGGAAAAGGCCGCCTTCCGGGGAAGGCGGCCTTACCTTTAAGCGCTGGGCAGGACTTTTTTAGAAGTCCATGCCGCCGAAGTCGCCACCGGGAGCGCCCGGCATGGCGGGGGCCTTCTTTTCCGGCTTCTCGGCAATCAGGGCTTCGGTGGTGATCAGCAGACCGGCCACCGAGGCGGCGTCCTGCAGGGCGGTGCGCACGACCTTGGTCGGGTCGATGATGCCGGCCTTGATCATGTCGGTGTAGACGCCGTTCTGGGCATCGAAACCGAAGTTCGGATCGGCGGCTTCCAGCAGCTTGCCCGCGACGACGGCCCCATCGGAACCGGCGTTTTCGGCGATCTGACGCAGCGGAGCCTGCAAGGCGCGGCGGACGATCTCGATGCCGACCTTCTGGTCGTTATTGGTGAAGGCCACGGCATCCAGCGAGTGGATGGCATGCAGCAGGGCAACGCCGCCGCCGGCCACCACGCCTTCTTCCACCGCGGCGCGGGTGGCGTGCAGGGCGTCGTCAACGCGGTCCTTGCGTTCCTTCACTTCCACTTCCGAAGCGCCGCCGACCTTGATCACCGCCACGCCGCCGGCCAGCTTGGCCAGGCGTTCCTGCAGCTTCTCGCGGTCGTAGTCCGAGGTGGTTTCCTCGACCTGGGCCTTGATCTGCTTGATGCGGTCTTCGATGCCGGACTTGACGCCGGCGCCATCGACGATGGTGGTGTCTTCCTTGGTGATGGTCACGCGCTTGGCGGTGCCGAGGTCGGCCAGGGAGACGTTCTCCAGCTTGATGCCCAGATCTTCCGAGATCACCTGGGCGCCGGTGAGGATGGCGATGTCTTCCAGCATGGCCTTGCGGCGGTCGCCGAAGCCGGGAGCCTTGACGGCGGCAACCTTCAGGCCGCCGCGCAGACGGTTGACCACCAGGGTGGCCAGGGCCTCGCCCTCGACGTCCTCGGCGATGATCAGCAGCGGACGGCCCGACTGCACAACCTGTTCCAGCACGGGCAGCAGGGGCTGCAGGGCGCCCAGCTTCTTTTCGTGCAGCAGGATGTAGGGGTTGTCCAGCTCGGCGGTCATCTTGTCCGGGTTGGTCACGAAATAGGGAGAGGTGTAGCCGCGGTCGAACTGCATGCCTTCCACCACGTCCAGCTCGGTATCGAGGCCCTTGGCCTCCTCGACGGTGATCACACCCTCGTTGCCGACCTTTTCCATGGCCTTGGCGATCATTTCGCCGATTTCGCGCTCGCCGTTGGCCGAGATGGTGCCCACCTGGGCGATTTCGGCGTTGGTGGCAACCTTGCGGCTGCGGCTCTTGACGTCGGCGATGACGGCCTGCACGGCCAGATCGAGGCCGCGCTTCAGATCCATGGGGTTCATGCCGGCGGCGACGGCCTTGGCGCCCTCGCGGACGATGGACTGGGCCAGCACGGTGGCGGTGGTGGTGCCGTCACCGGCCAGATCGGCGGTCTTCGAGGCCACTTCGCGCACCAGCTGGGCGCCCAGGTTCTCGAACTTGTCGGACAGCTCGATTTCCTTGGCGACGGACACGCCGTCCTTGGTGATGCGCGGGGCGCCGAACGACTTTTCGATCACCACGTTGCGGCCCTTCGGGCCCAGGGTCACCTTCACCGCGTCGGCGAGAATGTCGACGCCGCGCAGCAGACGGGCGCGGGCGTCGGTGGAGAACTTAACTTCCTTGGCAGCCATTGGATCAGATCCTCTGAAGCGATTAGGCGAACACGCCGATGATGTCGGATTCCTTCATGATCAACAGGTCTTCGCCGTCGATCTTGACTTCGGTGCCGGACCATTTGCCGAACAGCACGCGGTCGCCGGGCTTGACGTCCAGGGCCACAACCTTGCCGTCCTCGCCACGGGCACCGGCGCCCACCGCGACCACTTCGCCCTGCTGGGGCTTTTCCTTGGCGGTATCGGGAATGATGATGCCGCCCGCAGTCTTCTCTTCCGCATCGATGCGCTTGACCACAACGCGGTCATGGAGCGGTCTGAACTTCATTCACAGCCTCCGTTAATCTCAGAAAGGTAAGGACAAACCGATAATCGGATGCCAGCCGGGGCGCCGATGTTAGCACTCCTTGCCGGCGAGTGCTAACCATCTAGGAGGGCGGGGGTATCCTGTCAAGCGCAGAATCGCAATATTTCGATGGCGCGGGCGCGGCGATGAAGCGTAATAGATTGTTTTTAATGAAAAATATCGGATGCGTCAGTTCAGTGGCTGTACGCTGACATCCTGGCGCGGCGCGGCGGCGGGAACGGGCGGCGGCGGCTGATCGGGCTGGTCTTGCGGGGTGGCGGTGGCGGTGGCGGCCGGCGCGGTCTGGCGCTGGTTGGCGGCCTCGGCGGCGGTTTCGCCCGATTTCACGGCATAGGCGATGCCGCCCACGATGCCGCAGCCCTCCAGGGAGGCGGCCAGGGTGCCCAGCAGCAGCAAGGGAAGGAAACGCTTCACGCTCATGCGGCCTTTTTTACACCAAGCCGCTGTTGACTGCAAAGGCGGTTTGCCCTTGACTGGCCCGGCAAGGCGGCGGCGCCCAAGGGGGCGGCCGCCGGAGTTCAGGAGCTGTTCAGACGATGCCCGTGGATTTTTCCGCCGATCACGGCGACTGGTCGCTCTCGGTGGTGGTGACCGATCCCCCCTGGTTCGAAAACTGCTATATCGTGCGGCACAAGGCCAGCGGCCAGCAGCTGGTGGTGGATCCCGGCAGCAATGCCGACAAGATCGCCGAGGCGCTGATGGAGGGCGGCGGCAAGGTGGAGGCCATCCTGCTCACGCATGGGCATCCCGATCATCTGGGGGCTGTGCGCGCCCTGCAGGACCGTTTCGGCGTTCCGGCCCGCGCCCATGCCAACGAAGAGCCGCTGGTGCTGCGCATCGTCGATTACGCCCGCGCCCGCCTGGGGCTGCAGGTGGAGCAGCCGCATCCCCTGGCCTATTTCACCGACGCCGATACCCTGTCCCTGGGCGGCCAGCGCATCCGCGCCATCGCCACGCCCGGCCATACGCCGGGCGGGGTCTGCTTCGATTTCGGCAGTTTCGTGCTGACCGGCGACACCCTGTTCAACGAGGGCGTGGGCCGCACCGATCTGCCCGGCGGCGACGGCCGCCTGCTGATGGGCTCGATCACCCGCCTGCTGGAGCAGCTGCCCGATCCGGCGGCCTGGCTCTATGCCGGGCACGGGCCGCGCTGGACGGTGGCCGAGGCCCGGCCCTGGTGGGCCAGCATGATGCGCCACGGCGGGTTTTAAAAGAAAGGGGCCTGGAGGCGCGTCGTCCTCCAGGCCCTTCCCCGTTCGTGGCCGGACCGATCAGGTGATGTGCAGGCGGGCGAAGGCCTCGGCCAGATCGTCGCCGAAATTGGGGCCCTTGCGGATGATCGGCACGCGCGAGGGCAGATTGTCGAGGGAGGGGTGGCCCCAGCTGAAGCTGGTGAGAATGGCCACCGGAAGATCGCGGGTGGAGGGCATGGCGCTGAAGGCGTTGGCCAGATCCACGCCGGACAGGTCGTCGAGCACGCCGGAAACGATGACCATGTCGGGCTTGGTGCGCACCGCCATCTCGATGGCCTGGAAGGGCGAGCGCACGCAGCAGCTGCGGTAGCCGCAGGCGGCCAGTTCGCGCTCGACGATGCGGGCGGTGGACTTGTCGGCGATCACCAGCAGCACTTCCACATTGGTGATCTTGACGTCGGCGGGGTTGAACCCGGCCACGGTGCGGGCCGGCAGGGCGCGCACCACCTTGGCGGAATGGGCCGCCTCCACCTTGCCGTCGAGGGCATGGCGGATATTGTCGACAAAGGCCTGGATATCGTCGAGCTTGCTGTCGCCGAGGTCGGTTTCCTTGATGTCGGCCAGATATTCGCCCAGACGGTGAGCGACGATGGTGACCAGCGGCTGATCCAGGGTGGAGCCGCGCATTTCCACGTTCAGCATGTCGCGGCGGATCTGCGCCAGGCCTTCGGCGGCGGGCAGGGTGCGGGACCGCAGATTGCCGATCAGGACTTCGCAGGAGTCCAGAATGTCCCGGACCTCCTCGACGAATTCAGACTCGATGGCCTGATCCATCAAGGCGACGCTTTCGCCACTCTCTTCCATATCCCTCATCCTTTTGTAAAGAGATCCCACCATACGGCAGCGCTAAACCTAAACGATCCGTTGGGCGGACTCAATGCAGTCTCAACCGGATAGGGGTGGTTTTTCAGAGGGAGCGGCCACCTGGTTGCGATGGTGGCCAGATCCTTGAGAAAACATCGTTTTTTATTAAAATTGTTTCCGGTTACGGGGCGGCGAACGGGTTGGGCGGCGGCGCCTCGACGCGGGGATGCGGCGGGATGGAATAGGTGCCGGTGGCATGGGCGATGGGCTGGGGATCGTCCTCGGAAAACAGCAGCACCTCGCCATAGGCCAGGCGCTGGCCCATTTTCAGGATGCGCCCCTCGGCCAGCAGGCCGCGCATGGGCGGGCGGCGCAGGAAATTGATGGTCATGCTGGTGGTGACGGCCAGTTCCACCCGGCCGATCAGGCTCAAGACCGCGCCGTAAAGGGCGACATCGGCCAGGGCGAACATCACCGGGCCGCCGATGGTGCCGCCCGGGCGGACGAAATCGTCGTGGCGCGGCAGGGCCAGGCGCACCAGGCCGGCCTCCACCGCGGCGACCCGCACCCCCATATTGCCCACCATGGGAACGCCGGTGCGGATCAGGTCTTCAAGGTCGGCGGCGGTCAGGGCGGCACTGCTCATTGGATCCTCCCAAATCTCTGTTTTTTGCAGAGTACGGAAAAACGGGCGGGCTGTCGGCGGTGCATCAGGGTAATCGGCTTCGCCCGATTGCCCGGGCGGTGTATTGGATTAAATTTACAAAGCCGGGGCGGCGGTTCTAGAATCCGCCCTGAATAGATGCCAACAACGGGATGAGCCATGCGGCGAATCATGCAACGTGCCGTCGGTGCCCTGGCGGGCTGCCTGATCCTGGCGGGCTGTGCGGCCCCGCCGCCATCGGAAACGGCGACGCAGGGCGACAAGGTGCTGCGGGTGGAGGTCAAGGCCCGTCCCGGCGTGCGCACCCGCCTGGGCAGCTATGTGCGGGTCAACGCCGATTGCAGCCCCGATCCGGCCGGTCCGCGTCTGCGCATCCTGGAAGCGCCGCACGATGGCACGGTGCGCATCACCACGGAAAATCTGCTCACCCATTTCCCCGCCGACAATCCTCGCGCCAAATGCGATGGGCATGTCTACGCCAACACGGTGCTGAGCTACATGCCGCGCGACGAGTTCGAGGGCAGCGACCGGATTCTGGTGGAGGTGGCCAACGGCGACCAGGCGCCGCTGCATGTGGGCTATGTGGTGGTGGTGGGGCAATGGCCGGTAACCGACAGCCCGGCGGCGGTGGAGGGCGCGCCTGCGCCCAGCCCTTAAAGTCGTGTGGTGCCCGCTGCGAGACTCGAACTCGCACCGCCGAAGCGCACGGATTTTAAGTCCGTTATGTCTACCATTCCATCAAGCGGGCTTTTCGGCGGGCAGACGTTAGCCTGTAGCGCCAGTTCCGGCAAGAAAGACCTGCGCCCGGCGGAACCGGCGCAGCCGGTGACTGGCGCATTGAGCGCCCCGCAGTATTGCCGGAGCGTTCACGCGCAGGCATAAGCAAGGATAAGCCAAGGAGCCGGAACGGCGACGCCCGGCGCTTGAGGGGACACATGGAAAAATCAGATTCCGCTTGACGCCTGGGGCACAAGCCCTTAAAAGCTCGGCTTTCCCAGCTTTGGCTCGGTTCAGAAGAATTTTGTAGAGGGTTCCGTCATGTCCCGTCGTTGTGTCGTCACCGGCAAGGGTGTGCTCACTGGCAATAACGTCAGCCACGCCAATAACAAGACCCGTCGTCGCTTCCTGCCCAACCTGCAGGAAACCGCCGTGCTGAGCGACGCCCTGGGCCAGATGGTTCGTCTGCGCGTCTCCACCAACGGTTTGAAGACCATCGAGCACAATGGCGGCATCGACGCCTTCCTGCTCTCCACCAACGACAGCAAGCTGTCGACCGAAGCCCTTCGCCTGAAGCGCCGCGTGCAGCGCGCCCTGGAAGGCCAGGCCGCCGCCTGATCGGCGCGCGCTGAAGTTTGGGTTTTAAAAGCCCGCCTCCCTTCGGGGAGGCGGGCTTTTCGCGCTTGCACCGGGACGGACCTGCCGCACCTGCTCCCGCTCATCCGCGATGAAGCATGAAAAAGGGGCCATGCGAGGCCCCTTTTTCATGGGAACAGGTGCCGGCGCTTATACCAAGTCGCGATGAGCTTGACTCATCGCGACGCCGGTTAGGAGCAAGGCGACGCGCGCCTGATGGCGCGGTGAGGCAAAGCGCGCCATCAGGCACGACGCCAAGGGTTTCGGAGAAACCCGCCCGGCGCATGAGGGTGCAGTGATCGGTTCCGATCACTGCAATTTGGTATTACGCCACGGCGCCGTGGCAGTGCTTGTACTTCTTGCCCGAGCCGCAGGGGCAGGGGGCGTTGCGCGGCGTATTGCTCCAGGCGGCCTCGCCGGACGGCGTGGCGCCCTGGTCTTGCGCGAAGGCGGGATCGACGCGGCTTTCGGTCATGCGGCCGGGATGGGGGGCCAGGCTCTCCATTTCCTCTTCGAAGCCTTCCACCCGCAGCTCGATATGCGCCATGATCGCGGTGATCTTCTCGCGCAGCTGGGTCAGCATCTCCCCGAACAGGTTGAAGGCCTCGCGCTGATATTCGTTCAAGGGATCCTGCTGGGCGTAGGCGCGCAGGCCGATGCCCTGGCGCAGATGATCGAGGGTGAGGAGATGGTCCTTCCACGACTGGTCCAGCACCTGCAGCAGCAGGCTGCGTTCCACCATGCGCATCACGTCGGGGCCGTAGGTGGTGGCCTTCTCGGCGGCCTTGTGATCGGTGATGTCCAGCAGGCGGTGACGGATCTCGGGGTCGGCGATGCCTTCCTCCTTGGCCCAGTCGGGGATGGGCAGATCCAGGTTGAAGACGCGCAACACCTCTTCATGCAGGCCCTTGACGTCCCACTGTTCGGGATAGGCCTTTTCCGGAATGCAGCGGCTGACCAGATCCTCCACCACCTCGTGGCGCATGTCGACGATGGCCTGGGCCACGTCGGTGGCGGCCATCAATTCGCGGCGCTGTTCGTAGATGACCTTGCGCTGGTCGTTCATGACGTCGTCGAACTTCAGGAGGTTCTTACGCACGTCGAAATTCCGGGCTTCCACCTTCTCCTGGGCCTTTTCCAGGGCCTTGTTGATCCAGGGATGGATGATGGCCTCGCCTTCCTTCAGGCCCAGCTTCTGCAGCATGCTGTCCATGCGCTCGCTGCCGAAGATGCGCATCAGGTCGTCTTCCAGCGACAGATAGAACTTGGAGGCGCCGGGATCGCCCTGACGGCCGGTACGGCCGCGCAGCTGGTTGTCGATGCGACGGCTTTCATGGCGTTCGGTGCCCACCACGTATAGGCCGCCGGCCTCCAGGGCCACCTGCTTCAGCTCGGCCACCTCGGCCTTGATGGCTTCGGTCTTGCGGGCGCGTTCCGCGGCATCGTCGATGGCCTCCAGTTCGAACTTCAGGCGCATGTCCAGATTGCCGCCCAGCTGAATGTCGGTGCCGCGCCCGGCCATGTTGGTGGCGATGGTCACGGCGCCGGGACGGCCGGCCTGCGAGACGATATAAGCCTCGCGTTCATGGTGGCGGGCGTTCAGCACCTCGTGGCGGATCTTTTTCTTTTTCAGCAGCTCGGAGAGCATTTCCGACTTTTCGATGGACACCGTGCCCACCAGCACCGGCTGCTTGCGGGCCTGGCAGTCGGCCACCAGTTCGACGATGGCGTCGTACTTTTCGCGGGCGGTACGGTAGACCTCGTCGTCCTCGTCCTTGCGGCGGACCGGCAGGTTGGTGGGGATGGCCACCACTTCAAGCCCGTAGATCTCCTGGAACTCGGCCGCCTCGGTCATGGCGGTGCCGGTCATGCCCGCCAGTTTCGGATACAGGCGGAAATAGTTCTGGAAGGTGATGGAGGCCAGGGTCTGGTTTTCGTTCTGGATGGTCACGCGTTCCTTGGCTTCCAGGGCCTGGTGCAGGCCTTCGGAATAACGCCGTCCCTCCATCATGCGGCCGGTGAATTCGTCGATGATGACCACCTTGTCATCCTTGACGATATAATCGATGTCGCGGGTGAACAGCTTGTGGGCGCGCAGGGCCTGATTGACGTGATGCACCAGATTGATGTTCTGGATGTCGTAAAGATTGCCGCCGCGCAGCAGATCCATCTCGGCCAGCATGCGCTCGGCATGTTCGACGCCCTGCTCGGTCATGGTGACGGCGCGGGCCTTCTCGTCCTTTTCGTAATCCTCGTCCCCCATCTGGGGGATCAGGGTGTCGATCTGGCGGTAGAGGTCGGAATTGTCCTCGGTGGGGCCGGAAATGATCAGCGGCGTGCGCGCCTCGTCGATGAGGATGGAGTCCACCTCGTCGACGATGGCGTAGTGGAAGGGCCGCTGCACCATCTCCTTCAGCGAGAATTTCATATTGTCGCGCAGATAGTCGAAGCCGAATTCGTTGTTGGTGCCGTAGGTGATGTCGGCGGCGTAGGCCTCCTGGCGCTGGGCGTCGTCCAGCTCGTGCAGGATCACCCCGACGCTGAGGCCGAGGAAGCGGTAGACCTGGCCCATCCATTCGGAGTCGCGGCGGGCCAGATAGTCGTTCACCGTCACCACATGCACACCCTTGCCGGACAGGGCGTTGAGGTAAACCGGCAGGGTGCCCACCAGGGTCTTGCCCTCGCCGGTGCGCATCTCCGAGATCATGCCCTTGTGCTGGACGATGCCGCCTAAGAGCTGCACGTCGAAATGGCGCTGCCCCAGGGTGCGTTTGGCGGCTTCGCGCACCGTGGCGAAGGCGTCCACCAGAATGTCGTCTTCCGTTTCACCGGCCTGCAGGCGCCCCTGCAGCCAGGGGGTGCGGGCGCGCAGTTCCTCGTCGCTCAAGGCCGCCAGGCGGGGCTCCAGGGCGTTGATGGCTTCAACCTGCTGGTGGAAGGTTTTCAAGAGACGTTCGTTGGCGGTGCCAAAAAGACGTCGGGCAATGGCGCCGAACATGCGGGAACCTCGACATATATAAGGAAGGCGGCGGGTGCCTTTTCACGGACAGTGCCAGACATAGAGCCAGGGGCTGCGTCTGTCAACGACAGCCGTGGGAAAGCCAGGGCTCCGAACTCAGGTTAACGCGGTTTACGGCTTGCCTCGGCCGTGATTCTCTGAATCGCCCAGATTCGGAGACGCTTGATGCCCCTGACCACGTTGGCCCTTGGCGAGAAATCGCGCCTGCG
>JAJXUO010000093.1 GCA_021782815.1 Pseudomonadota bacterium
GATGCAGCCGCCCGAAACCAGGGAATCCACCGCCATGCCGCGACGGTCGTCGGCATCGAAGACGAACTTGGCCGGGGGATTTTGGGCCTGATCGGTCCAGATCGGCCAGTCGTTGTCGTAGAGATTGAGGGCCGGGGTCACCCGGCACAGATCGATATTGGCCTCCCAATAGGCATCCAGGGTGCCGACGTCGCGCCAGTAGGCCTCTTCGGCGCCGCCGTCCATCACGCAGGAATCCTGGAAACGGTGCGCCACCATGCGCACCTTGCCCAGCAGGGCGGGAATGATGTCCTTGCCGAAATCGTGCTCCGACCCCGGATCGACGGCATCCCGCACCAATAGCTCATCCAGGAGATCGGCGTTGAAGATGTAGATGCCCATGCTGGCCAGGGCATAGCCCGGCATGTCGGGGATGGGTTCGGGGGCGGCCGGTTTTTCCTGGAAGCGGGTGACGATACCGTTCGCATCCACCCCCATGACGCCGAAGCCGGTGGCTTTTTCCAGCGGCACCTCGATGCAGGCCACGGTGATGCCGGCGTTCTTGGCCACATGTTCCGCCAGCATCTTGCCGTAATCCATCTTGTAGACATGGTCGCCGGCCAGGATCAGCACGTAATCGGGGGCGTGGTCGCGGATGATGTCGAGATTCTGGAACACGGCGTCGGCGGTGCCCTTGTACCAGTTTTCCCCCTCGGTGCGCTGCTGGGCGGGCAGAAGCTCGATGAATTCGTTGAATTCGCCGCGCAGGAAGCCCCAGCCGCGCTGAATGTGCTGGATCAGGCTGTGCGCCTTGTACTGGGTGAGCACGCCGATGCGGCGGATGCCGGAATTGATGCAATTGGACAGGGCGAAATCGACGATGCGGAACTTGCCGGCAAAGGGAATGGACGGCTTGGCGTGCCAATCGGTCAGCTGTTTCAGGCGGGTGCCCCGCCCTCCCGCCAGCACCAGGGCCAGGGTGCGCCGCAGGCGCTGCGGGATATCGATGGCGGAAGACGCCAAGGCTCTATCCTGGGTGTTCATTCATCCCTCGTCTGTTTAACGCGGGGTTTCACCCCGTCCGGCATGGCTGGGGGTCAGAGTGGCATGCGAGGCTCCAAAGCTCAAGCCCTCAATCCCTTGAAGGACAAGGGTTTGTTTATAGCTTTATGACGGCTTCCCCTGGCCGCCGCCATGGGCTAGGCTATGGACATCGGGGATCGGCGGATCAGCAGGCGGAGCCGGGTCATGAAGGTTTTGTTCGCATCGTCGGAAATCTACCCTTTGGCCAAAACCGGGGGCTTGGCCGATGTGGCCGGCGCCCTGCCCCAGGCCCTGCGCCAGAGCGGCGCCGACGTCCGCCTCCTGATGCCCGCCTATCGCGGCGTCGCCGCCCAGGCCCAGGCCAGGGCGGTGGCCAATCTCGGCGATCCCTTCGGCCGTGGCGACGCGGTGATCCTGGAAGGACGCCTGCCCGGCACCGACCTGCCGCTGTGGCTGCTGGACAACCCCGCCCTGTTCGACCGCGACGGCGGCCCCTATCAGACCGCCACCGGCGCCGACTGGCCCGATAACGATGCGCGCTTCGCCCTGCTGGGCTGGACGGCGGCGCGGCTGTCGCAGCCGGGCGGCCCCCTGGGCTGGCAACCCGACATCCTGCATTGCCACGACTGGCAGACCGGCTTGGCCCCGGCTTATCTCAAGGCCTGGGGCGGACCGGCGCCGGCCACCGTCTTCACCATCCACAATATGGCCTATCAGGGCAATTTCGACTCGGATCTGGTGCCGCGCCTCGGCTTGCCCTGGGAGCTTTATACCCTGGAGGGATTCGAGTTCTGGGGGCATCTCTCCTTCCTCAAGTCCGGGCTGGCCCTGTCGGACCGTCTGACCACCGTCAGCCCCACCTATGCCCAGGAAATCCAGAGCGCCCCCAACGGTTTCGGCATGGAGGGGCTGCTGTCCTGGCGGGCCCCGGATCTGTCCGGCATCCTCAACGGCGCCGATTACACCATCTGGGATCCCTCGGTGGACAGCCATCTGCCCCGCCGTTACGGCCTTGAGGATTTTGTCGCGGGCAAGGCCGCCAACAAGGCGGCGCTGCAGGCCGAAATGGGCCTGCCGCAGCGGGCCGACGCGCCGCTGCTCATCGTCATCAGCCGCCTTTCCGACCAGAAGGGCATGGATCTGTTGCTGGGCATCATGCCCGCCGTGCTCGGCCTGGGCTGCCAACTGGCCCTGCTGGGCACCGGCGACAAGCGGCTGGAGGACGCCTTCCGCGCCCTGGCCGACAGCCACGGCGATCAGGTGGCGGTGCGCATCGGCTATTCCGAGGATCTGGCCCATCGCATGCAGGCCGGCGCCGACATGCTGCTGATGCCGTCCCGCTTCGAGCCGTGCGGCCTGACCCAGATCTACGCCCTGCGCTACGGCACCCTGCCGGTGGTGCACCGCACCGGCGGCCTGGCCGATACCGTGGTCGATTCCACCTACGACAGCATGCTGCACGGGCAGGCCACCGGCTTCGTCTTCAACCAGGGTCTGGCCAGCGCCTTCCAGTGGACCATCGAGCGGGCCGCCGCCCTGATCCGCAATCCCGAACAATGGCGCCGCATCCAGCTCACCGCCATGCGCACCGCGTTCGGCTGGGACAAGGCCGCCGCCGCCTATACCACCCTTTACCGCAGCCTACGCCCCCATGCCGATTAGAGACCGCCGCCCCCGATGACCGCCCCCGGATTGATCGCCGATATCGGCGGCACCAATGCCCGTTTCGCCCTGGTGCCGCCCGGCGCCACGCACGGCCTGCAGCCGCTGACCCTGCCCTGCGCCGACTATCCCGGCCCGGCCGAGGCGGCCCAGGCCTATCTGCAAAAGGTGGCGCCCTCCCGCCGCCCCACCCGCGCCGCCTTCGCCGTGGCCTGCCCGGTGCTGGCCGACGAGGTGGCCATGACCAACCACGCCTGGCGCTTTTCCATCGAGGCGGTGCGCCAGACCTTGCGGCTCGAGCGGCTGGAGGTGGTCAACGACTTCATCGCCGTGGCCCTGGCCGTGCCCCACCTGGAGGCCGCCGATCAGGTCGCGATCTGTCCCGGCCGCTCCGAGGCCGGGGCTCCCATCGCCGTGGCCGGCCCCGGCACCGGCCTCGGGGTGTCGCTGCTGGTGCCGCGCGACGGCCGCTGGCAGGCCATCGCCACCGAGGGCGGCCATGTGACCATGGCGGCGCAAACGGCGCGGGAAGACGCCATCCTGGCCTGGCTGCGCCGGCATTTCGACCATGTTTCGGCGGAACGGCTGCTGTCGGGGCCGGGCCTGGCCAATCTGCACGCCGCCCTGCGCGGCCTGGCCGGCCTGCCGCCCCAGCCCCTGGATCCCGCCGCCATCAGCGCCCAGGCCCTGGCCGGCGAGCCCCTGGCCCGGGAAAGCCTGGACCTGTTCTTCGCCTTCCTCGGCACCTTCTGCGGCAATCTCGCCCTAACCCTGGGGGCGCGCGGCGGTCTGGCCCTGGCCGGCGGCATCCTGCCCCGCCTGGTGCCCGCCTTCCAGGCCTCGGCCTTCGCCGAACGCTTCCGCGACAAGGGCCGTTTCCGCGACTGGCTGGCGCCGTTGCCGGTGGATCTGGTCACCCATCCCTATCCGGCCTTCGTCGGGCTGGCCGGGCTGGTCAGCGGATGAATTTCAGTTTCCACCAGTAAACCGGCAGGGCGACGGCCTCGCGCAGGCAGGCCAGAACGATGGTGCGCCACGCGCGCGGCCACGGCGCCGCCGACGGCGTCACCGCCAGCCCCAAACGCCGGAAGGTATAAAGGGCGCGCGGCAGATGGCTGGCATCGCTGACCAGAAGCAGCGGCGCCGGAGACAGGGTCGCCAGCAAGGCCCGGCAACAGAGGGCGTTTTCCAGGGTGGTGCGCGAGCGCGCCTCCACCAGGATCGCCGCCTCGGGCACTCCGGCCTCGCGGGCCAGGGCGCGCATCAGGGCCGCCTCGGTCGGGCGATCCGGCGGCCCGCCGCCGCTGCAGAGAAGATGGGACACCAGCCCCGCCCGATAGAGGGCCACGCCCTGGGCCACACGGCGGCGCAGGGCCGGGCTGGGAGAACCGTCGGCCCCCACCCGCGCCCCCAGAATGATGGCCCAGCCGTCCGGCATGGCGATGACTATAGAATAACCTTGTCGTCCAGACCGACCACGCGGTCCTTGCCGCCCTGTTTGGCGGTATACATGCGGTGGTCGGCCCGCTCCACCAGCACCGTCCAATCGGAACAGGCATCGGCCTGCCGCTCGGCCAGACCGATGCTGGCGGTCTGGCGGCTGCCGTCGGGACGGGTGCCCAGGCCGATTTCGCGCATGCGCTGCACCGCCGCCACGGCACCGGCCATATCGGTGTTGGGCATCACCACCAGGAACTCCTCGCCGCCCCAGCGGATCAGAAGATCGGCGCGGCGCAGGGTACGGCGCAACGCGGCCGAAACCTGGCGCAGGGTGTTATCGCCCTCCTCATGGCCGAAACGATCGTTGATGGACTTGAAATTGTCGAGATCGATGAAGCACAGGCTGAAGGTGGAGCCGGTGCGGGCGGCCAGATTGAACTGCAGATCCAGAAGCTCCTCGCCGACACGGCGGGTATAGGCCTTGGTCAGGCCATCGTGCGAGGCCTGGCTGACCAGCTGCATCATGAAATGCAACTGGCTCATGCCGGCCAGGGTGGCCACCACCGCCAGCAGGGTCAGCAGCCACAGGGCGCCGAGATGGGAGGCGAAGGTCAGCACCTGATAGCCGAGGAAGGCCACCACCAGATTGGCGATGAGCAGCGGCACCGACAACAGGATCCCTTCCACCGCGGTGATGGGGAACACCGACAGCCCGGCCACCATGACGAAGGGCAGGAAGGCGTAGCCGGCGGCGATCACCTGCTGCGGCTGGGTGGAAATGGTGAAATCGGCCAGAATGGGCTGGCTGACCAGGAAGAACACCGTGGGGATGGACAGCAGGAAGCCCAGGGCGCGGTGCGCCGAGCCGATATCCTCGGCATTGCGGAACGACAGCGCCACGGCGGCGAAGGCGGCGGTGGCGGCCAAACGCAACAGGCCGATATAGAGCCCCAGGGGATGGGCGAAAATCCACAGATCGACGGGAATCCAGATGGGGGTGAGCACGGCGAACACACCGGCCACCATGCGCACGCGCGAAATAATCAGCAGCGAGCGGCGGCGTTGCACCAGCGGCGATTGACTGCCCGGGAACAACAGATCCTGAAATTGGGACAAAATCAGCTCGCCAAAGATCCGCTTCAGAACCTTTTCCAAGGCGGCGAAAATCCGGGTTTCGAAATGCTGATCCGCCACAGACCCCCCCTTGTGCGGGCCGGCAGACGAAGCATTGCCAAGCCCTGAATCGACTGCCAGCGTGATTTCTGGCGGAACGGTAAAGGCCAACATACCGCAAGGCAAGCAAAAGGTTGCAGGCCCCCTTGGATTTTAGCTTTTTTTCCGTTCCCCCCCCTTTCGGATCAAGGTCTTGCGCCATCCCCTGGCGGTAAGGCGGAACAGGGGGTGTTTTACCCTCTTGTTTCTTCCACCCAACATCATGCAATCTCTGTATAAATAAGGTGAACAAAGGTTGGAGGGGTTCCAATCTTCATTCGGCCGGGATCTCCTTCGCGCACGGGATCTCGCGGAGACTCGGCAAGGGGTGGAGTGAGCATGGCGGTGCAATCTAGAGAGGAAAAGGCGGCCCTGGAACGGGTCCAGGCCATGCGCGCCCAGCGTGACCGCTTCGTCGCCTTCGCCTTCGCCGGCTCCGACCTGCTGCTGGAGATCGCCCCCGACGGCCAGCTGACCTTCGCCATCGGCATGGCCGAGGTTTTATGCGGCCAGCCGGCGGAAAGCATGCCCGGCCATCCCATCGGCGATTACGTGCTGCCGGCCGACCGCTACACCTTGAACGAGGCCTTGCAGCGCATCGGCGGCGGCGGCCGTTTCGACAGCCTGCAGCTGACCTTGACCAGCCGCGACGGCCTCTCCAGCCATACCGCCCTGTTTTCCGGCATTTGCGCCGATCCCGCCCGGGGCCTTTGCCATCTTTCGGTGCGGCGCTTAAGCGGCGCCGCCCTGGCCGCCGCCACCCATGCGCCGGCGCCGGGCCGGCATATGGAGACCGGCGAGTTCGTCGAACTGGTGCAGACGCGCATGCAAACCGCCGAGGCGGGGCGCGACGACTACGCCCTGACCCTGGTGGATGTGGAAGGCGCTCCGGATATGACGGCGGAGGAAACCGACCATTTCTTCCGCAGCGTCGAAGGCTATCTGCGCTCTTATTCCCTGGGCGGCACCTCGGTGGGACGTTTGCGCGACGACAAGTTCGGCGTGCTCTCCGACCAGGCTCTGGACCGCGAGGAAATGACCCGGCGCATTTCCACCCTGGCCCACGAAATCGCGCCCGAGGTGGCGCCGCCGCAGATCCATGCCGCCGAGATCGAGTTGGACCTCGACACCCTGTCGCCGCAGGATCTGGCCAAGGCGCTGGTCTATACCATCAACAAATTCGTGGCCGAGGGCGGCGACAAGGTTTCCATCTCCTCGCTGACCGAGGGCTACCGCGCCGCCATGGCCGACACCTTGAGCCGGGTGGGGCATTTCCGCAGCGTCATCAACAGCGAGCAATTGCGCTTCGCCTACCAGCCCATCGTGCATCTGGGCGAGTGGCGCCTGCACCATTTCGAGGCCCTGGCCCGCATCCGACAGAACGGCCAGACCTTTCTGCCCTCGTCCTTCGTCACCTTCGCCGAGGATGTGGGCCTGGTGAGCGAGCTCGACATGGTGGTGTGCCGCCAGGGACTGGCCACCTTGCGCGAAAACCGGCTGATCCCGGCCGACAGCCACATCGCCGTCAATCTCTCGGGGCGCTCGGTCAGCAACGGCGCCTTCATGGAGCAGTTGCTGGCGCTTTTGGACTCGCAGCGCGATCTGCTGCCGCGCCTGTTGTTCGAGGTGACGGAATCGGCGGAAATGCACAATCTGGACCAGGCCAATTGGGTGGTGCAGAAACTGCGCGGCCTGGGCTGCCGCGTCTGCCTCGACGATTTCGGCGCCGGCGCCGCCTCGTTCCCCTACTTGCGGGCGCTGGAGGTGGATTTCGTCAAGATCGACGGCAGCTACATCATGGACGCCTTCGACACCCATTACGGCCTGCCCTTCCTGCGCGCCATCGCCCATCTGTGCCGCGACATGAACATCGCCACCATCGGCGAAATGGTGGAGGACGCCCGCACCCTGAAAGTGCTGCGCAGCGTCGGCATCGGCTTCGCCCAGGGCTATTTCTTCAGCCGCCCCAGCGAAGACGCCTCGGGATTCGCCATGCCGGAAAAACCCGGCGCCAAGAGCAAGCTGCGGGCCTGAAACGCTTAGGGAAAGTGGCCGGAAACCACCACGCCCAGGGCCACCACGGCGACAAGGGCGGCGATCAGCAGAAGTTCGGTGCGGGACAGGCCGCGGCGGTGGGAAAAGTGCGTCACCTCATGGAAACTCCCTGACGGATTTTCATTATTTTCCATAGTTTATAAAACCACTGGGAAAGCCGTCAATCATGCCCCCTTCAAAACCGGGGAAAAATTTGCCATAACCCCGGCTCGACAATGCTTCACCCCGACTGGCGCCCGCCGCCACTCCGCGAGGTTTTAAGATGATTCCACGCTACAGCCGCCCCGAAATGGTTCGCATCTGGGAACCGGAAAACAAATTCCGCATCTGGTTCGAGATCGAAGCCCATGCCTGCGACGCCCAGGCCCAGCTGGGGGTGATCCCCGAAGCCGCCGCCCGCGCGGTGTGGCAGGGCGGCGACAAGCCCTATACCGCCGAGCGGGTGGCCCGCATCGACGAGATCGAGAGGATCACCAAGCACGACGTCATCGCCTTCACCACCGAGCTGGCCGAGCATATCGGCCCCGACTCCCGCTTCGTGCACCAGGGCATGACCTCGTCCGACGTGCTCGACACCTGCCTGGCCGTGCAGCTGACCCAGGCCGCCGACCTGCTGTTGCGCGATATCGACGCCCTGCTGGCCGCCCTGGAAAGCCGCGCCTTCCAGTACAAGGATCTGGTGTGCATGGGCCGCAGCCACGGCATTCATGCCGAACCGGTGACCATCGGCCTCAAGTTCGCCGGCTTCCATGCCGAATTCCAGCGCGCCCGCGCCCGCCTCGTGGCCGCCCGCGCCGATATCGCCACCTGCGCCATCTCGGGCGCCGTCGGCACCTTCGCCAACATCAATCCCTTCGTGGAACAGTATGTGGCGGACAAGCTGGGCCTTGCTCCCGAGCCCCTGTCCACCCAGGTGATCCCGCGCGACCGCCACGCCATGTTCTTCGCCACCCTGGGCGTCATCGCCAGCTCCATCGAGCGGGCGGCGGTGGAAATCCGCCATCTGCAGCGCACCGAGGTGCGCGAGGCCGAGGAATTTTTCTCGCCCGGGCAGAAGGGCAGCTCGGCCATGCCGCACAAGCGCAATCCGGTGCTGACCGAGAACCTCACCGGCCTCGCCCGCCTGGTGCGCATGGCGGTGGTGCCGGCCATGGAAAACGTGGCCCTGTGGCACGAACGCGACATCAGCCACTCCTCGGTGGAGCGCGGCATCGGCCCCGACGCCACCATCACCCTCGATTTCGCCCTGGCCCGCCTGACCAACGTGGTGGCCAATCTGGTGATCTATCCGGAAGCGGTGGAGCGCAATCTGAACCAGCTGGGCGGCCTGATCTTCAGCCAGCGGGTGCTGCTGGCCCTGACCCAGGCCGGCCTGTCGCGCGAGGACTCCTACAAGGCGGTGCAGCGCAACGCCATGGAGGTGTGGAACGGCAACGGTCGCTTCCTCGATCTTTTGAAGGCCGATGCCGAAGTGGAACAGGCCCTGGGGGCCCAGGCCATCGAGGCGCTGTTCGATCTCGGCTATCACACCAAGAATGTGGGCGTGATCTTCCAGCGCGTGTTCGGCCGCGCCGAATAACGCCCATGCGCGTTCTGGGCCTGTCCGCCGAACACGCCGACAGTGCCGCCGTTCTGGCAGCGGCGGGCCGCCTTGTGGCCGCCGCCCAGGAGGAACGCTTCAGCCGCGGCAAGCACGATGCCGCCTTTCCCGCCCGCGCCGCCGCCTATTGCCTGGCGGCGGCCGGGCTGGACGGACTGGCCGCCCTGGACCGGGTGGCGGTGGCGGGCGGTGGCGATGCCGCCGTCCTGACCCGGCATCTGCAAACCCTCGACCCCGCCTTCGACCCCCGCCGCCTGATCTGTCCACCCCTGGATCTTTGCCATGCCGCCGGGGGGTTCCTGCCCTCGCCCTTCGCAGAGGCCCTGGTATTGGTGCTGGACGACGGCGGCGACGGATTGACCGTGGCGGCGGGCCGGGGCGACGCCCTGCGCATCCTCGAACGCCACCCGCAGCCGCTGGGCTGGCTTTATTCCGCCGTCACCGCCTATCTCGGCTTCAAGCCCGGTTCGGGCGAATACAAGGTGATGGGACTGGCTCCCTATGGCGAACCGCGCTTCGCCGCCACGCTGCTGGAGCATCTGCTGCATTGGCGGGACGACGGCCTGTTCACCCTGAACACGGCGCCGCTCCGCCCGCCGTTCCATCATCCCGCCCTGGCCGCCCTGCTCAACGGCCCGCCCCGCCCGCCCGAGGCGCCGCTGACCCAGCGCCACATGGATGTGGCCGCCTCGCTGCAGCAGGTCACGGAACAGACCCTGGTGCGGCTGACCCGGGCCCTGGCCGCCCGCCACCCCCAGCGCGACCTGTGCCTGGCCGGCGGCATGGCGCTGAACTGCGTGGCCAACGGCAAGCTGCTGCAAGACGGCGCCTTCCGTCGACTGTGGGTGCAACCGGCGGCGGGCCGGGCCGGTGCCGCCCTGGGCGCCGCCCTGCTGGACCAGCCGCGTCCGGCGCGGGCGGCGGACGAGGACGGCATGCAGGGCGGCTATCTCGGCCCGGCCTATGATCAGCCCGCCATCGAAGCCGCCTTGCGCGCCCAGGGCGCCGCCTTCACCGTGCTGGACGAGCAAAGCCTCCTGGCCCGCGCCGCCGCCGATCTGGCCGACGGCAAGGCGCTGGGCTGGTTCCAGGGGCGCATGGAGTTCGGGCCGCGCGCCCTGGGGGCGCGCTCCATCCTGGCCGATCCGCGCCATCCGGCCATGCAGGCGCAGCTCAATCTCAAGATCAAATACCGCGAAAGCTTCCGCCCCTTCGCCCCGGCGGTGCTGGCCGAGGAGGCCGCCGCCTGGTTCGATCTGCCCTGCTCCAGCCCTTATATGCTGCTGGTGGCGCCGCTGGCCGAGGCCCGCCGCCACGCCCTGACGGCAAAACAGCGGACCCTGACCGGCTTCGACCGCTTGGCCCTGCCCCGCTCCGCTCTCCCCGCCGTGACCCATGTGGACGGCTCGGCCCGGGTGCAGACGGTGGACGGCCGCCACCACCCGCGTTTCCGCGCCCTGCTGGAGGCGTTTTTCCGCCGCACCGGCTGCCCGGCCCTGGTCAATACCAGTTTCAACGTGCGCGGCGAACCCATCGTCGCCAGCCCGGCCGAGGCCTTCGCCTGCTTCATGGGCAGCGAGCTCGACGCGCTGGCCCTGGGCGACTGCTATCTGGAGAAAAGCCTCCAGCCTCAGGCCCTGCGCCGCCAGACCCGCGCCGCCTTCGCCCCGGACTAATACCAAGTCGCGATGAGCTTGACTCATCGCGACGCCGGTTAGGAGCAAGGCGACGCGCGCCTGATGGCGCGGTGAGGCAAAGCGCGCCATCAGGCACGACGCCAAAGCGCGCCATCAGGCACGACGCCAAGG
>JAJXUO010000021.1 GCA_021782815.1 Pseudomonadota bacterium
TGCGCAGGGGCGGCACCTTGAACACCATGCGGTCGGCCTCGTCCTTGGTGACGCCATAGCGGCCCTGGGAGGGATTCTTGCTCTTGTAAGGCTCCGCCACCCCCATCTTCTGGAAGGAGTTGTTGCCCACCGCCGGGCCGTTGTGGCAGGCGGTGCAGCCGCTGTCCTTGAACAGTTGATAGCCCGCCTTTTCCTCGGCGGTGATGGCCTTATCGTCGCCCTCCAGCCATTTGTCGAAGCGGGCGTTGGGGGTGACCAGGGTATTCTCGAAGGCGGCGATGGCCTTGGTCACCTCGTCGAAGGTGATCTTGTCGGAGCCGAACACCTGCTTGAACTCGGCCACATAGCCCGGAATGGTCTGCAGCACCTTCACCGCCAGCACATGGGTCGAGGCCATTTCGCCGGGATTGGCGATGGGGCCGCCGGCCTGGGCCTGCAGGGTGGGGGCGCGGCCATCCCAGAACTGCGCCACCGCCATGCTGGAATTCAGCACCGTCGGGGCGCGGATCGGGCCTTCGTGCCAGTGATCGCCGATGGAGCTGGGCAGGTTGTCGGTGCCGCCCATGGACAGGTTGTGGCAGGAATTGCACGAGATATAGCCCGACTTCGACAGGCGGGGATCGAAGAACAGCTTGGTGCCCAACTGGACCAGCCCCGGATTGGTGATCTTGGCGGGCTGGATGGGCTGGATGGGCTCATCGGTCCTGGGCTTGCCGGCCAGGGCGGCGGAAGAGGCCAGGGCCAGCGACAACGCGGTGGTCAGGGCCAGCATGGTGCGGTTCACGGTCATCAGATGTTCCCCAATGGCAAAACCCCTTCCGGGCGGGAAGGGGGTGTGGGCGGCATGCCGTTCCCACAATTTACTTGTGGATATGAGGCTAGCGCGCCGCCTGGAGAAAAGCACCAGAAATTTTATAATTATTCTAATTCTATATATTCTGGCCAGGATCGCTATGCCCCGAAATGACCGGAGGACATGCCGGCCCACCGTTTCTTCTCTTGCGCATCGGCCGCGAACCCCCTAGAAAAACCCGCGACGGGGCGTAGCTCAGCCTGGTAGAGCGCCAGCTTTGGGAGCTGGATGCCGGAGGTTCGAATCCTCTCGCCCCGACCATCGGATCCAGCGCCCACGGAAGCCATGTCGCCGCCGCGCATTCTGTTCATCACCTCCAACCGCCTGGGCGATGCCGTGCTGTCCACCGGCATTCTCGGCTATCTGTTGGAACGCCAGCCCGAGGCCCGTCTCACCGTGGCCTGCGGCGCCCTGCCGGCGCCGCTGTTCGCGGCCATCCCCCAGTTGGAGCGGCTGATTCCCCTGGTCAAGCGCGGCCGCGCCAGCCATTGGCGCGACCTGTGGCGCGCCAGTATCGGCACCCGCTGGGATCTGGTGGTGGATCTGCGCAATTCGCTGTTTCCCTGGCTGGTGCGGGCGCATAAGCGCATCCGTTTCGGGGCCGACGCCCGGCCCATGCACCGGGTGCGGCAACTGGCCGAGGCGGTGGGCTTGAGCCCCGATCTGGCGCCGTCGCCGCGCCTGTGGCTGGATGAGGCGGTGCGCGCCGAGGCCGCCTCGCGCCTGCCGCCGGACGGCTTGCCGGTTCTGGCCGTCGGCCCCACCGCCAACTGGAAGGGCAAGCAGTGGGATCCGGCCCGCTTTTCCGCCCTGATCGATCATGTCACCAGCCCCACCGGCGCCCTGCCGGGCGCCTGGGTGGCGGTGTTCGGCGCCGAGGCCGAGCGGCCTTCGGCGCAGCCGGTGCTGGACGCCATTCCCCTGGAACGCCGTCTCGATTTCGTCGGCGGCATGGACGTGGCCCTGGCCGGGGCCTGCCTGGAGCGCTGCGCCCTTTATGTGGGTAACGATTCCGGCCTGATGCACACCGCCTGCGCCGCCGGTATTCCCACCATCGGCCTCTTCGGCCCCAGCAGCGACGTGCATTACGGCCCCTGGGGCGCCCGCTGCCTGGCGGTGCGCACCCAGGAAAGCCCGGACTATTTCATCGCCCACAAATGCCACGCCAACCCCAATCCGCAAGGGCTGCTGGACAGCATTTCGGTGGAGCAGGTGCTGCGGGCGGTGGATCAGGTGCTGCTGCGCGGCGCTTAAACCCGGCTTATCACCTCGCCTTGACAGTGCCGGGGTCCGGCTCCTAAGGTTGATCTCGTCTACGTTGTCCCGGCGGGCGCCGGGGAAGGGGATCACCGCGATGACCGTTCTGGTGCTGCTGGCTGATGATCATGCGATGGTGCGTGACGGGCTGAAACCGTTTCTGGCACCGCTGGCGCCCGATCTCAAGATTGTGGAGGCGGGGGATTTCCCGGCGGTGCAGGATGCGGTTTCCCGCTCCAAGCCCGATCTGGCCATCATCGATCTGAAAATGCCGGGCCTTGGCTCCATCGACGATATCGGCGCCCTGAAGCGCCATGCTCCCAACATGAAGCTGGTGGTGCTGTCGGGCTCGGTGGACCGGGCCGACGTGGTGCGGGCCTACGAACTGGGGCTGGCCGGCTATCTGCCCAAATCCCTGGCCGGAGCGGCCATTACCCACGCCCTGCAGCTGGTGATGAGCGGCGAGAAGCATTTCCCCTCCTCGATCCTCATGCAGGCGGCCGAGGCGCCCGGCTCCAGCCTGCCCTCGGGCAGTCCCTTCCGCGTGCTGTCGCCGCGCGAGCTGGATATCGTGCTGCATCTGGTGGGCGGCGCTCCCAACAAGGAAATCGCCAACCGCCTGGGGCTGACGGAAATCACCGTCAAGGCCCATCTGCGCAGCGTTTTCCGCAAGATGGGGGTGAACAACCGCACCCAACTGGTGGTGCTGGCCATCGAGCACGGCCTCAAGAACTGAGCGCATCACTCTAAAGTATCGATCTTTCTCTTCCGATGTCTTGCCGCTCCTGGGCGGCGGCCCGACAATGCGGCAACGGCGGGGAAAGCGGGCTGGATGGGATCATGTTGAAGTTTCTGGGGTTACGGCATCGGGATGGACGCGACCGGCATGTCTTGCCGCTGGCCGTCTTTCTGATGATCGCCACCCTGGTGCCGCTGCTGATCCTGACCTTCCTGTCCTGGCATTACACCAGCCGGGGGCTGATCAACGCCCGGCTCGACGCCTTGCGGCAAAGCAGCAACGACGGCGCCCGCCATATCGTTCAGGTGATGGACACCCTGATCGAGGATGGTCAGACCATTTCCGGCATGGACAGCCTGGCCGGGTATGTGCGGCAAATGGCCGGCCCCACGGCGGGCGGCGGGCGGGTCAACGCCCGCGCTCCGGCTCTCGACCGCATGGTGGCGGAGCTGGGCAACCTCATCCGGGCGCGTCGTTTCTACGAAGGCTTCGTTCTGATCGATCCCTCGGGGCGCGAGATCATCGCCGTGCGCAATGATCACGGCCGGATCGAACGGCTGGCCGACAGCGCCCTCAGAACCCATCCCGGCATGGCGGCCAGCCCGCTCATCAACGCCCTGGCCCGCCCCTGCCTGCTGCCCTTCCGTCTGGATGCCGACGAGGGCGAGGACAAGGATCCGCCGCTGCCGTCGCTGGCGCTGTTCATTCCCATCGATGGCGGCGGCGGCGCCCGTCTGGGCTATGTGGTTCTGCCGCTGAGGGGCGACGTGCTGCCCCATCTGCTGGACGGCGCCGCCCAAAGCGGCCAGACCATGACCCTGCTGGTCACCCAGCGGGGGCGGGTGATCAGCGGCTGGATGCCGCCCGGCCGTAGTCTGCCCGCGACCTTGAATTCGGTTCTGGGGGCGGGATGGGCCCGGGCGGTGCGGCCTTTGGATGCGGTTCTGCCCAATCTCGGCGGCTACGGCCTGGCCAGCCGGGTGGTGGAATGGGACGGACAGGGCACGCAAAGCTGGCTGGTGCTGTCGCTGTGTCCGCGCGCCGAGATCCTGGAGCCGCTGCAAAGTTTGGGCTGGGCCCTGCTGTTCCTGCTGCTGGGGTCCACGGTGCTGACCCTGATCACCGGCATTCTCTTCAACCGCCGTTTGCTGCTGGATCCGGTGGGCGAGCTGCTGGCGGTGCTGGCGGCGGTGCGCGACGGCGATTTCACCGTGCGGGCGCAAAGCGGTGCGGGCGAGCTGGGGCATCTGGGCGAGGCCATCAACGCCATGGTGGCGGCGGTGGCGGAGCGGCGCCGCGAGCTGACCGCCACGGTGGCCGAACGCACCGAGGCCCTGCACCGCGAGATGAACGAACGCCAGACGGCGCAGAATTTCCTGATGGACGCGGTGGAGGCCATGCAGGACGCCTTCCTGGTGTTCGACGAGCACGACCGCCTGGTGCTGTGCAACAACCTGACCCGCCGCACCCTGCCGCTGGATGTGGCGAGCAAGCTGGTGCCGGGCATGCCCATGCGCGAGCTGCTGGAAGCCGGGGCCCGCAGCGGCACCATCACCGCCGCCATCGGCCGCGAGGAGGAATGGGTGCGCGAGCGCCAGGAAGCGCACCGCCGGCCCTTTTTCGCGCATGAGGAGCGTCTGGACGGCGGCCGCTGGCTGGATGTGCGCTCGTGGCGCACGCCGTCGCGGGCCTGCGTCATCATCTGGTCCGACATCACGCCGCGCAAACAGGCCCAGCGCGACCTGCAGATGAGCGAGCGGCGCTTCCGCGCCCTGTTCGACAATATGCAGGATGCCGCCCTGGTGCTGCGCGCCGAGGATAACGGCGACAGCTTCCGCATCACCGATCTCAACCACGCCGCCCAGGTCATGGACCGCATCGAGCGCGAGGCGGTGCTGGGCAAAAGCCTGGACGAGGTCTTTCCCGCCCTGCGCCGCTTGGGCAAGGTGGAGGCCATGGGCCGGGTGTGGCGCGAGCACCGCCCCGAGCGGCAGGCCACCTTCTTCTATGATGATCCCGCCCAGCCCAGCTGGCGCGACATGTCGCTGTTCCCGCTGTCCACCGGCGAGGTGGTGGCCATCTATCGCGACGTCACCACCGAATGCGAGTCCGAGGAGGCCCTGCTGCGCAGCGAGGAGCGCTACCGCATCCTGGTGGAAACCATGTCGGAAGGGCTGATCGTCACCGATCCCGATCTTACCATCGCCTATGTCAACGACCGCTTCGCCCAACTGGCCGGGCGGGCGCAGCGCGATCTGGTGGGCCATCGCCTGGACGAGGCCTTCCATCCGGAAAGCCGCGACATGCTGGCCCATTGGGGCGGCCGCCTGCAGTTCGGCCGCGCCGAGGTTTACGAGGCGGTGCTCGATGCCGGGGGCGGCGGCCGTGTCGAGGTGCTGGTGTCGCCCGCGCCCTTCTACGATGCCGCCGGCACCCTGGTGGGCAAGATGAGCGTGGTCACCGACATCACCCCGCTGAAGCAGGCCCAGGCGGCGCTGCGCGAGTCCGAAAGCCGTTTCCGCTCCATTTTCCAGGGGGCGCCCTTCGGCATGGTGCTGGTGGCGGGCGACGGCACCCTGGCCGAGGTCAACCGCGCCTTCCAGACCATTTTCGACGTCAGCCCGACCCAGGTCATCGGCCTGCCGCTGGCCGCGTTCGGGCTGGGGGAACTGGTGGAGAAGGTGAGTCTGACCGGGGCCTGGTCGTGGGAAGGCCAGGCCGCCCTGCCGGACGGGCGTTCGGCCTGGCTGCGGGCCCATGCCGCCCAGGTGGCCGATCCGCGCGGCGGTCCGCCCGGTATCATCGCCACGGTGGAGGACGTCTCGCGCCGCAAGGAACTGGAGGAGCGCATGGCCCATTCCTCCAAGCTGATGCTGCTGGGGGAAATGTCGGCGGGCCTGGCGCACGAGATCACCCAGCCCCTGAACGTCATCCGCCTGACCTCCGAAGCCACCCTGGCCCGTATCGACGGCGACGGCGTTTCCATGGAGGAGGCGCGGGCCAAGCTCAAGATCATCAACGATCAGGCCGACCGCCTGTTCGACGTCATCGACTATATGCAGGCCTTCAGCCGCCGCGAAAGCGAGCGGCGCGAGCCCTTCGATCTCTTCGACTCGCTGCGGGCGGCGGTGGCGCTGGTTACCGAAAGCTTCCGCCAGAAACGCATCCACATCGAGCTGGACCTGCCGGCCGGGCCGTGCGTGCTGCTGGGCCATGCCCGTCAGCTGGAACAGGTGGTGCTGAACCTTCTGACCAATGCCCGCGACGCCATCACCGACAACACCGGCACGGCGGGCGGCGCCATCCATGTCAGCGGCTGGCGCCACGATGCCGACGGCCGCGCCGGCTTCACCGTGGACGACGAGGGCCGGGGCATTCCGCCCGACAAGGCGCAGAAGATCTTCGAGCCGTTCTTTTCCACCAAGGGGCCGGGCAAGGGCACCGGCCTGGGGCTGTCCATCAGCCTGGGCATCGTGTCGGGCCTGGGCGGCAATATGACGGCGGGCGCCGCGCCGGGCGGCGGGGCGCGTTTCGCCGTCGAGCTGCCCCTGGCCCGGAACGGCGACGAGGCGATGCTTCCGCCGCCGCCGGCCGAGGCCGCCGAGGCCGCCGAGGTGCCCCCGGCCAACCGCGCTTCGGCCCATATCCTGGTGGTGGAAGACGAGGAACTGGCCGCCGGTGAAATGGCCGATTTCCTGGAACGGGGCGGCTATCGGGTGACGGTGCGCCATGGCGGCGAGGAGGCCATGGCCGCGTTTCTCGCCGATCCGGCCGATCTGGTGGTGACCGATCTCAACATGCCCGAGGGCGACGGCCGCGCCCTGATCGACGCCCTGCTGGGCGATTATCCCTATCTGCCGGTCATCGTGGTCACCGGGCGGCCCAATACCCGCGAGGGCGAGTTGGAAGAGGCGGCCAGCGGCGCCGACGTCATTCTGCGCAAGCCGATCCGCCTGCGCGAACTGTCCGAGCATATCAGCCGCCTGCTGGCATGAAATTGCTATCTTTCCGGCCGGAATGATGTTCCTCTGCCCGTCTTACCGGAGACCTCGACCATGAGCCATATCCCCCCTTCCTCCTGGCCGCAGGGCCAACTGGACAGCCTGAATACCGAGGTTCTGAGCCTGCTGGAGGAGCTGCGCAATTATATCCGCGACCATCAGGCCGCCGATTTTCAAACCCTCGACGTGTCGGCCCGCATCGCCCTGTCGCGCATCCGTTCGGCCCTGACCCTGCAGTTGACCAGCATGGCCGGCTGGGTGCTGTTCCATCAGGCGCAGGCGGCGGGCGAGGACCTGCCCGAGGCGGCCACGGCGGGCGAGATCGCCAGCGTGGTCGAAGGCTGCGACGCCGCCCTGCTGGCGGCCATGCCCGAGGCCTTCCGCGCCATCCTCAATCGCGCCGACGCCCTGTTCCGCCGCCTGTCGGCCCTGGACGGCGGCGCTTCGGCATAAAAAACCGCCGGGCTTTGGCGGCCCGGCGGCAAGTCGTTTCTGGCGAGAGACCGGGATGCCGGGCATCCCAGAGGTGCTCATCCCTTGGGAACGCCCCCCACGGCGAAATGCTCGGGGGGGACTTCCCGCAGGATCACCCGGACCGCTTCGCTGGGGGCGCCGATGGAGGCCACCACCGCTTCGGTCACGGATTTCATCAGGGCCGCCTTCTTTTCCTTGCTGCGGCCCTCCATCAGGGTGATTTCGACGATCGGCATGGGCGTTACTCCTTGACCGAGAACGACAGCGCGCCCAGCGTCTGGAACTGGGTGCGGATATGCATGCCCGCGGCCAGCGGATGGGCGGCGGTGATGCCGCCGGCCAGCACGATATCGCCGGGTTTCAGGCTTTCGCCCCAGCGCGCCACCATGCGGGCGGCGGCCACCAGCGAACGCACCGGATGGCCGAGAATGGCGGCGGTGGAGCCCACCTGCACGGCGCGGCCGTCGGCCTCCATCACCAGCCCCAGATTGGAAAAATCCAGGGTGGGGCTGTGCCAGCCGCCCAGCACGAAGCCCGACGACGAGGAATTGTCGGCCACCACGTCGGGCAGGGTGAATTTGAAGTTCCGGTAGCGGCTGTCGATGATCTCCATGGCCGGGGCCACGGCCTCCACCGCCGCCAGCGCTTCCACCGCCGAGACCTCGCCGGCCAGCGGCGCCTTCATCAGGAAGGCCAATTCCGGCTCGACGCGGGGATGGGCGTAACGGGCCAGGGAAATGCTGCCGCCTTCCTCCACCCGCATGGCGTCGGTCAGGCGGCCCCAGATCACCTCGTTCACTCCCACCTGGGTCATCTTCACCCGGCTGGTCAGGCCCATCTTCACGCCCACCCGGCGTTCGCCGCGGGCATAACGGCGGGCCAGCGACAGCGCCTGGATGGCGTAGCCCTCGTCCACGGTGAAGGCTCGGTCCTCGGAGATCTGCGGCACCTCGCGGCCTTCGGCGGCGGCCTGGTCGAGAAAGGCGGCGTAATCGTTCAGGCTCTTGCTCATTGCGCGGCGCTCCCCTGTTCGCGGGCCTTCAGAAGATCGAGGGCCACGTCGACGATCATGTCCTCCTGGCCGCCCACCATCTTGCGCCGTCCCAGTTCCACCAGGATTTCGCGGGTGTCGATGCCGTAGGTCTGGCTGGCCCGTTCGGCGTGGCGCAGGAAGCTGGAATAAACCCCGGCATAGCCCAGCGACAGGCTTTCGCGGTCCACCCGCACCGGGCGGTCCTGCAACGGGCGCACCAGATCGTCGGCGGCGTCCATCAGGCGGAACAGATCGCAGCCGTGGTTCAGGCCCATGCGGTCCAGCACGGCGATCAGGGCCTCCAGGGGGGCGTTGCCGGCCCCGGCGCCCATGCCGGCCAGCGAGGCGTCGACACGCACCGCGCCTTCCTGGATACCGGCCACGGCGTTGGCCACCCCCAGGGTCAGGTTGTGGTGGGTATGCACGCCGATCTGGGTTTCGGGCTTCAGTTCGGCGCGGAACAGCTTCACCCGTTCGGCCACCTGATGCGGCAACAGGGCGCCGGCGGAATCCACCACGTAAACGCACTGGGCGCCGTAGCTTTCCATCAGCTTGGCCTGGGTCAGAAGGGCGGCGGGGCTGATCATGTGGCTCATCATCAAAAAGCCGATGGTGTCCATGCCCAGCTCGCGGGCGAAGGCGATATGCTGGGCCGAAACGTCGGCCTCGGTGCAGTGGGTGGCCACGCGCACGCTGCGGGCGCCGCAGCTATAGGCCTCCTTCAGCTCGTGCTTGGTGCCGATGCCGGGCAGCTGCAGCACGGTGGTCTTGGCATGCTTCAGCACGTCGGAAACGGCCGAGATCCACTCATAGTCGGTGTGGCTGCCGAAGCCGTAGTTGAAGCTGCCGCCGTTGATGCCGTCGCCGTGGGTGATCTCGATGGCGTCCACCTTGGCCGCGTCCAGGGCCTTGGCGATGGTCACCACGGTGTCCAGCGCGTATTGGTGGCGCAAGGCGTGCATGCCGTCGCGCAGGGTTACGTCCTGGATGTAGAGTTTATCGGTCATGGTGTCACCCGTTGGTCTTGCTGCCGGCCCAACGGTCGGCGGTGGCCATGGCGGCCGAGGTCATGATGTCGAGATTGCCGGCATAGGCGGGCAGGTAGTGGGCGGCGCCCTCCACCTCAAGGAAGATCGACACCTTAAGGCCGGTGAAGGTGCCGTAGCCGGGGATCTTCAAGGGCGCGTTGCCGCCGATATGCTCGAACTGCACCTTCTGCTTCAGGCGGTAGCCGGGCACGTAGGACTGCACATCCTTGACCATGGCCTCCACCGATTTTTCCACCTCGGCCTGATCGGCCCCTTGCGCCAGCACATAGACGGTGTCGCGCATGATCATCGGTGGTTCGGCCGGATTGAGGATGATGATGGCCTTGCCCTTGGCGGCGCCGCCCACGGTTTCGATGGCCCGCGCCGTGGTTTCGGTGAACTCGTCGATATTGGCGCGGGTGCCGGGCCCCGCCGACTTGCTGGACACCGAGGCGACGATTTCGGCATAGGGCACCGCCTGCGAGACGCGGCGCACGGCGTAGACCATGGGAATGGTGGCCTGGCCGCCGCAGGTGACCATGTTGACGTTGGCCTCGTCGAGATTGCGGTCGAGATTGACCACCGGCACGGTGTGGGGGCCGATGGCCGCCGGGGTGAGGTCGATCACCTTCTTGCCCGCCGCCACGCAGATCTCGTGATGGCGCTTGTGGGCATAGGCCGAGGTGGCGTCGAACACCACCTGGATATCGGCCCATTCCGGCATCTTCACCAGGCCGTCGATGCCCTCGTGGGTGGTGGCCACCTTGAGGCGGGCGGCGCGGGCCAGACCGTCGGAGTTGGGGTCAACGCCCACCATCACGCCCATTTCCAGATGCTGGGAGTGGCGCATGATCTTGATCATCAGGTCGGTGCCGATATTGCCCGAGCCCAGAATGGCGACTTTCGCCTTGCTCATCTTCGTTCACTCCTTGGAATAGTCGCCGCGGACGGAGCCCAGGCCTTCGATGCGGGCCTCCATCACCTCGCCCCACTGCACGGTGACCATGGGCCCCAGGGCGCCCGACAGCACGGTGTCGCCCGCCTTCAGGGGACGGCCGGCGCGGGCCATGGTGCGGGCCAGCCACCACATGGCGTTCAAGGGATTGCCCAGGCAGGCGGCGCCCACCCCGGTGGACAACGGTTCGCCCCGGCAGTCCAGGCTCATGCCGCACAGCCGGAGATCGATGTCGGTCAGGCGCTTCGGGCTGCCGCCCAGCACGTAAAGGCCCGAGGAGGCATTGTCGGCGATGGTGTCGACGATGCCGATCTTCCAGTCGGCGATGCGGCTGTCCACCACCTCGATGGCGGGCAGGGCGTACTCCACGGCGCGGATCACCTCGGCGATGGAGAGGTTCTCCTCGTCGAGATCGCGGCCCACCACGAAGGCGATTTCCGCCTCCACCTTGGGCTGGATCAGATCTTTGCGCGAAATCTCCCAGCCGTCGGGCACTTCCATGTCGTGGAACAGCATGCCGTAGTCGGGCTGATCCACCCCCAGCTGCTTTTGCACCGCCTTCGAGGTCAGGCCGATCTTGCGGCCCACCAGACGGCGGCCCTCGGCCTCCCAGCGGGTGGTGTTGATGTTCTGCACCGCATAGGCGGCGTCGGTGTCGGCGGCGGCGAAGTGATCGCGGATCGGAGCGATGGGGTTGCGGGTGCTCCAGGCTTCGTGGATCTTGCCGGCCAGGTCGGTGATGAGATGGGACGTCATGCGGTCCTCTTCAGAGCTTGATGCAGACGTTACGGAGCTCGGTATAGAACTCCAGGGAGTGAACACCGCCCTCGCGGCCGATGCCCGATTGCTTGGCGCCGCCGAAGGGCGTGCGCAAATCGCGCAGGAACCAGGAATTGACCCAGGTGAGGCCGACATTGACGGCGGCGGCCACGCGATGGGCGCGGGCCAGGTCGCGGGTCCAGATGGCGCAGCCCAGGCCGTAGGGGGTGTCGTTGGCGCGGGCGACCACCTCGTCCTCGGTGTCGAAGGGGGCGATATGGCAGCAGGGGCCGAACACCTCCTCGCGCACCACGGCGGCCTCGTCGGAGAGGCCGGTCCAGATGGTGGGCTGCACCCAGGCGCCGTCGGCATAGGCGCCGGGCATGTCGGGCACGCCGCCGCCGGTGACCACCGTGGCGCCGTCCTCCACGGCTTTTTTGTAGTAGGACAGCACCTTGGCGCGGTGCTCCTGGCTGATGAGCGGCCCGAGATTGGTGGCGGGATCGGCGGAGGGGCCGATCTTCAGGGCTTCCGCCCCGGCCTTCAGGCGGGCGACGAAGGTCTCGAACAGCGGGCGTTCCACATAGACGCGCTCGGTGCCCAGGCAGACCTGGCCGCAATTGGCGAAGGCCGAGCGCAGGGTGCCCTCGATGGCGGCGTCGAGATCGGCGTCGGCGAAGACGATGGCGGGGTTCTTGCCGCCCAGCTCCAGCGAGATGTTGCGGATGCCGTGGGCGGCGGCCTTCATGATGGCCTCGCCGGTGCGGGTTTCGCCGGTGAAGGTGATGGCGTTGACGCCGGGATGGCTGGTGAGGAATTCCCCGGCGGAGTCGGGGCCGAAGCCGTGCACCACGTTATAGACGCCGGCGGGAATGCCCACCTTGTTCATCACCTCGCCCAGAAGGGTGGCGGTGGAGGGGGTTTCCTCCGAGGGCTTGACGATGACGGCGTTGCCGCAGGCCAGGGCCGGGCCCACCTTCCAGGTCATCAGCAGCAGCGGCAGGTTCCAGGGGCAGACCACGGCCACCACGCCCTTGGGCACGCGCAGCGCGTAATTGAGGGCGCCGGCGCCGTCCGGGGTGTCGAACTGGAAGAACTCCGAGGGCACGTTCTTCACCACATCGGCGAAGATCTTGAAATTGGCGGCGCCGCGCGGAATGTCGAGATGCGCGGCCAGCGAGCGCGGCTTGCCGGTATCGGCGATCTCGGCTTCGAGGAAATCGTCGAAGCGGGCGTTGATCTCGTCGGCCACGGCATGCAGAAGTTCGCAGCGCCTGGCCAGGGGCATCTTGCCCCAGGGGCCGTCGACGGCGGCGCGGGCGGCCTTGACCGCCGCGTCCACATCCTGGCGCGAGGCCTCGTGCACGACGCTGATCCGCCGTCCGGTCTCGGGCGAGAGGTTGTCGAACGTCTTGCCCGACGTGCCCTTGACGAACTGCCCGTTGATGAACTGAACGGTTTCACCGCCCATGATGCACTCTCCTTATTTTGCCAATGCCTGGATCGCCGCCAGCCCGGCCTGGGCGCAGAGGCAATCCTGTTCTTCCGAGGCGCCGGACACGCCGATGGCGCCGATCACCGCGCCGTCCTTCACGATGGGGAACCCGCCGGCGAAGGCCACCATGCGCTCGCGCTGGGCCATGCCGTCGCGTAAGGCCGGGTTGTCCTTGACGAGCGTGTAAAAGGCGGCGGTGGGCATGCCGAAGCTCACGGCGGTATAGGCCTTGTCCTGGGCGATGCCGATGGAGTGAAGAAAGGCGCCGTTGGCGCGCAGGAAGGCGATGAGGTTGCCGCCGGGATCGACCACGGCGGCGTTCACCTTGCAGCCCAGCCCGCTGCCGGTCCCGACCGCCGCCTGAACGGCGGCCAGGGCGGCCTCGGTGGAGATGCAGTCTTGCCGGACGCTTTCGCTCATGTCAGGTCAACACCGTGAGGAAGCGGTCGTTGAGGACACGCTCGTAATAGAAAATGCCCTTGCCCAGCTCCTTATCGTTCCACACCCGCACCGGGTGATCGGGATAGAAGCTGTAGCCGCCGCAGAAGGTTTCGCAGCGGTTGCCGGAGGGGTCGAAGAAGTAGATGGTCTGGCCGCGGGTGATGCCGTGGCGGGTCGGGCCGATATCGATGGAGATGTTGTAACGGGTGATGATGTCGGCGGCGCGGCCGATATCGTTCCAGTTCTCCAGCTCGAAGGCCACATGGTGGAATTTGCCGGGCTCCTCATGACGCACGAAGGCGATGTCGTGCGCCTTCATGCCGCAGCTCATCCAGATGGCCAGGGCGCCGGTTTCCGGCAGATCGACCCGTTCGGCCATGCTGAAGTCCAGAGCCTCGGTGAAGAATTTTTCCACCTGATCGATGTTGGGGCCGTAAAGCAGGCAGTGATCGAAGCGGCGGGCCTCCATGCCGTGCGGTTCGGCGTCCCACACGTCGGGGTTCAGGGTGCCGGGGCGCATTTCGGCCAGATCGGCGTGGGCGTAAAGCTCGATGCGATGGCCGGAGGGAATGGTGCAGCCGATGCGGCGGCCGATGCCGGGCTGCTCGCCGGCGGGCACGTGATCCACGGCCAGGCCCCAGGCGGCGATGCGCTTTTCGAAGGAGGACAGCGCCGCGTCGCCATCCACCTTGAAGGCGACGTAGTCCAGACCGGCGCGGTCGGAGGGGTTCAGGATCACCGAATGGTGATCGAACTCGTCGCGGGCCTTCAGGTAAACGCGGCCGTCATCGCCGGTGGCCACCTTGTAAAGGCCGATGCGATCGACGTAATGGGTGATGGCGGCGGCCATATCCAAAACGCGGATCTGAATCAATCCGGGGCGAAGAACACCGGTAATTGCCATTGGAAACCTCCCAGCTTTTTATTGTGATGTTTATTTCAATTTGCGCGGCGCCACCGGCACCGAAGCCACCGTGAGGTCGCTTTCGGGGTAGGCGCAGCAGGCCAGGACATAGCCCTCGGCCTCTTCCTGTTCCGTCACATGGGCGCGGCTCATGGGGCCGGTGCGCACCGTTCCTTCGGTAATTTTCACCTTGCACACGCCGCATCCACCCCGGCGGCAGCCCACCCGCACCACGGCCTCGCCGTTGGCGGCCAGGGGATTGCGGGCCTGTTCGAAGGCGTCCAGCACGCTCAGGCCGTCACGGCAGGCGACGGTGCGGGCCGTGCCGTCCACGGCGATCTGGTGGGGGGGCGCCGCCGCGTCGGACGCCAGCAGGGCGGACGGGGGCGGGGCGGGCTTGCGGGCGGCGAGGCCGCCGCTTTCGGTCATCTCCATGGCGTTCTCCCTGCCAGCGTTATGGCTTTAGCCTTTGATTTCCGCGCATTTTCGCGTCGGATTCGATCTGCATGGCTGGCATGCATATGTGACGATGAATGAGGTTTCGGGTCAAGGAAAAAATATCGATATTTTTTAAAACATCAGATATTGCACCGCGATAGCGAATGTGGTGGAAACTGCCGTGCAATTCGGTAAAATCCAGGAAAACAAGGGGATATAAAGGGTTCAGCAGCATGAGCGACAGTGCCGCGGCCGTGGCCGCATCGAAGCCGGACCGTGGCGGGCGGGGCGCTAAAACCCTGATCGAGTACGCCTATCAACGTCTGCGCAAGGACATCATCAGCGGGGCCCTGGCGCCCGACAGCAAGCTTCGGATCGAGCATCTGCGCGCCCAGTACGAGATCGGCTCCAGTACCCTGCGCGAGGCCCTGACCCTGCTGGTGGCCGATGCCCTGGTGGTGTCGGAAGGCCAGCGCGGCTTCCGTGTCGCCCCCATTTCGCTGGAGGATCTCCAGGACGTCACCCGCATGCGCAAGATGATGGAAACCCTGGCCTTGCGGGAATCCATCGCGCGCGGCGACGATCAGTGGGAGGCGGGCATCGTGGCGGCTTTTCACCGTTTGAGCCGGGTGGAGGAACGCCTGGGGGCCGAGGCCGAGCAGGTGGCGGAAAGCTGGGAGGATCGTAACAGCGATTTCCACAAGGCGCTGATTTCCGCCTGTTCCTCGCGCTGGATCCTGCATTTCCGCGAAATTCTCTATCACCAGTCGGAACGCTACCGCCGCTTCTCGCTGGTGTCGCAGCGCGGCGCCCGCGACGTGCATGCCGAACACAAGGCCATCATGGACGCCACCCTGGCCCGCGACGGCGATCTGGCTTGCCGCCTGATCGAGGAGCATATGGACAAAACGTTGTCCAACATGACCGTCATGGTGTCGTGACCCTTTAATATACGCTTGTCCATATATTCGGATTGGCGTATATTAAGGACATGGCATACGACCCGTCCGCCTTTTTTTCCGCCCTGTCCGATCCCACCCGTCTGCGCGCCCTGGTGCTGCTGCTGACGGAAGGGGAGCTGTGCGTCTGCCGATTGGTGGGCGCCTTGGCCGTCTCGCAGCCCAAGATGTCGCGGCATCTGGCCGCCTTGCGCGAGGCCGGGCTTTTGCGCGACCGCCGCCAGGGGCAGTGGGTGCATTACCGCGTGGCCGAGGATCTGCCCGCCTGGGCGGCGCGGACCCTGGCGGCGCTGGCGGCGGATCTGCCGGACCAGGCCCCCTACCGCGACGATCTGCTGCGGCTTCGGGATGTGCCGGAGAAAAACGGCGCGGCGGCCTGAGGAGGCGATCATGTTTGTGATTTTCACGCGCTTGGCCGATTGGCTGGTCTTTACCCAACTGGGGCTGGCGCACGGCACGAAACTCAGCGACGCCCTGCATTTCTTCGTCGAGGATGTCAGCAAGATCTTCGTGCTGCTGACGCTGATCGTCTTCGTGGTGGGCATGCTGCGCACCATGATGACGCCCGAGCGCCTGCGCCATACCCTGGCCGGGCGTCGGCGCGGTCCGGCCTATGTGCTGGCCGGGCTGCTGGGGGCGGTCACGCCCTTCTGTTCCTGCTCGGCGGTGCCGCTGTTCATCGGTCTTCTGGAGGCGGCGGTGCCCATGGGGGTGACCATGACCTTCCTCATCACCTCGCCCATGGTCAACGAGGTGGCGGTGGTGATGCTGGGCGCCCTTCTGGGCTGGAAGCTGACGGCGCTTTATTTCGCCACCGGCATGGTGGTGGGCATCGTCGGCGGCGTGATCATCGACGCCCTGGGGCTGGAACGCTATGTGGAGGACTATGTCTGGAAGATCCGCATGGGTCAGGCCGCCGTTCCCGCCGCCGATCTCACCTTGAAGGGGCGGATGGCCTACGGCTGGTCGCAGGTGCGCGAGATTTTGGGGCGGGTGTGGCTTTACGTGCTGCTGGGTATCGGCGTGGGCGCGGGGTTGCACGGCTATGTTCCGGCCGATTTCTTCCTGCGCCATGCCGGCCCGGACAATCCCTTCGCCGTGCCGCTGGCGGTGCTGGCCGGCATTCCGCTTTATTCCAACGCCGCCGGGATGATTCCCATCGTCGAGGCGTTGCTGGGCAAGGGCTTGCCGGTGGGAACCGTTCTGGCATTGATGATGAGCATCACCGCCCTGTCGGCGCCGGAAATGATGATTTTACGCAAGGTGTTGAAGCTGCCCATGCTGGTTTTTTTCGCCGCCTATCTGGCGGTGGCCTTCATGGTGGTGGGCTATCTGTTCAACGCCATTCTGGCCTAGAGTGCCGGGCGTTACATGTGACGCACGGCGCGACCCGCGGCCATTGAGGTCGCGGCCAAGCAACCCGGAGGGTTGCGCCCGGCGAGGGACATATCAAACGGCCATTGAGGCCGCGGCCAAGCAACCCGGAGGGTTGCGCCCGGCGAGGGACATATCAAAGTTGAGAGCGTGATGCAGATTGAATGCATCACGCTCTAGGAGACGCGTGATGAAACAGGTGAAGGTTCTGGGATCGGGTTGCCGCAACTGCGTCAATACCGCGAAGCTGATCGCCGACAAGGCCGAGGCCCTGGGCGTGGCGGTGGAAATCGAAAAGGTGACCGATATGGCCGCCATCATGAGCTATGGGGTGATGTCCACCCCCGGCGTGGTCATCGACGGCGTGGTGGTGCATGCGGGCGGCGTTCCGGCCCCCGCCGCCGTCGAAGGCTGGCTGCGGGCCTGATCAAAACGCAAAAAGCCGCCGGACGAAGGGTCCGGCGGCTTTTTCGTCAGGCGGCGCGGGTGTTTATTTCGGCAGATTGCCTTCCACGCCCTGCACATAAAAGCGCAGGCCCAGCAATTGGGCGTCGCTCAGGCTTTTGCCCGCCGGCACCACCAGTTTGCCGCTCTGGTCGGTGATGGGCCCGGCGAAGGGATTGAGCTTGCCGGCGATGATGTCCTGGCGGGTCTTCTCGGCCGCCGCCACCACATCCCTGGGCATGGCCGGATTGTAGGGCGACAGCTTGACCATGCCGCTGGCCAGGCCGCCCCAGGTATCGTGGCTTTTCCAACTGCCGTTCATGGCCGCCTTCACTTCCGCCACATCGTACTGGTCCCAGTTCTCGATGATGCCGGTGAGCAGCCGGTGCGGGGCGTAGCGGGTCATGTCGGAGCTTTGGCCGAAGCACCACACGCCGCGTTCCTCGGCGGTCTGCACCGGGGCGGCGCTGTCGGTATGCTGGGCCAGCACGTCGGCGCCCTGGTCGATCAGGGCCTTGGCGGCGGCGGCCTCCTTGCCGGGATCGTACCAGGAATTGACGTAGATCACCTTGACCTTGGCGTCGGGGCGCACCTTGCGCAGGGCGATGGTGAAGGCGTCGATGCCGCGCACCACCTCGGGAATGGGGATGGAGGCGATATAGCCGACCACGCCGGTTTTGGTCATCTTGCCGGCGATGGTGCCCAGCACGGCGCGGCCCTCGTAGAAGCGGGCGGAAAAGGTCGAGACGTTGGCGGCGCGCTTATAGCCGGTGGCATGCTCGAACTTCACGTCGGGGAAGGCGCGGGCCACCTTCAGGGTGGCGTTCATGAAGCCGAACGAGGTGGAGAAGATCAGTTTGTTGCCGTCGCGGGCC
This sequence comes from Pseudomonadota bacterium, assembly GCA_021782815.1. Classification (GTDB taxonomy): domain Bacteria; phylum Pseudomonadota; class Alphaproteobacteria; order Rhodospirillales; family Magnetospirillaceae; genus JAJZGK01. Next base: position 18,030 of record JAJXUO010000021.1, read on the forward strand.
AGCTGGGTCAGCACCCGCTCGGCGTCGGCGCCTTCCGGCACGCTTTCCACGAAGGTGGTTTTCACCTTGGCGCCCAGGGCGGCCTCCACCGCCTTGCGGCCCTGATCGTGCTGGAAACTGTAGCCGTGGTCGCTGACCGGGCCGACATAGATCCAGGCGGCCTTGAACGGCGCGTCGGCATGGGCGGTCGGCAGCCCCAGGCTCATGGTCATGGCGGCGGCCAGAGCCCATTTGACAAACTTCATGACGGATCCCCCATCGAGCGGAAAACGCGGAATTATACCGGTCGGCACTTGATTTGACTCAAAAGACGCGCCGACCGGTAAGCCCGCGCGGCGCTTGAGCGGCCCCGGGACGGGGCTCACCGTCTCGGCATGATTTGGCCCAACGGGTCAAATCATTGGCCGGGCGGTATTATATCCGGGGGTTGGAGGGGCTGTCGTGAAAAATTCACCGTTGTGTCATGAAATTTAATGATCGGGATGGAAGGTCTTGCCGATGGCGGCGGGGGCGTTCAGGCGGATGCGGGCGGCATCGCGCGAGATCAGCACCAGCACCAGGATGGTGGCCAGATAAGGCAGCATGGCCAGGAATTCCGGCGGCACCGCCAATCCCAGGGCCTGGGCATGCAACTGGGCGATGGTGAAGGCGCCGAACAGCAGGGCGCCGAGCACCAGCCGGCCCGGCCGCCAGGTGGAAAACACCACCAGGGCGAGGGCGATCCAGCCGCGCCCGGCGGTCATGTCCTCGGCCCACATCGGGGTATAGGCCAGCGACAGATAGGCCCCGCCCAGACCGGCCATGGCGCCGCCGAACAGGATGCAGGCGAAGCGGATCAGGCGCACCGGATAGCCCAGGGCGTGGGCGGCCTCGGGATTTTCCCCCACCGCCCGCACCACCAGCCCGGCGCGGGTGCGGGCCAGCAGCCATCCCACCGCCAGGGTGAGGAGGGCGGCCAGATAGATCAGGGGGTCGCGGTCGAACAGCAGCGGTCCCAGCAGCGGCAGATGCGACAGCAGCGGCAGCGGCAGATCGGGCAGTTTTTCCAGCGGCGTGCCGACGAAAGGTTTGCCCACCAGGGCCGACAGCCCGACCCCGAACAGGGTGAGGGCCAGGCCGGTGGCCACCTGATTGGCCAGCAGCACCAGGGTGAGCAGGGCGAAGAGGGCGCTCAAGGCCATGCCGGCCAGGGCGGCGGCCAGGATGCCGAGGGCGGCATGGCCGCTATGGGCGGTGACGGCGAAGCCGCAGACGGCCCCCACCAGCATCATGCCCTCCACGCCGAGATTGAGAACGCCCGATTTCTCGGTCACCAGTTCGCCCAAGGCGGCGAACAGCAGCGGCGCCGCGGCCAGGAGAACGGAAACCAGAATGGCGGTGACATGGTCCATGGCTCAGCCTCGCGTCCGGGCCAGGCGCGGGCGGTAGCGCACCAGCACCTCCGAGGCCAGCAGGAAGAACAGCAGCATGCCCTGGAAGACATCGGTGGCGGCCAGGGGCAGGCCCAGGGAGATTTGCGCCGATTCGCCGCCCAGATAGCTCAAGGCCACCAGCAGCGAGGCGAACAGGATGCCGATGGGATGCAAACGGCCGAGGAAGGCCACGATGATGGCGGTAAAACCGTAGCCCGGCGAGACGAAGGGCGTCAGCTGGCCGATGGGGCCGGCCACCTCGTTCAGCCCGGCGATACCGGCCAGGGCGCCCGACAGCAGCAGCGACAGCCAGGTGACGCGACCGCGGTCGAAACCGGCATAGCCCGCGGCGGCGCTGGTCAGGCCGATAACGCGGATCTGAAAGCCTAAGAACGTGCGCGACAGCAGGAACCAGCCGCCCAGGGTCACGGCCAGGGCCAGGAGGGCGCCGAAGCCCAGCCGGGTGCCGTGCAGCAGCGGCGGGATCACCGCGTCGGGGGCGAACATGGGCGATTGCGGAAAATTATAGCCGTCGGGATCGCGCCAGGGGCCGCCCACCAGCCAGCGCAGGAACAGGCGGGCCACATAGGTCAGCATCAGGCTGGTCAGGATCTCGCTGGCGTTGAAGCGCAGCTTGAGGAAGGCCGGCACGGCGGCCCAGGCCATGCCGCCCAGGGCCCCGGCCAGGAACATGGCGGGCAGCACCCAGGGGGCGCCGTCGGCCGGGCGCAGGAACAACGCCACCCCCGATCCGGCGATGGCCCCCATGAGGAGCTGGCCCTCGGCGCCGATGTTCCAGATGTTGGCGCGGAAGCCCACGGCCAGACCGATGGCGCACAACAGCAGCGGCGTGGCCTTCATGGCCAGTTCGCCCAGGCCGTAGAGGCTGTTGACCGGGGTGATGAAAAAGGCCTTGAGGGCGGCGGCCGGCGCAAAGCCCAGCAGGGCGAACAGCAGGGCTCCGGCCAGCAGGGTCAGCAGCACCGCCAGCAGCGGCGCCAGCAGCAGGGCCGCCGTCGAGGGATGGGGGCGGGCCTCAAGACGAAGCATGGTCGGTCTCCGTGCGCTCTTCGAAAATGCCGCCCATGCGCAGGCCGATCTGCTCCACCGTGGTCTGATCCACCGGAGTGGTGGCCGACAGGCGGCCGCCATGCATCACGGCGATGCGGTCGCTCAAGGTGAAAAGCTCGTCCAGATCCTGCGAGACGATGAGCAGCGCCGTGCCGCCCTGGGCCAGATCGAGGAGAGCCTGATGGATCTGGGCGGCGGCGCCGGCATCCACCCCCCAGGTGGGTTGGGCGGCGATCAACAGCCGGGGATTTTGCAGGATTTCGCGGCCGATGATGAATTTCTGCAGATTGCCGCCCGACAGGGCGCGGGCGGGGGTGGCATGGCCGCGCGTGGCCACGCCGAAATGCTGGATCACCCGCTCGGCGTAACGGCGGGCCCGGCCGAAGCGCACCAGGCCGCGCCGCACCATGCCGCCGCTGCCGTAGCCCGACAGCAGGGCGTTGTCGGCCAGGCTCATCTCGGGCACCGCGCCGCGCCCCAGCCGTTCCTCGGGCACGAAGGCCAGCCCTAAGCTGCGCCGCGCCCGGGGGCCCAGATGCCCGGCGGCCACGCCGCCGATGACGATCATGCCGGGATCGGGGGAGCGGGCCTCGCCCGAAAGCGCCGACAGCAGCTCCGCCTGACCATTGCCCGCCACCCCGGCGATGCCGACGATCTCGCCGGCCCGCACGCTCAGGGCCACATCGGCCAGCGTGACGGCGAAGGGGTCGTCGGAGGTGGTGAACAGGTGATGCAACTCCAGCACGGTGTCGCGCGCCGGGGCTGACTGCGGTCCGCGGCGGGGCACGGCCAGGCCGGTGCCGATCATCATTTCGGCCATGGCCCGGCTGGTGGTGGCGGCGGGATCGCAGCTGCCCACCACCCGGCCGGCCCGCATCACCGTGGCGCGGCCGCACAGGGCGCGGATTTCGTCGAGCTTGTGGCTGATATAGAGGATGGTGCGCCCTTCCGCCGCCAACTGGCGCAGCACGGCGAACAGGCCGTCCACCTCCTGCGGCGTCAGCACCGAAGTGGGCTCGTCCATGATCAGCAGGCGCGGCTCGCCCAGAAGGCAGCGCACGATCTCCACCCGCTGGCGTTCCCCCACCGACAGGCTGTGCACCGGCCGGTCCGGGTCCAGCGCCAGGCCGTAGCGGGCGGAAACCGCGGCGATGCGGCGCACCAGGGCCTTCATGGGGCCGGGCCGGTCCAGGCCCAGGGCGATGTTCTCGGCCACGCTCAAGGAGTCGAACAGGGAAAAGTGCTGAAACACCATGCCGATGCCCAGGCGGCGGGCGGCGGCGGGGCTGGCGATGCTCACCGGCCGGCCATCCCAGGCCATCTGGCCGGAATCGGCTTGCAGCACGCCGTAGATGATCTTCACCAGGGTGCTTTTGCCGGCGCCGTTCTCGCCCAGCAGGGCGTGGATTTCCCCCGGCATCAGGGTCAGGCCGACGCCGTCGTTGGCGCGGCAGCCGGGAAAGGATTTGCTGATGCCCGTAAGGGCCAGACGGGGGACGGATGCGTCCGGGGGCAACGGGAGCCTCGTGGCGAATAAGAAACCGGTGGCGCGCACTCTATAGGGACTTGCGGCCGGAGGACAGCGGGGAAATATCCCCGCCGTCCCAAGCGGTCCGATTACATTTTTTCCAGGCTGTCGTTGCCGAAGTGGCTGCGGTATTCGGCCAGGCCCTTGGCCGCGTCGAATTCTTTTTCCGTCTTGGCGATGATCACCGTGGCCACGCCGTTGCCGATCATGTTGGTGAGGGCGCGGGCGGTGGACATGAAGCGGTCGACGCCGAACAGCAGGGCCAGCCCTTCGATGGGCAGCTGCCCGTTGCCCTGCAGGGTGGCGGCCAGGGTGATGAATCCGCCGCCGGTCACGGCGGCGGCGCCCTTCGAGGTGACCATCAGCAGCGCCATGATGGAGAGCTGCTGCCACAGCGACAGGTCGATGTGGTAGGCCTGGGCGATGAACAGGGCGGCCATGGAAAGATAGATGGTGGTGCCGTCCAGATTGAAGGAATAGCCGGTGGGAATCACCAGGCCCACCACCGGCTTGGAGCAACCCAGGCGCTGCAGCTTTTCCATCATGCGCGGCAGCACCGTCTCGGACGAGGAGGTGCCGAGAACGATCATGATCTCGTCCTTCAGGTAACGCAGGAAGCGGAAGATGGAAAAGCCGTACATGCGGGCGATCATGCCCAGCACCACGGTGATGAACAGCACCATGGTCAGCAGCACGGCGGCCAGCAGCTCGCCCAGCGAGGCCAGCGACGACAGGCCGAACTTGCCGATGGTGTAGGCCATGGCCCCGAAGGCGCCGATGGGGGCGTAATACATGATGATGTTGATGATGCGGAAGAAGGTGTGCGACAGCCGTTCCAGGAAATCCTCCACCGGCTTGCCCTTTTCCCCCATCAGCGACAGGGCGGCGCCGAACAGCACCGAGAACAGCAGGATCTGCAAAAGATCACCGGTGGCGAAGGCGCCCACCACGTTGTCGGGGATGAGGTTGACCAGGAAGTCGATCACCGAATGATGCTGGGCGGCGGTGGCGTATTTGCTGACCTCGGCGGCGTGCTGGCTAAGGGCGCCCAGGGTGGCGTTGATGTTGCGGCCCGGATCGATCACGTTCACCACCACCAGGCCGATGGCCAGGGCGAAGGTGGTCACCACCTCGAAATAGACCAGGGCCTTGACGCCCACCTTGCCCACCTTGCGCATGTCGCCGACGCTGGAAATGCCGGTGACCACGGTCAGGAAGATCACCGGGCCCACCACCATCTTGATCATGCGGATGAAGATATCGCCCAGCCACTTCAGATGGGCGCCGGTATCGGGCGCCAGATGGCCCACCACGATGCCGATGACGATGGCCACCAGCACCTGGAAGGTCAGATCCTTGTAAAGCTTCTTCTTCTTGGGCGCCGTGGCGGTGGCGGGCGAAATATGCATGTGCGTTTCCTCGCAAGATGATGCTTATGGTGTGGCGGGATCCGTTCCGGCGGCGGCGCGGACCCGCTGTTGTCGGGGCATCTGTGAGCAAGCGGCGTGCCAAGGATGTTCAGGCCCGGTTTGGGGCGGATGAGGGATGTTGCGTGTGTGAAAAGACGCTCATTTCACCGTCGGCGCCTGTGCGGAAAGCCGCGCATCGGGATGAAATCGTGTGTGGCGGCGGCCCGGCGGGAAAGTTCCTTGCCTCGCGCCGGGATTTTCCCGCATTTAATGAAAAGGCGGACTGGGAAGAAGGATTGAACGGGACGTGACTGTGCTGTGGCGGCGTCTGGCGGTGCGATGGCGGGGAGCGCGCCCGTTCTTGACCGCGCTGATCTATCTGCTGGTGCTGGCGGCGCCGTGGGTGGGCTGGCGGGTGCTGGACTGGAGCCAGGCGCAGGCCTACGACCGTCTGGAGGAGCAGGGGCGGGAGCATCTGGCCCTTTACGCCCAGGCCCTGCATGCGGAAATCACCACCTTCCGCAACGTGCCGCTGGTGTTGGCCTCGGATGCCGGGGTGCGGGCGCTGCTGACCGCGGGCGGCGACGCGGCGGCGCTGTCGCGGCGCCTGGAAACGCTGAACGGCATCCTGGGCGCCTCGGCCCTTTACGTGCTGAACCGCGACGGTCTGACCCTGGCCGCCAGCAACTGGCGCGATCCTTCCGGCGGCTTCGTGGGACGGCGTTTCGATTTCCGCCCCTATTTCACCGCCGCCATGGCCGGGCGGGTGGGGCAGTATTTCGCCCTGGGCAGTACCTCCAACCGCCCTGGCGACTATATCGCCGTGCCGGTGCGGGGGCCGGAGGGTGTGGTGGGGGCGGTGGTGGTGAAAACCGCCATGGATGTCCTGGAGCGGGGCTGGTCCAGCCGGGGCGAGCGGGTGTTCGTCAGCGACGGTCACGGCGTCATCTTCATCACCAACACGCCGTCCTGGCGCTATCTGACCCGCGCGCCGCTGACGGCCGCCACCCTGGCGGCCATCCGCGCCAGCCGCCAGTACGGCGACGCGCCGTTGCATCCGCTGCCGGTGGTGGCGGGCAGCCGCCTGCAAACAGTGGACGGCGTGGGCTATGTGACGGTCAGCGCGCCGCTGGCCGACGGCGACGGCTGGCGCCTTTCGGTGATGCTGGACGCCGCCGCCGCGCAAGCGGCCGGGCGTCAGACCGGGCTGCTGGCGCTGCTGTCCATGGGGCTGGCCGGGCTGGCGGTTTATTACCTGTCGCAACGCAGCCTGCGCCGCCGCCGCCAGACCCGCGAGCTGGAACGCCGGGTGGCCGAGCGCACCCACGCCCTGACCCGCACCAACCAGCGGCTGGAGGCGGAAGTCGCGGAGCGGATGCGGGCCGAGATGGAATTGCGGGCCAAGCAGCAGGAACTGGTGCAGGCGGCCAAGCTGGCGGCCCTGGGGCAGATGTCGGCGGGCATGGTGCACGAGTTGAACCAGCCCCTGGCCGCCCTGCGCGGCTTTGCCGAGAACGCCCGCACCTTCCTGGACCAGAACCGTCCGCAAGGCGCTTTGGACAATCTGGGGGAAATCGTCGCCCTGACCGAACGCATGGCGCGGATTACCGGGCAGTTGAAGCAGTTCGCCCGCAAATCCACGGACAGTCTGGCGGCGGTGGATCTGGTGGCCGCCGTCGAGGGGGCGCTGTCCATGTTGTCCGGGCCGCTGCGCGCCGCCGGCGTGGCCGTGGCGTGGGCGCCGCCGCCCCAGCCGCTGCCGGTATGGGGCGAGGATGTGCGGCTGCAGCAGGTGCTGGTCAATCTGCTGCGCAACGCCCTCGACGCCATGGGCGAGGGCGGCGGCGGCCGTCTGGCGCTGACCCTGGATCTGGAGCGGGAAACGGCGACCCTGGCGGTGGCCGACAACGGGCCGGGCCTGCCGCCCGATCTTCTGCCCCATCTCTTCGAGCCTTTTTTCACCACCAAGCCCGCCGGTGAAGGTCTGGGCTTGGGTCTGTCCATTTCCGAGGGTATCGTGCGCGCCTTCGGCGGCCGTCTGACGGCGGCGCAGGGGGCGGCGGGCGGCGCCGTCTTCACGCTCTGTCTGCGGCGGGTGGAGGAATGAGCATGAACCAGACCCTGTCCATCGTGCTGGTGGACGATGATCGCCAGGTGCGCGCCGCCGGCAAGCAGACCCTGGAGCTGGCCGGTTTCACCGTGCAGTGCTGCGAGTCCGGCGAGGCGGCGCTGAGGCTTTTATCCCGCGACTGCGGCGCCCTCATCACCGATGTGCGCATGCCGGGCATGGACGGCTTCGCCCTGATGGAGAAGGCCCTGGCCGTGGATGCCGATCTGCCGGTGATCATGCTGACCGGGCACGGCGATATCTCCATGGCGGTGCGGGCCATCCGCGCCGGGGCCTACGACTTCATCGAAAAGCCCTATCCGGCCGAAATCCTGGCCGATTGCGTGCGCCGCGCCCTGGAGCGGCGGCATCTGGTGATGGAAAACCGCCGTTTGCGCCGGGAATTGGCCGAAGGCGGCGAAACCGCCATCATCGGCCGCACCCCGGCCATCGAGCGCATGCGCACCATCATCGCCGCCGTGGCCAAAACCGACGCCGACGTGCTGGTGATGGGGGAAACCGGCACCGGCAAGGAGCTGGTGGCCCGCGCCCTGCATCATCAAAGCAGCCGGCGCGATCATAAGTTCGTGGCCTTGAACTGCGGCGCCATGCCGGAGCATCTGTTCGAATCCGAGCTGTTCGGCCACGAGGCCGGCAGCTTCACCGGCGCCGCCAAGCGCCGGGTGGGGCGCATCCAGTTCGCCGACAAGGGCACCTTGTTCCTGGACGAGATCGAAAGCATGCCGCTGGGCCTGCAGGTGAAAATCCTGCGGGTGTTGCAGGAGCGGGCGGTGGAACCCCTGGGTTCCAACGAGATCGTGCCGGTGGATATCCGCGTGGTGGCGGCCACCAAGGTCAGCCTGAAGGTGGCCAGCCAGGAGCAACGCTTCCGCGAGGATCTTTATTACCGCCTGAACGTGGTGATGATCCATATTCCGCCGCTCCGCGAGCGGCGCGAGGATATTCCGCTGCTGTTCCAGCATTTCGTGCACAAGGCCGCCGCCCGCTACGACTGCGAGCCGCCGCGCCTGACGCCCGAGGTGCTGCACCAGTTGAACAGCTATTCCTGGCCCGGAAACGTGCGCGAACTGAAGAACGCCGCCGACCGCTTCGTGCTGGGTTTGGGCGACGAGGCCGACCCTTTGAGCGGCGAACCGCGCCGCGGCCAGCGCCTGACCCTGGCCGAACAGGTGGACCTTTTCGAGAAAAGCGTGATCGAAAACGAGCTGTCGCTGCATGACGGCAACGTCAAGCAGACGGTGGAGGCCTTGGGCGTTCCGCGCAAGACCTTCTACGACAAGTTGCGCCGCCACGGCGTGGTGCCCGATGATTTCCGCTGAAAACAAGGGGGGACAGGGGCATTTATCCGGTTGCGTCGTTGACCTTTCCGCCGTGTGGTGATGTGCTGACAGCTCAAGAAGAAAACAAGCGATCAGGAGGACGATGATGCTGATTGGCGTGCCCAAGGAGATCAAGACGCACGAATACCGGGTGGGACTGACCCCGGCCTCGGTGCGCGAGGTAATGGCCCGCGGCCACCATGTGGTGGTGGAAACCGGCGCGGGCCTCGGCATCGGCATCAGCGACGACGATTATCGCGCCGCCGGGGCGCAGATCGCCTCGCACGGCAACGGCGTCTATTCCGCCTCCGACATGGTGGTGAAGGTCAAGGAGCCGCAGCCCGAGGAAATCGCCCTGCTGCGCGAAGGCCAGCTTCTGTTCACCTATCTGCATCTGGCCCCCGATGCCGCCCAGACCACGGGGCTGCTGGCCTCGGGCTGCACCGCCATCGCCTATGAAACCGTGACCGACCGCCTGGGCGGTCTGCCGCTGCTGGCCCCCATGAGCGAGGTGGCCGGGCGCATGGCCATTCAGGCCGGGGCGCGCTGCCTGGAAAAGGAATGCGGCGGCGCCGGCATTCTGCTGGGGGGCGTGCCCGGCGTGGCCGCCGCCAAGGTGGTGATCCTGGGGGGCGGCGTGGCCGGCACCAATGCCGCGCAGATGGCCATCGGCCTGGGCGCCGACGTGACCATCATGGACCGTTCTGTGCCGCGCCTGCGCGAGCTGGATCTGCATTTCTCCGGCCGGGCCAAGACCCAGTTCTCCACCTCGGAAGCGGTGGAACTGGCGGTCAGGGAGGCCGATCTGCTCATCGGCGCCGTGCTGGTGCCCGGCGCGGCCACGCCGCGTCTGGTCAGCCGCGATCTGGTGCGCAAGATGAAGACCGGATCGGTGCTGGTGGATATCGCCATCGATCAGGGCGGCTGTATCGAAACCAGCCGTCCCACCACCCATGCCCATCCCACCTTCGTTGAGGAAGGCGTGGTGCATTACTGCGTGGCCAATATGCCGGGGGCGGTGGCCCGGACCTCCACCATGGCCCTGAACAACGCCACGCTGCCCTTCGTGCTGGCCCTGGCCGACAAGGGATGGCGGCAGGCCTGCCGCGATGACGCGCATCTGCGCGCCGGTCTCAACCTGCATCGCGGCCAGATCACCCATGCCGCCGTGGCCCAGGCCCGGGGCCTGCCGCTGCTGCCGGCGGAAGACGCGCTGGCGCAGTAAGGAAGACGGCCCGAGGCCGCCGCGATCGGGGCGGAGCCTTCATGAAACACGCCTGCCGCAATGCCGGTTGAGGCGGCGTGTTTCACGCTCCCAAACGCGCAATGTCTTGCCGGATTCTAAGCGTTTTCTTAGGGTGTTCGCGGCATTCGGCTGTTGAGGCCCGGTGTTTTTCAAAAACCTTAACATTTCTGTTGCCGATCCCTTGCCCTTCGGTTTTCTATGACCTTCAGCAAGGGGCTGCCGCCGTTTGCCGGTTTTCAGGATATGAGAGCAAAAAATATGACCCGCCTGTTATCCAAGGTTGGAGTCGGTTGGCAGATCGGTCTGGTCAGCCTGATCGCGCTCCTCGGCTTCTTCGTCATTGGCGCCATCGACAGTTTCATCAGCCACAGGCAGGCGCAGGAGCGGGTGGCCATGCAGGCCATCAGCCAGCGCGAGGAGGCGGCGCATGCCCTCTATCATGCCGTGGCCGACGCCCGCCTGCTGGAGGCGCAGTTCCTGTTCACCCACGACCAGTCGCTGGTGGACAAGCATTCCGACGCGGTGAACCGCGCCGCCGACGCCATGCAGACCCTGCAGGCCAAGGTGCTGGAACAGAGCGAGGAAAACGACATGGAGGCGGCCGAGGCCGCCATCGGCGATTATCTGGAAGCCTTCGCCGCCATCATTGAGGCGCGGCAAACCTTGGGAGGCGATCCCAACAGCGGTTTGCGCGCCAGCCTGGCCAAGGCGGCCGAAGCTCTGGATCAGGCCCTGGCCCGGGTGCCGGGCGAGACCGGGGCGCGCATGAGCAGCGAATTTCTGCGCATGCGTCAGGGCGAGAAGGACTTCGTGGAGCAGCGGGACGCCGGTTCGCTGGCCGAGGTGGGCCGCCATGCCGCCCAGTTGCAGACCGAGATCGCCACTCTGGGGGAAACCGCGCTGCAAAAAAGCCTGTCGGCCGATCTTGCCGCCTATAAAACCCAGTTCGACAACACCGCCGATCAGATCCGCAAGGTGGATCAGAACCGCGCCACCCTGGACAGTATCGCCGACACCCGGCTGATGCCGTTCATTTCCAAGGTGTCGAACGACGTCATGGCCGACAGCGCCCGCCAGACCGCCGCCACCGAAGCGAGCCAGTACCGCCTGAACGTGGCTATTTTGCTTACCCTGGGGGCGGCGGGGGTGATCACCGTGTCTCTGGGCCTCTTGATCGGGCGGGCCATCGCCCGTCCGGTGGAGGCCATGGCCCATACCATGCACCTGGTGGCCGACGGCAATCTGACGGTGAGCGTGCCCTGCCGCGAGCGCGGCGACGAAATCGGCGAGATGGCCGCCGCCCTGGAGGTGTTCCGCGAGAACGCTTTGCATATGGAGGGCCTGCGCCGCGAGCAGGAGGAGATCCGCCGCCGCGCCGAGGACGAGCGCCGCGCCGCCATCTTCGCCCTGGCCGACGATTTCGAGAGCAATTTCTCCAGCGTGCTCACCACGGTGGAATCGGCGGTGGGCAAGATGCGGGCCATGTCCGAGGTGCTGCGCGGCACGGCGGAAAGCACCCGCGCCCAGGCGGAATCCACCGCCGACAGTTCCAACGCCAGCTCCGGCACCATCACGGCCATGGCCGAGGTGGCCCACTCCCTGTCGGCCTCCATCGGCGAGATCGGCGGCAAGGTGTTCCGCTCGTCGGAGATCGTGCGTCGGGCGGTGGCGGAGGCGCGCCGCACCGACACCCTGGTGCGCGGCCTGAACGAGGGGGCGCAGAAGATCGGCGATGTGGTCAACCTCATCAACGACATCGCCAGCCAGACCAACCTTCTGGCCTTGAACGCCACCATCGAGGCGGCCCGCGCCGGCGAGGCCGGCAAGGGTTTCGCCGTGGTGGCCAACGAGGTCAAGCATCTGGCCAGCCAGACCGCCAAGGCCACCGAGGAGATCACCCAGCAGGTGGTTGCCATCCAGGAGTCGACCCGCACCGCCGCCGACGCTATTGACACCATCCGCGAAACCATCGAAGAAGTGGACAGTATCGCGGTTGAAGTGAACGATGCCGTGCGCAAGCAGACGGAGGCCACCACGGTGATCAGCTCGAGCGTGCAGAATGTCAGCCAGACCTCGCTGCATGTCGTTTCCAGCGTGACCGAAATGGCGCGGACCGCCGCCGATACCGGCCGGGCCGCCGTCGAGGTCTACTGTTCGGCCGATGAACTGGCCAAACAGGCGCAGGTTCTGCACGATAACGCCGATCGTTTCATCGCGCATATTCGCAAGGGATGAGAGAGTGGGGCGCCCGCCCTGATCCCGAAGTTGGTATAAGGAGGGTGGATTGGATTATCGTATCGTGTCGACCGCTGGGGGGCGGACCGTTGTTGAATGCGGCGGCCGCCTGACTTTCAGCAATTCGACCACCTTCATGCGGGTTGCCGAGGAGCTGAAGGCGACCGGTGACGGCCATTGCTGGGTGTTTGACCTGTCCGGTCTGGAATTCATCGATTCCGCCGGGCTCGGCATGTTGTTGATGGCCCGCGACATGGCGGGGCAGCAGAACGGCCGGATGCTGTTGAAAGGGGCGACGGGGCAGGTGGAAAAGGCGTTGAGCCTGGCCCGCTTCGACGAATTGATCCCCACCGAGGAGTGAGATTTTAGGGCCATTCCAACGGGAGACCGCCTTGGAGTATGAAATCATCGTGGATCAGGCCGGTGTCGGCACCCTGCGCTGCGAGGGACGGCTGACCCTGCCCACCTCCGGCGGCTTCACCGCGGTGACCGACGAAATGAAGGCCACGGGGTGCCGGACCTGGATCGTCGATCTGTCCGGCGTCGATTTCATCGATTCCGCCGGGATGTGGACCCTCCTGATGGTGCGCGACGTGGTGACGCAGATGAACGGCCGCCTGGCCTTGTCGGGGGCGGCCGGGCAGGTGGCCAAGGCGTTGCGGCTGACCCGCTTCGACGATTTTATCGGGGTTGCGCCCTGAACCGCGGCGCCGCGGGCGGCGGACGCCGCGTCTTCCCCCTGTTTCAAGCCACGGCCGATGCCGCCGAGTGCGCGCGGCGGCTGGCCCGCTCCTTGCGGGATCACGGCGGCTGCGTGGAAGCGGCGCCGGATCGGTCCGGCGATCATGACGCCGGGGCCGAAGAGGGGCTGTATCTGGGGCTGACCACCCGAACCGCCTACGGGATGGAGGTGGCGCGGCTGCTGGCGGCGGAACTGGCCCGCCGCCTGGATTTGCCGCACGAGCGGGCCGAGGCCATCGAACTGGCGGTGCATGAGGGCCTGGTGAACGGGCTGGTGCACGGCAATCTCGGCATCGCCGCCGTGCCCCGTTGCAGCCTGGAGCAGTTTTTCGCCTATTGCCGGCAAGTGGAACGGGCCTTATCGTCGGAGGACGGCGGGGCGCGACGGATCGAGGTGACGGCCCGCTGGGACGCGGCGGCGGTGGAGGTGGCGGTGCGCGACCAGGGCGCCGGTTATGATCCGCAGGCCCTTCCCGCCTGCGCCGAGGGGAGCCGGACCTCGGGGCGGGGGCTTGGGCTGATCGCCGCCCTGACCCACGGCATGACGGTGGCCGAGCGGGGCCGCAAACTGACCATGAGGTTTCCACGATGATCGCCGCTTTGTCCCAGGGTGTGCGCACGGATCTGTCGGAATGCCGGGTGCTGGTGGTGGAGGATGCTCCGGCCATCCGCAAGATCATCGGCGCCTATCTGCAGGCGGCGGGCATCCTGCACGTGGATTTCGCCACCGACGGCGTCGAGGGCCTGGCCAAGGTGGAGAGTTTCGATCCCGATCTGGTGATCCTCGACATCATGATGCCGGAGATGGACGGCTTCGAGGTGGCGCGCTCCTTGCGCGCCAATCCGCGGTATCGCCATCTGCCCATTCTGGTGCAGACGGCGCTGGAATCCCCCGCCGAGCGCACCGAGGTCTTTCGCGCCGGCGCCAACGATCTCATCACCAAGCCGATTCATGGTCCCGAACTGGTGGCCAGGGTGCGGGTGCAGCTGGAAAACCGTCTGCTGATCCGCGATCTGGAAAACTACCGCCGCCATATCCAGACCGACCTGGAGCTGGCCCGTAAGATGCAAGAGGACCTGCTTCCCAGTCCCAAGGTGTTGGAGGCCATCCGTGCCGAAACCGGCCTTTCCATCGCCGCGCATTTCCAGCCCTCGGCGGAACTGGGCGGCGACATGTGGCATCTGCGCGATCTGGGGCAGGGGCGTTACGCCGTGATTCTGGTGGATTTCGCCGGGCACGGCATCACCGCCGCCCTCAATACCTTCCGCCTGCATACCCTGACCCACCAGCAGACTCTGCGCAATCTCGACAAGCCGTCGGAATATCTCTACCAGCTGAACGATCTGCTGGTGGATCTGCTGCCCTCGAACCAGTTCGCCACCCTGTTCCTGGGGGTGGTGGACACGGTGCGCGAAACCCTGACCTGGTCGGGTGCGGGGGCGCCCATGCCCATCTACGGCGTGGGCGAGCAGATTGGCTATCTGGAAGCCGACGGCCTGCCCATGGGCATTTCCCGCAAGGGCCAGTACCGCGACCAGCAGGTGCCCTTTCCCAAGGGCGCCTTCCTGCTGCTCTACAGCGACGCCCTGACGGAAACCCCCGACGAACGCGGCATGATGCTGAACGATGATCAGCTTCTGGCCATGGTGGCGGCGGCCCATGCCGACCAGTTCGCCGACCGGCCGCTCACCTCGCTGCTGGATCTCTTTCGCCTGCACCGCCGCCAGCCCACCGACGATCTGACCCTGTTGTGGCTGTCGCGGGCCTGAGGATTTATACCCAATCCCGGTGATCGGACCCGATCAACGGAGCCCCTCACGCGGCGGGCGGGGTCTTCCAGACCCCTTGCCTAACGCGGCATCAGCCGCGCGTCGCCTTGCTCCTCACCGGCGTCGCGATGAGTCAAACTCATCGCGACTTGGTATTACCCCTTGGCCTGCTCGGCCTTCAGGTCCAGCGCCACCTCGACGATATCGCTTTCCACATATTTCACCCGCTTGAAACCCAGGCTTTCGACGAATTTCAGCATGCGGGAATTGTCGGTCAGCACCTGGCCCACCACCTTGGCGGTGCCGCGGCTGCGCGAATAGTCGATGATCTTCAGCATCAGCATGCGGCCCAGGCCGGAGCGTTTCAGGTCGGAGCGCACCACCACGGCGAATTCGGCGTTCTCGTTGTCGGGATCGGTCACGGTGCGCACCACCCCCATGGTCTGGTCGGTCAGGGCGCCGTTATCGTCGAGGAGCACGGCGATGAAGGCCATTTCGCGGTCGTAGTCGATCTGGGTGAGGCGGGCCATTTCCGAATGGGGCAGTTCGCCCACCAGGCCGAAGAAACGGAAGCGGATATCCTCGGAGGTGAGGCGCGAGACGAAAATGTGATGGCTGGGTTCGTCCTCGGGCCGGATCGGGCGCACCAGCACCTTGCGGCCGTCGTGCAGGGTCATCACCTCTTCCAGGGTCTTGGGGTAGGGGCGGATGGCCAGGCGCTGGCCGCGCGGCAGCGGCGTGGCGGTGGCGCGGATGCTGGCATCCACCGCGATCACCCCCGAGGCGTCGGCGAACAGCGGGTTGATGTCGAGCTCCACCATCTCGGGGATATCGACGATCATCTGCGAGATTTTCATCAAGGTGGTGCACAGGGCATCGATATCGGCGGGCGGACGGCCGCGATAGCCCTTCAAAAGCTGCCAGACGCGGGTGCGCTGCATCAGCTCGCGCGACAGGGTCATATTGAGGGGCGGCAGGCCGATGGCGGAATCCTTGATCACCTCCACGGCGATGCCGCCCTGGCCGAACATGATCACCGGGCCGAAGATGGGATCGGTGGTGACGCCGATGATGATCTCCTGGGCGCCGGCATGGGCGGCCATGGCCTGCACGGTGAAGCCTTCGATGCGGGCCTCGGGAAATTTCAGGGCCACATTCTCCAGCATGATGTTGGCGGCTTTTTCCACCTCGAACGGCCCTTGCAGATTGAGCATCACCCCACCCACGTCGGACTTGTGGGCGATATCGTGCGACAGGATCTTCAGGGCCACCGGGCCGGCCAGCGTTTTGGCGATGCGGCTGGCCTCGGCCGGGGTGGCGGCCACATGGGTTTCGACGGTGGGAATGCCGTAGGCCTTGAGCACCGCCTTGGCCTCGGGCTCGCTCAACACGTCGTTGCCGCTGGCCAGGGCGTTCCGGATGACGGCGCGGGCCGTTTCGGTGTCGGGGGTGAAGCCGGTCAGGGCCGAGGCCGGCAGCTCCATCAGCATGTCCTGGTTGCGGCGGTAGTGCACCAGATGCATGAAGGCGTGGGTGGCCTGGTCGGGGGTGTCGTAGGTGGGCATCCCGGCTTCGCGGAACAGGCGGCGGGCATCGTTCACCTTATCGTGGCCCACCCAGCAGGTCATGACGTTGGCGCGGTTGCTTTTCACCGTCTTGATCACCTGTTCGGCGATCTCGGTGGGGTTGGTCAGGGCGCACGGGGCGTGCATCACCAGCAGGGTGTCCACCTCCTCGGCTTTCAGCAGCACTTCCAGCGCCTTGACGTAACGCTCGCCGGTGGCGTCGCCGCTGATATCGATGGGATTGCCGCGCGACCACGTCTTGGGCAGGATGGCGTCGAGCTTTTCCATGGTTTCGGGGGAAAGCTCGGCCAGATGGCCGCCGCACTCGATCAGCTCGTCCACCGCCATGATGCCGATGCCGCCGCCGTTGGTGAGAATGCCCAGCCGTTCGGCCTGGCTGGGCTTGGAGCGGGCCAGGGTTTCCACCGCCGTGAACATTTCGTCCAGGGTGTAAACCCGCAGCATGCCGGCGCGGCGCAGGGCGGCGTCGTAGACATCGTCGGCGCCGGCCAGGGTGCCGGTGTGGGAAACGGTGGCCTTGGCGCCTTCCGCCACCCGTCCGGCCTTGATGGCCAGCACCGGTTTGTTGCGGGCGGCCGCGCGGGCCGCCGACATGAAGTTGCGGCGCTGATGGATGGCTTCGATGAACAGCAGAATGGCCCGCGTGCTGGGATCGGAGCCCAGATAATCGAGCACGTCGCCGAAATCCACGTCGATGGAATCGCCCAGGCTGATGAAATGCGAGAACCCGATGCCCTTGGGCCGGGCCCAGTCCAGCACGGCGGCGCACAAGGCGCCCGATTGCGAGACGAAGGCGATGCGCCCCGGTTCGGCGCTCTGATGGGCGATGCTGGCGTTGAGGCCGATCTGCGGCACCATCATGCCCAGCGAGTTGGGGCCGAGCACCCGCATGCCGTAGCCGCGCGCCCGCTCCATCACCGTATTCAGCAGCGGCTGGCCGTTCGGATCCAGGAGGGTGGCCAGGCCCGGCGTCATGATGACGGCGGCGCGGGTGCCGCGCTCGCCCAGGACGCGGATCTCCTCGGGGATCCGTTCGGGCGGCGAGCAGAGGATGCCCAGTTCCGGCACCGTCGGCAGATCCTCGATGCTTTTATAGGCCAGCACGCCGCCCACCGACAGCAGCTTGCCGCTGACCGGCATGATGGGGCCGTTGAAACCGCCCTGCAAAAGGTTGCGCATCACCACCGTGCCGATGGTGTTGTCGCGTTCCGAAGCGCCGATCACCGCCACGGATTTCGGGCGGAACAGATAGCTCAGGTTACGGGTGCTCATGCCAGGGCCTCGCTGGTTCGCGGGTCCGTGCCTTGCGGTTTTTTCCCCATCCCCGCGGGCGATGCGTTTCCCCCTGCCGCCCGTCGGTCGGGCCCCATCCGAAGGCCGACCCCCTGTTGTTTGCTTGTTTCTTTATGTCTCGCACGCGGAACCGCCGGTCCCGCCTAAGATGGATTTACGATACCCACATTTTTGTGCGGCGCAACATCGTTCTCATATCGGATGCGCCGGACTCAGCCGCCGCTCTGGCTTTTCAGCATGTCGGTCACGGTGACGCCCAGGCGGTCGTCGACGATCACCACCTCGCCCCGGCCCACCAGCATCTTGTTGACGTAAAGGTCGATGGGTTCGTTGATCTTGCGGTCCAGCTCCACCACGGCGCCGCGGCCTAGTTTCAGGAGCTGTTTCACCTGCACGTTGGCATGGCCCAGCACGGCGGAAAGCTCGACCTGGATATCGTAGGCGGCCTCCTTGCTGCTGCCGGTGCCCGGATCGTTCTGCTTGTCGTCGGCCATGGATATCGTCTCCCAGGGAATGGCGCCGATATTTTAGCGGTTTGGCCGGGAAAGTCACGATTTGGCTTGCCCCGCTCCGCCGCCCCCGCGCTACTCTGCCCGCCGGAGGTTTGAAAATGACTGCACAACGTACGCTTCCCGCCGCCGTGCTGTTCGATCTCGACGGCACGCTGGTGGACAGTCTGCCCGATATGCTGCGGGCCATGAACGTCTTTCTGACGGCGCTGGGCCGCCGCGCCGTCGGCGCCGAGGAGGTGGGGCGCTGGGTGGGCGACGGGGCCCAGGCCCTGGTGGAACGGGCCCTGGCCGCCACCGGCGGCCTGCCGGCAACGCCGCTGAAAAGCCTGACGGCCGACTATATCGCCTGCTACCGCGGCCATGCCGCCGGGGAAACAAAACCCTATCCCGGGGTGACGGCGGTGCTGGAACAGTTGCACGCCAAAGGCC
Organism: Pseudomonadota bacterium; assembly: GCA_021782815.1. Classification (GTDB taxonomy): domain Bacteria; phylum Pseudomonadota; class Alphaproteobacteria; order Rhodospirillales; family Magnetospirillaceae; genus JAJZGK01. The sequence continues at coordinate 36,709 of JAJXUO010000021.1, forward strand.
ATCCGCTGGCGGTTTGCACCAACAAACCCCACGATCTGGCTATCGAGGTGCTGCAGGGCCTGGGGCTGCTGCCGCTGTTCCAGGCGGTGCTGGGCGGCGACAGCCTGCCGGTGAAGAAGCCCGATCCGGCCCCTTTGCGCGCCGCCCTGGAGGCCATGGACGCGGCGGGCCGCCGCGCCCTGATGGTGGGCGATACCCGCAACGACGTGCTGGCGGCGCGCGGCGCCGGCCTGCCGGTGGCGGTGGTGTCGTTCGGCTATGGCGCCGAGGATCCGCGCACCCTGGGCGGCGATGTGCTGATCGAGGATTTCGCCGATCTGCCGCGCCTGGCGGCGGCCTATCTTTAGCGCCGAGCGTTCATTGTGACGCCCGGCGAGGGGCATATCCAAGCCTGAAATGCAACAGCCCGGCCGTTGCCGGCCGGGCTGTTTTCGCATTGGCTCCCAGGGAGGGATTCGAACCCCCGACCAAGCGGTTAACAGCCGCTTGCTCTACCACTGAGCTACCTGGGAACAACAGCCCGCGAAGGGGCCGCTGAAATCCGTTTTTTCCTGCCCGAACAGCGCCTTGAGAGGGGCACCGTCAGCGGAGTGCGGCCTTATATCAATGCTTATGCGCGGATGCAAGCGATTTTGCGCGGCGGATATGAAAACAGCCCGGCCGTTGCCGGCCAGGCTGTTTTCAGATTGGCTCCCAGGGAGGGATTCGAACCCCCGACCAAGCGGTTAACAGCCGCTTGCTCTACCACTGAGCTACCTGGGAATAACGGCCTGGGTAAGGCCATTGCATTCCGCATGTCACGACCGGGCGATGTTTCAACACCCGTTCGGCAGGGCCCGCCTTATATCAGGGTCGGGGTTTCAAGCGCAAACCCGGTGAGGGGTCGGAACTTAAAAATCCCCGTTCGCGGCGGGATTTGGAGGCCGAGACCGGAATCGAACCGATGTGCAAGGATTTGCAGTCCTCTGCATAGCCACTCTGCCACCCGGCCCCTGCTGAACGAAGTGCCGAAACACAACCAAACTGGTCGTGAGGCGGCGGTTATACGGGAAGTGGATCGGGTGGTCAAGGGGGTAAGATGCGGGGGACGTTTTTTGCCCCTGACCGGGGCGAAACGCGCGGAAATGCGCGCCTCATGCCGCCGCCGGGATTGTCAAGGGGGCGGTGGGTGGGTATAACTCGCGTTAATGCGCCGGTTAAGGCCATTGGTCCCATGATTTTCAAGTTTCCATCCGAACTTCGGAGCCATCGACGATGAATTACGCTGCTGCCCGGCACAACATGGTGGAAAACCAGATCCGCACCAACCGCGTGACCGATCCCGGCGTGGTGCGGGCGCTGGAAAGCGTGCCGCGCGAAGTGTTCGTGCCCAAGCACCTGCGCGGCGTGGCCTATGTGGACGAGGACGTGGCCCTGGGCAACGGCCGCGCCCTGATCATGCCGCTGGTGTTCGCCCGCCTGTTGCAGGAAGCGGCCGTGCAGCCCACCGACGTGGTGCTGGATGTGGGCTGCGCCACCGGCTATTCCGCCGCCGTCCTGGCCCGCCTGGCCAGCACCGTGGTGGCGCTGGAAAGCGATGCCGAGCTGTCGGCCCTGGCCGCCTCGCAGTTCGCCGATCTCGGGGTGGACAACGTGGCTCTGGTGTCGGGCCCCCTGGCCGCCGGCGATGCCGCGCACGGCCCTTACAACGTCATCGTGGTGGAAGGCGCCGTTCCGGCGCTGCCCGCCGCCCTGCTGGAGCAGTTGGCCGACGGCGGCCGCCTGGTGGCGGTGGTGAAGGGGGAAAGCGGCCTGGGCCGCGCCACCCTGGCCACCCGCATCGGCGGGCTGATCTCCAGCCGCGTGCTGTTCGATGCCGCGCTGCCCTGTCTGCCGGGCTTCGAGGCCAAGGCCGTCTTCGCGCTCTGATCCCGCTTTCGGGCCGGGGTTCAAGCCCACCCGCGCCGGGCAAAGGCGCGGGTGGGCTTTTCGTATTCGGTGCAGGCCTTAAGGACACTGGCAAACGACTTGATAATTCTGGATTATTGTCTATCGTGTAGCCTAGCTTGCCCTTGGGATGCGCATGAGAGCCTGGCGGGGTGCCAGAATTCTTAGGTGTCGGATGCATAAAGGATCAATGAAGACCGCCGGTTTGGCGCTGATCGGCCTGGGCATGACCCTGGCGGCGCCCGCTATTGCGTCTGCCGAATCCCTGACGGACGCCCTGACGGCCGCCTATGGCGCCAATCCAACGCTGCAGGCCGCGCGGGCCAAACTGCGCGCCCAGGACGAGGAGGTGCCGCAGGCCCTGTCCAACTGGCGTCCTTCCGTGACCTTGAGCGGCGCGGTGGGCGACAGCGTGATTCGCGGCAATTACGTCCCCAATCTGGGGGAGCATAACCTGCAGCAAACCTATACCGCCGCCCTGACTCAGCCCATCTATCGCGGCGGACAGACGGTGGATCAGACCGCCCAGGCCAAGGCCGACGTGGAGGCCGGGCGCGCTCAGCTGATGAACACCGAGCAGACGGTGCTGCTGAACGTGGTCACCGCCTACGAGGACGTGCTGCAGGATCAGGCCCTGGTGGCGCTGAACCGCAACAACGAACAGGTGATGACCCGCGACCTGGAGGCCACCGACGACCGCTTCAAGGTGGGCGAGGTGACCCGGACCGACGTGGCCCAGTCGCAGTCGCGCCTGTCCGGCGCCCATGCCGATCTGGTGCAGGCCGAGGGCAATCTGAAAAGCGCCGCCGCCAATTACGTGGCGCTGGTGGGGCATCGTCCCGGCACCCTTTCCGATCCGGCGCCGCTCACCGGCCTGCCGGGTTCGGCGGATCAGGCCCGCGCTCTGGCCATGCACGATAATCCGCAGGTGGTGGCGCAGGGCTTTACCGCCGAATCGGCCCAGCATGCCGTGGATCTGGCCACCGACAAGCTGAAGCCGCAGGTGTCGCTCAATGCCAGCGAAACCAATATGATGGGCGGGCCCGAGGCTTATATTCTGCAGCCGCCATCGTCAAGTTTCGTGGTGGCCAACGAGAAAAGCCGGATGTCTGCCGCCACCCTGACGCTGACGGTGCCGATCTACCAGCAGGGCGTGGAATATGCCGATATCCGCCAGCGGAAGAACCTGGCCGGCCAGGCCCGCACCCAGTTGGACGAGGTGCGCCGCGACGCCGTGGACTCCGCCACCCGCGCCTGGGAAAATCTGCAGGCCGCCCGCGCCCGCATCACCTCTTACAGTGCGCAGATCAAGGCGGCCGACGTCGCCCTGGAGGGGGTGCGCAAGGAGAATGAGGTGGGCTCGCGCACGGTGCTCGACGTGTTGAACGCCGAGCAGGAACTGCTGGCCGCCAAGGTCAATCTGGTGGTGGCCCAGCACGACAGCGTGGTGGCGGAATTCGCGTTGAAAAGCGCGGTGGGCCAGTTGACCGCGCAGTCTCTGGGCTTGCCGGTGGAAATCTATGACCCGATCAAGCACTATGACGATGTGCGCGGGAAATGGTTCGGTACCTCGGCGTCGCCCGATGATGGCGACGGCGGGAAATAATTTCTGTCAGGGGACGGCCTCCGGCCATGGGACGGAGGCCCTGTTTGGGATCGGTTGACGATGAGCGACGACAAGGCGCAGCAAGAACCATCGATGGAGGACATCCTGGCCTCCATCCGGCGCATTCTGTCGGAGGATGACGCGGAAGAGGCGGTGAAGGCTCCGCCGCCGCCGCCCCCACCCCCACCCCCGCCGCCGCCGCCGCCGCCTGAACCCGAGCCGGAACCCGAGCCCGAACCGGAACCGGAACCGGAACCGGAACCCGAGCCGGAACCCGAACCCGAACCGGTGTTCAGCCCGCCCGCCGAGGAGGAGGACGTGCTGGACCTGACCGACGACATGGTCATGGAGGAACCGGCCGACGATCCGCCGCCGCTGGATCTGGACTACGATCCCCATTACGAGCCGGAGGCCACGCCCCGTATCGGCAGCCTGTTCGAGGACGAGGACGAGGAGCCGGCCGACGAGGAAAGCATTCTGGCGCCGCCGGTGCAGATGGCCTCCACCTCGGCCCTGGCCGAACTGGCCCGCGCCGTGGCCCGCGAACGCGGCCTGGGGCTGGGCAATGGCGGCGCCACCCTGGAAGACATCGTGCGCGAGATCCTGAAGGCGCTGATCAAGGACTGGCTGGATCAGAATCTGCCCTACATGATCGAACGCATCGTCACCAAAGAAATCGAAAAGATGGTCAACCGGGCCGAAAAGCTCTAGCCCATCCTCATCCTCCAGCCGGTTCCGCGCGCTCCTGAGGGGGGCATCGCGGAATCGGCTTTTTCCTTTTTCAGATATCAAGCACGGAGCGGCAGCAGGCAATGCTCGACAAAACCTATACTCCCGGAGAGATCGAGCCGAAGCATTACCAGGAATGGGAACAGGCCGGGCTTTTCGCCGCCGACGAACACTCGGCCGACACGCCCTACGCCATCATGATGCCGCCGCCCAACGTGACCGGCAGCCTGCATATGGGCCATGCCCTGACCTTCACCCTGCAAGACATTCTGGTGCGCTATCACCGCATGAAGGGCCGCGACGCCCTGTGGCAGCCGGGCACCGATCATGCCGGCATCGCCACCCAGATGGTGGTGGAGCGGCAGATGGCCGCCGAAAACCTGACCCGCCACGATCTGGGCCGCGAGCGATTCATCGAACGGGTGTGGAAGTGGAAGGGCGAATCCGGGGGCACCATCACCCGCCAGCTGCGCCGCCTGGGCGCTTCGCCCGATTGGCTGCGCGAGCGCTTCACCATGGATGACGGCCTGTCGCTGGCGGTGCGCAAGGTGTTCGTGCGCCTTTATAAGGAAAATCTTATTTACCGGGACAAGCGTCTGGTCAACTGGGATCCGAAGCTGCATACCGCCATTTCCGATCTGGAAGTGGAGCAGCGCGAGGTGCAGGGCTCCATGTGGTATCTGAAATACCCGGTGGAGGGCGAGCCGGGGCGCTTCGTCACCGTGGCCACCACCCGTCCGGAAACCATGCTGGGCGATACCGGGGTGGCGGTGCATCCCGAGGACGACCGCTATAAGGATCTGGTGGGCAAGATGCTGCGCCTGCCCATCGTCGGGCGGCTGGTTCCGGTGGTGGCGGACGAGTATTCCGATCCGGAAAAGGGCACCGGCTGCGTCAAGATCACCCCGGCCCACGATTTCAACGACTTCGAGGTGGGGCGGCGCAACAACCTGCCCATGATCAACATTCTCGACAAGAACGCCTGCATCAACGAAAACGCTCCCGAAGCCTATCGCGGTCTCGACCGTTTCGAGGCGCGCAAGAAGGTGGTGGCCGAATTCGAGGCCCTGGGGCTTCTGGAGAAGATCGAGCCCCACACCCTGCAGCAGCCCTTCGGCGACCGTTCGGGCGTGGTGATCGAGCCCTGGCTCACCGACCAGTGGTTCGTCGATGCCGCCACCCTGGCCAAGCCGGCCATCGAGGCGGTGGAAAGCGGCAAAACCCGCTTCGTGCCCAAGCAGTGGGAAAACACCTATTACGACTGGATGCGCAACATCCAGCCCTGGTGCATTTCGCGCCAGATCTGGTGGGGGCATCAGGTTCCGGCCTGGTATGGCCCCGACGGCACCATTTTCGTGGAGGAAACCGAGGCCGAGGCCCGGGCCGCCGCCCGGGCCCATTATGGCCGCGATGAGGCGCTGAACCGCGATACCGACGTTCTCGATACCTGGTTCAGCTCGGCGTTGTGGCCGTTCTCCACCCTGGGCTGGCCGGAGCAGACCCCGGCCCTGGCCCGCTATTATCCCACCGACGTGCTGGTCACCGGCTTCGACATCATCTTCTTCTGGGTGGCCCGCATGATGATGATGGGCCTGCATTTCATGGGCGAGGTGCCGTTCAAGGACATCTACATCCATGCCCTGGTCCGCGATGAGAAGGGCCAGAAAATGTCGAAGTCCAAGGGCAATATCATCGATCCTTTGGACCTTATCGAAAAATACGGCTGCGACGCCCTGCGCTTCACCCTGACGGCGCTGGCGGCGCAGGGGCGCGATATCAAGCTGGCGGAAAGCCGGGTGGAGGGCTATCGCAACTTCGCCACCAAACTGTGGAACGCGGCGCGCTTCTGCCAGATGAACCAGTGCGCCGTGGTGCCGGGCTTCGATCCGGCGGGGGTGGCCGAACCCATCAACCGCTGGATCGTCGGCAAGGTGGGGGAGGCCGCCGGGCGTATCGCCCAGGCCCTCGACGCCTATCGCTTCAACGATGCCGCCAATGCCGCCTATCAGTTCGTGTGGAACGGCTTCTGCGACTGGTATCTGGAATTCGCCAAGCCGGTGTTCCAGGGCGAAAATGAAACCGCCAAGGCGGAAACCCGCGCCACCACCGCCTGGGTGCTGGATCAGATCCTGCATCTTCTGCATCCCTTCATGCCCTTCATCACCGAGGAGCTGTGGGAGCAGCTGGCCGAGGACCGCGCCGGCAAGCTGATCAGCGCCGGCTGGCCCCAGGTGCCGCCGCGCGACGAGGCGGCCGAGGCGGAATTGGACTGGCTGGTGAAGCTGATCTCGCAGATCCGGGCCGTGCGCGCCGAAATGAACGTGCCGCCCTCGGCGAAAACGCCGCTGCTGATCAAGGACGCCTCGGCGCTGACGCAAAGCCGTTTGGCGGCGCACGAGGGCATCATCCTCACTCTGGCCCGCGCCTCGGGCATCGAACTGGTGAACGAGGCCCGCAAGGGGGCGGTGCAGGTGGTGGTCGATGAGGCCACGGTGCAGCTGCCGCTGGTGGGGGTGATCGATCTCGACCAGGAGAAGGCGCGCCTCGTCAAGGAAATCGCCAAACTGACCGGCGAGATCGACAAAGTGGAGAAGAAACTCTCCAACGAGGCCTTCGTCGCCAAGGCCAAGCCCGAGGTGGTGGAAGAGCAGCGCGGCCGCCGCGACGAGTGGCTGGCGGCGCGAAGCAAGCTGAACGAGGCTCTGGCCCGGTTGGAGTGCCTTTGAACGTTTCCCCCGAAGAGCGAGGGGAAAAATTTCTTTTCGCTCTTTGGGGTTCCAATGTTGATTGTTAAGGTTTTCTATACCACCTCACTTTGACTCACGGTAGAATGATAAGGCTATGACTGCGGCCGCTTTCCGGGCGGCGGCATAACGCGTGGGTGGGAGAAAGGTTACGTCGATGGGTGGGAGTGCTTCCGGGCTTGGGTTCGATGCCGTGCGCGTCCTGCTCGTTGAAGACAATCCGGGCGATGCCCGCCTTGTGCGCCTGCTGCTGACCGAAGACAGCGACCGCCCCTATCTCGTCACCCATGTCGCCACCCTGAAGGATGCCCTGGCCCAGGCGGCCGGTCCGGCCTTCGACGTGGTGCTCACCGATCTCGGTCTGCCCGACAGTTGCGGCACCGATACGGTGGATGCCCTGCTGGCGGCGTTTCCCGATGCCCCTCTGGTGGTGCTGACCGGCCTGGCCGACCAGCGCATCGGCATGGATGCGGTGCAGAGGGGCTGCCAGGATTATCTGGTGAAGGGCTTCGAGGATCCTCAGCTTCTCCACCGCACCATCCGCTATGCCATCAGCCGCAGCGCCGTGGCCCGCGAGCTGCGCGAAAGCGAGGAGCGTTTCCGCACCCTGATCGAGGTGTCGCCCGAGGCGATCCTGCTGTGCAGCGACGAGGCGGTGCTGTTCGCCAACCCCTCCGCCATGCAAACCTTCGGCGTGGCCCGCCGTCAGGATCTGTTGGGGCTGGAACCCGCCCGGCTGTTTTCCGGTCCGGCCCTGGATCTGGTGCTGGCGGCGGCGGGCAAGGCCGGCGCCGAGACGGGGGAGGCGCCGCAAAACCGTATCGAATGCCAACTGACCCGCTGCGACGGCGATCATTTCGAGGCCGAGGTGACGGCGGCCTCGGTGCAGCATGCCCGCCGTCCGGCGGCGGAAGTGATCGTGCGCGATATCACCGAGCGCAAGCTGGCCGAGCGGCAATACCGTTTGAACAGCGCCGTGTTCGAAACCACCGCCGAGGCCATGATGGTCACCGGGGCCGATCACCGCATCGTGGCGGTCAATCCCGCCTTCGAGCGGGTCACCGGCTACAAGGCCGGCGAGGTTCTGGGGAAAAATCCCAAGATTTTATCGTCGGGCCGTCACCCCGCCGCCTTCTACAAGGCCATGTGGGCGGAACTGCTGACGGAGGGGCACTGGCACGGCGAGATCTGGAACCGCCGCCGCAATGGTGAGATCTATGTGCAGCGCGCCACCTTCTCGCTGATCCGCGATGCCGAGGGGCATGTGGTCAACCATGTGGGCGTGTTTTCCGACATCACCGACGAAAAGCAGGAGGCCGAGCGCATCCTCTACCGCGCCAGCTACGACGCCCTGACCGGCCTGCCCAACCGCGCTCTGCTGCACGACCGTCTGCACCAGGCCCTGGCCAAGGCCTATCGCGAGCAGGGCCGCCTGGGGGTGCTGTTCCTCGATCTCGACGGCTTCAAGCCGGTCAACGACCGCTTCGGCCATCTGGTGGGCGATCAGCTGCTGGTGGTGCTGGCCGAGCGCTTGCGCGGCTGCGTGCGCGAAAGCGACACCGTGGCCCGTCTGGGCGGCGACGAGTTCGTCATCGTGCTGCCCGACATGGTGGGCTCCGACGATGCCGCCGTGGTGGCCGACAAGGTGGTGCAGGCGCTGGAGGAACCGTTCTCCCTGGACGGCATCAGCGTGATAATCGGCACCAGCATCGGCATCGCCCTCTATCCCGATAACGGCGAGAACGAAGAGGAATTGCTGGGCGCCGCCGACCGCGCCATGTATCTGGCCAAGCAGACGGGAAAAGCCCGCTATATCCTGGCCTGACCGCCTCAGCCGCCGGGCTGGGCGGTTTTGGCGATGGCGGCGGCGGCCAGTTCCGACAGGGTCTTATCGGCGGCCAGACGGGCCTTGGCGTCGCGCAGCCAGGGGGCGGCCACGGCGGCCGGGGCGCCCTGCAGCGGTTCCAGATCCCGTACCGCCTTCTCCAGCGCGTTGGCATGCACATCCCGTTCGGCACGGGCCAGAACCGCGGCGGTATCGGTGCCGATGCCGTCGATGCGGCGGATGGTGATCATGCCCGCCAGTTTGTGCAGGGCGCGATGCCACAGATCCCCGTTTTCAGGCGCGAGACCGGCATTGAAGATGGCGGGAGCCAGCACGGCGAAACTGTCCAGGAGAGTGGCGCGGCGCGGCAGGCCGGTGGCGGCGGTGGCGGCCAGTCCATCCAGCAGCGGCGTCAGATCGGCGCCGGCAACGCGGCGGGCGGCCTGCAGTTCCATATCGTAGGGATCGCCCCGGTCCACGGCGTCGCGCAGTTGCCCCACCACCAGCAGCAGGGCCTGGGTCTGGGCATGGCGGCTGGCGATCTCCTTGGCCACCTTCTCGGCGGCATCGGCCCGCTCGGCCAGGCGCAGGATGGTGCCGGCCGGGGGAATGGCGTCGCGCAGGGCCGCCACGTCGTTTTGCAGCTTATTGGTTTCGGCGCGGGCCTCTTCCACCGATTGGGCCAGCGGGGCGAGGCGGGGATCGGCGGCAGGATTGGCCAAACGCTGTTCCAGAGCGCCCACGCGCTGGGCCAGGCCGCCGCTTTCCTCATCCTGGCCATGGCTGGCGAGAACCCCCTGCATCAGGGCCAGGGTGCGGCCCATGCTGGCGGTGCGGCTTTGCAGCTGTTCGGGGTCGAAGCCCAGCAGGCGGGTGCGCATCTGCGGCCACAGCGCCCCGGCGGCGGCCAGGGCCAGAGCCGACACCAGCAGCCCGCCGATGAGCCCCCCGGCGAACCCGCTGACGAAGCCGCCCCGACGGGCCGGCGCGGTGACGGCGGTTTCGGGAGCGGGATCGGTGGTTTCGGGAGCCGTGTCGGCGCCGGTGCGTTCGTCGGTCATGTCTCGGTCCTTGTTGCCTTTATACCGTATCCTGCTGATCGGAACCGATCACCAGGTGCCCCTCAAGCGCCGGGCGGGGTCTTAAATTATGTGCCCCTCAGGCGCCGGGCGCTGGCGTCCCGCCAGCTTGGCTAGTCCTCACTTATGCCTCCGCGCAAGCGCTCCGGCAACGCTCCGGCGCGCTAGAAAGCGCTAGTCACCGGCTGCGCCGGTTCCATGTGCCCCTCAGGCGCCGGGCGCTGGCGTCCCGCCAGCTTGGCTAGTCCTCACTTACCCTCCGATGCCCAAATGGGCATCTCCGGCCGTTCCGGCGCGCTCAATGCGCTAGTCACCGGCTGCGCCGGTTCCATGTGCCCCTCAGGCGCCGGGCGGGGTCTTCCAGACCCCTTGCCTAACGCGGCATCAGCCGCGCGTCGCCTTGCTCCTAGAAAGAAAAATGCGGCGGCAAGGTTTGCCGCCGCTTCGTCTCGCGCCGGGATGGTTTCAAACATAGCCCAGACGCAGGCGCATATCGTCGATCAGACCGCGCATATGCTCGGGGTGAACGCCGTCGCTCAGCATCACATGACCGATGATGGGATCGGACAAAAGGTCCGCCAAACGCGGCTCCTTTTTCAAGGCGCCGTAGCTGCCGTAAGGATTCCAGAAGCGCACGCCGCCCCGCTGCGGGACCGGGTTTGCCAGCAGATAAGTCCTCTGTCGTCGGAAAGAGGGCGTCATGTCGTCCTCCCTTGCGCGGATAGGGGCGGTGATCGGGTCTCCTTGCCATGTGGGCATGGGGATGCGGGCTGTCCAGAGGCGATCGATGACAGTTTGGCGGAAATTTTATCGATCTCGCCGGGGATCACGGTTTGTAGCCCAGGCGACGACGCATGTCGTTGACCAGGCGGCGCACGGCCTCGGGACGCAGGCCGTCGCTGGACATCAGCCGGTCCATGATGGGATCGGACAACAGTTCGCTTAAGGGGGATTCCCGCCGCAACGGGGCCGTGCGGCGGCTGCGGATGGTCGGCTGAGGCGTTCTGATGGAACACTGTAACAGGGCGGGCATGCGGCTCTCTCCCAAAGGGGTTGTAAGCGATTGCCCAAACCCTGCCTTCGGTTTTTGGGGATTCCGGGGAAAATTTATGGCGATTTCGTGGAATCTTCCCGCCTGACGGCGGCAGGAGTCATACCAAGTCGCGATGAGTTTGACTCATCGCGACGCCGGTTAGGAGCAAGGCGACGCGCGCCTGATGGCGCGAAGCCAAGGGTTTCGGAGAAACCC
>JAJXUO010000022.1 GCA_021782815.1 Pseudomonadota bacterium
TTAATACCAAGCCGCGATGAGTTTGACTCATCGCGGCGCCGGTTAGGAGCAAGGCGACGCGCGCCTGATGGCGCGAAGCCAAGGGTTTCGGAGAAACCCGCCCGGCGCATGAGGGTGCAGTGATCGGTTCCGATCACTGCAATTTGGTATAAGCCTGGCCCAGAACGGCCTGCAGCACCTTCAGGAAATCGCGATTCAGGCCGATGCGCCGCTCCAGGGGGGCGTCTTTCGGGCGGGCGGTCATCTTGCCGCCCAGAAACAACAGCCCCTCTCCCGCCGCCTCCAGGGCCTGGGCCATGGCCTCGGCGGTCATCAGCGACCCGGGAGCGGCATGTTCCACCCCGAAGGCCGGGGCATGGGGCATGTGGCTGTCCTGCCAGACCCCCCAGGGGGTTTCCTCGCCCGAACAGCCGGAAAAGATCAGGCCGCGCAGCAGGCCTTCGGCGCGGGCGGCGCGGATCTGATCCAGCACATGCGCCGGATCGCGCTCCTCCAGCACCGAGCGGCCCCAGTTCAGCGCCAGCCCCACCGGCGCCCCGCTGGCGCGGATGGCGCGGATTTCCTCCTGCAACGGCAGAAAGCCCTTGATGGCCGTCTGGCCGGGAAACCAGGCGTCGCAATGTTCCAGGCACAGGGCGGCGCCCTGCCAGTCCCAGCCCGCCAGTTCGGCCAGCGAGGCGGCCAGCGCCGAGGCCGAGGCCGAGGCCGGGCCGCCGAGGCGCGGCGCCCCGTGCAGTTCCACCGCCACCACCCGGCGGCGGCCGGCGGCCGCGTTGAAGCGCCGGACCACGTCCAGGGCCTGGGCGGTGAAGGCCAGGGCGGCGGCGCGGCCCCCGGCATCGTCGGAGGCCAGCCCGAAATGCGGGTTTTCCCCCAGCCGGTCCATGGTGCCGGGCAACAGGGTCAGCACCAGATCCCAATCGGGTTTAAGATGGGCCAGGGCCCAGGCCTCGTCATGGGGATGCAAGCGTCCGGTAAAGGGATATTCCAGCCCGCCCAGCGCCGGCAGCGCCGCCAGACCGGCCCAATAGGCCGCCTCGGCTTCGGGATTCCAGGCGCCCTGGCAGGGCGAGGTGGCGTAGGCGCCGAGAAAGAAACGCTTCATGATCGTTTAACGCATCCCCAAAGATCTTTTGACGAGCGGGCTCAGGCCACCCGGTTCTCCGGCGCCTTGCCGCCATGGCCGGGCAGATCGGGCATGCCGCGCAGGGTCAGGGCCCATTTCAGCCCGGTCAGATCGTCGGGCCGCTCGAAGAAGATCATATAGCTTTTGCTTTGCAGATCGTCGGAAATCTCGTCCAGACGGATATCCCAGCCGCCCCGGGCATTGCGCCCCAGCCAGTCCTCGATGCGGCCCACCCGTTCGGTTCGCAGCCGCAAGCCATGTCGGAAATTGGTCATCTCTCGTCGCTCCCTCCGGTGCGTCTTTCCCGACGCTTCAGAGATGAATCAGACAACCAAAAGCTTACAAAGATGTTAACGGGGGTTATTCAGGGGCAATCGGGTGAACGCGCGATGGCTGTTCTCTTGAACGGGATTTTCGCCGCGTTGGCGCGATGAGGGCCCGCGCAACCGTTTGCGCGCAAGCCAAGCTGGCGGCACGCCAGCGCCCGGCGTTTGAGGGACATATGAAAACCAGGGCAATCGGCTTTGCCCGATTGCCCTGGGGGATCATTGCGCCCGGGTATGGCCGCCCTGATTGTAGTAGAACCGCCTGGTGGTGCGGAACAGTTTGGCCATCATTTCGTCCATCAGCGTGCCGAAGCGGGGATCCCCGGGGCCGGTGGCATCGGTCTGACCGGAGATTTCGGTGATGGCGCGCCCCGCCACGCAGAAACTCGCCAACACCTTGACCCGGCCGGGTTCGGGCGGCTGCTGCGTGCGCTTTCCGGCGCACAGCTCCTGCCCGTACAACATCGGGCCGGGATTGAACTGGAAGATCAGACTGTAATTACTGCGGGCCGAAGGGCCGGGGGTCAGGGTGATGTGCCCCGCCTGGCGTTCCGGCGGCGTTTTCAAGCGGCCCGCCAGACCCTGGGCGAAAGCGGCATCGCTCAACCGGCCGGGAAAGGCGTTGCCCGCCACCTCCAGCTTAAGATCGCGCCCGGCCACGCCATAGCCGTAATAGCCGTCCACCCCCCGCTCGGTGGGCCCCTCCTCCGAGGTGACCGGCCCGGAACAGGCCGCCAGGGCGCAAAGAACGGCGAGCGGAATCAATCGGCGCATCAGATCCTCCATGGCGCCGATTTTATGCCGGACGCGGGGTGGCGTCATCGCCAATCTTGCGGCACCATGCTTTTTCCCGCGCCCGGTTCCGCCCGCCGGGCCGTATCATCTCCGACCCGAACTGCGATTGCGCCGACTCCCACCATGGCCCACGATGACGACAGCGCCGAAAGGCAGGCCCCTCTCCAGGACGATCCGTCCTGCGAAGGCGACGCCCTGCCCCGCCCCTGGGGCGGGCCGCCCGGCGCCGACGCCATCCGCGCCCCCTTGCGCATTCCCACCCTGGCCGAGCTGGAACGCATGCTGGTGATCATGGCCCTGGTGGATCAGGTCACCAACGAGGACGCCCCCCCTCCGCTCTTGAACTGAAGCGGCGGGGGCGGCCCCGCCCCGCCTCACAGCGGCCGGGCGTCGGGATGATCCGGAGCCCGGTACAGCCGGCGCAGCTCCATCTTCAAAAGCTTGCCGGTGGCGGTATGCGGCAGGGTTTCGGCCAGCACGAAATCGTCGGGCATCCACCATTTGGCGATGCGGGGCGCCAGATACTCCCGCAACTCCTCCGCCGTCAGCCGGGCGCCCTCGCGCAGCACCAGCACCAGCCGGGGCCGCTCCCCCCATTTCTCGTCGGGGCGGCCGATGGCGGCGGCCTCGCGTACCGCCGGATGGCCGATGGCCACATTCTCCAGGGCGATGGAACTGATCCATTCCCCGCCCGACTTGATGACGTCCTTGGCGCGGTCGACGATCTCCATGAAACCGTCGGGGGTGATGGTGCAGATATCGCCGGTCACGAACCAGCCGTCCGGGGAAAAGGCCTGGCCATCGTCTTCGCTGAAATAGCCGCTGCAAATCCACGGGCCGCGCACCTCCAGCATCCCCGAGGTCGCACCGTCCCAGGGCTGCTCCACCCCGTCGTAGCCGACGATGCGCATCTCGGCGCCGAACAGCGCCGCCCCCTGCTTGATGCGCAGGCCCATGCGCTCGTCGGGGCTCAAGGCATCATGGCGCGGCGTCAGGGTGGCCACCGTCACCACCGGGCTGGTCTCGGTCATGCCCCAGGCGTGAATGGGCTGGATGCCCAGGGCGTCGAAGCGCTCCATCATGCGGGCCGGCGCCGCCGAGCCGCCGATCAGCACCCGCGACAGCGGCGCCAGCGTGTCTTGGGCCTTATCGGCGTGGTCCAGCAGCGACAGCCATACCGTGGGCACGCCGGCACTGACCGTCACCCCCTCCTCCCGGATCAGTTCGGCCAGACTGGCGCCGTCCAGCCGCCCCCCCGGCAACACCAGCTTGGCCCCGGCCATGGGGGCGCAATAAGGCAGGCCCCAGGAATTGACATGGAACATGGGCACCACAGGCATCACCACATCGCGCGACGACAGGCCGAACACCTCGGACCGCCCCCCGGCCATGGCATGCAACACGGTGGAGCGGTGCGAATAAAGCACGCCCTTGGGATTGCCGGTGGTGCCCGAGGTGTAGCACATGCCCGAGGCGGTGTTCTCGTCCAGCAACGGCCAGACGAACTGATCGGGCATGCCGCCGATCAGCTCCTCGTAGCACAACGCGCCGGGCAGCGTGGTGGCCGGCATGCGGCTCCGTTCGGTCATGATCACATAGCCCTGCACGCCGGGCAGGCCGGGGGCGATCTTTTCCAGCAGCGGCACGAAATCGGGATCGACGAAGACATATTGGTCGTCGGCATCGTTGATGATGAAGCGGATCTGTTCGGGAAACAGGCGCGGATTGATGGTGTGGCAAACGAACCCGGCTCCCGGCACGGCGTAATAAAGCTCCAGATGGCGGAAGCCGTTCCAGGCCAGGGTGCCCACCCGTTGCCCCGGCGTCAGCCCCAGCGCCACCAGGGCGTTGGCCAGACGGCGGCTGCGCCGCGCCGCCTCGCCGTAGGTGTAGCGGTGCAGGCCGCCATCCTCGCGCCGCGACACGATCTCGGTTTCGCGGTGAAACCGCGCCGCGTGCTCCAGCACCGCCGGTATCAGCAGCGGCTGCGACATCATTTTTCCCAGCATGACATCCTCCCAAACATGTTTTTTGCGATCAGGGTAAGGAGACGCGTTCACGCCCAAAGCCTCGGGGCGCGGTCTCTCATTTCGGAACGGTTGCAAGCGCCTCGCTTTACGAGGGAACGGGTCGGCTTCGCGGCATGGGGTGGTCTCCTCTGTCGTCGCCCTGTTTATGATACGGACAGGCCGTTCAGCCGGTCCCTCGCCTCGCCCTCCAGGGCTTCAAGCTCGGCGATGGTGGTTTCGATCTCATCCCGCAGGCGGTAAAGATCGGCCAGGCGGTCTTGGATCTTTTGCAAACCGTACTGGAACTGGCCGCCGCCACTGCCGTAGCGCGCCAGATATTCGCCGATATCCTCCAGCGAAAAGCCCAAACGGCGCAGGCGCAAAATCAGCAGCAGACGGGCGCGGTCGCGGTAGGTATAAACCCGCGCCCGCCCGGAACGGGCGGGGGCCAGCAGCCCTTTTTCCTCGTAAAAGCGCAGGGCCTGGGCCGTCAGGTCGAACTCCTGGGCCAGTTCCGAACTGCTGTAAAGCCTGCTTTTATCCGCCGACACCCTGATCCTCCCGCCTTAACTAAAGCTCACTTTAGTTAAACAAAGTTGGCTTAACAAGTCATCACGCTTTAAAAATCCGTTTTTCAGACTTACATATGGGAGTGTCGTGTCCCGTTCCTCCCCCGCGGGAGCCTGATTTCTGGAGTTTATCCTTGATGGAAACCGTCGTCGCCGAGGCCCCGCCGCGCACCGTGGCCCTGACCGAAAACGCCGCCCGCCGCGTGATCAAGCTGAAGCAGATGGAAGGCAATGAGTCCCTGATGCTGCGCCTGTCGGTTTCCGGCGGCGGTTGCTCGGGCTTTTCCTACGGTTTCTCCCTGGACGACAAGCAGGGCGACGACGACCACCTGTTCCAGGACCATGGCGTCACCCTGGTGGTGGACGACACCTCGCTCGATCTTCTGGCCGGGTCCACCGTGGATTTCGTCGAGGATCTGGTGGGCAGCGCCTTCTCGATCAAAAACCCCAACGCCACCTCCACCTGCGGCTGCGGCAGCAGCTTCTCGGTGTAAGACCAAGTCGCGATGAGTTTGACTCATCGCGACGCCGGTTAGGAGCAAGGCGACGCGCGGCTGATGCCGCGTTAGGCAAGGGGTCTGGAAGACCCCGCCCGCCGCCTGAGGGCCCCCGTTGATCGGGTCCGATCAACGGGATTGGGTGTAGCCCCCGCCGTTCAGCGTATCCGCCAGCGATGGCAGCCCGCCTGCAATTCCTGACGGCGGTAGGCCGCCGGGGTATCGATCACGCCGTTGCGCGCCCGTAAAACGCTTTGCAGCCGCGCCATCTCGGGCCGTACTCCGGCCTGCAGACGGCCGATCACCATGGCGGGATCCACGCTGTCGACCCGCAGCAACAGCGGTCTGTTGTCCAGGATGGTGCGCCAGAGCAGGGTGCGCATCGGCGCGGCGAAGGCCGCCGTGGTCCGGGCGTTGATGCCCACATGCAGGCGCTCGTGCCGCAGGATGGCGTTATATTCGCAACTGCCCTCGGGATAATTGGCGGCGACGTAAACCTGCTGTTCCGGCACCCCCATCACCGCCTTGACCTGATCCAGCCACACGCAAACGCCGCCGCCGCCCGGCAGCCGCATCTGCCGCCAGCGCGCCGTCAGGGTCAGGCGGGCCTGCGCCACCGTCAGCCCCTGCAAGGCCCAGCCGCGCGGCGGCGTTTCCATGTGATTGGCCAGCCGGGGCAGACCGAACAGATCCACATCATGATGCAGCCGCATGCGCGGCGCCTGCAGCAGGAATTCCAGCTGCGGCGGCGGCAAACCGGGCATGGCCGGGCAGGCCCCGGCCCATGCCGCCGGCGCCGCCAGACAGATCAACATCAGCGTCAATAAACCGCGAAGCCGCATCCCCTCCAATCCCTGGACAAAGCCGCCGTCCCGGAGCCATATTACCGGTCGGCACTTAATTTGGCTCAAAAAACGCGCCGACCGGGAAGCCCGCGCGGCGTTTGAGCGGCCCCGGGACGGGGCTTGCCGTCTCGGCATGATTTGACCCAACGGGTCAAATCATGGGCCGGGCGGTACAACAAGGGCCGTCCACCGCTTTCAGGATTTTCCATGCTGACCATCGCCACCTGGAACGTCAATTCCATCAAGGCCCGTCTCGACCATCTGCTGCAGTGGCTGGACGAGGCCCGCCCCGAGGTGGCGCTGTTGCAGGAACTGAAATGCCAGGAGGCCGATTTCCCCCGGCTGGAGCTGGAAAGCCGCGGCTGGCATCTGGCGGTTTCGGGGCAGAAAACCTATAACGGCGTCGCCATCCTGTCGCGGCGCCCTTTGGTGGAAACGGCGCGCGGCCTGGCCGGCGACAACGGCGAGGCCCGCTATATCGAGGCCCGTCTGGAGGGCGGACTGACCGTGGCCTCGGTCTATGTGCCCATGGGCCAGGCCACGGACTCCGAGAAATTTCCCTTCAAGCTGGGCTTCCTCGACGGGCTGCGCGCCCGGGCCGAGACCCTGCTGGCCGAGGAAATCCCCTTCGTGCTGGGCGGCGATTACAACGTCGCCCCCGGCCCCGACGATGTTTTCGACGTGTCGGCCATGACCGGCCAGGTGCTCTACACCCTGGAGGAGCGCGACAAATTCCGCCGCCTGCTGCATCTGGGCCTGACCGACTGTTTCCGCGTGTTCAACCGCGAGCCGGCGCAATTTTCCTGGTGGGATTACCGGGGCGGCGCCTGGCCGCGCAATCTCGGCCTGCGCATCGACCATCTTCTGGCCTCGCCCCAGGCCGCCGACCGCCTGACCGCCGCCGGGATCGACAAGACCCCGCGCGGCTGGGACAAGGCCTCGGACCACACCCCGGTGTGGTGCCGCCTCGCCGATCCTACTTGAACCAGAAGCGCATGGTGGCGTTGTCGGCACAGGCGCCGCCCTCCACCTCGATGCGGGTGAAGTGATCCTTCAACTCGGGATGATGCTCGAGGCCATGGCAGCTGCGGGCCGAAAGCCCGGTGACCAGCACGGCGGCGGTGGCGCCGCCATCGGTGCTGACCAGGGTTACCCGATCGCCGATGCCCTTGGCGGCCAAGGTCTGCTTCAGGGCGGCGCTGACATCGGGGCCGGTGAGATTGCCGGTTTCCTGCCGCGAGGTGAAGGCCGCCGACTGGGCGTTCAGCACCACCATGGGCCAATCCACCGTGGCGGCGAAATAACGGTCCAGCGTGTAGATCCCGCCGGCCGCCAACACCAGCAGCACCGCCCACGGCGCCAGTTTCTTTACAGTCATGATCTCGATCCGATCCTTATTTGATCTCAGGTCCGATGCGCGGAAACCGTGCGCGACACCGCCTGTAAAAGTTCACGTGCCGAAACCGGCTTGGCCAGAAAATCGTCCACCCCGGCGGCCTGGGCCTGGGCGCGCACATCCTCGGTACAGCGGGCCGTCACCATGATGATGCCCACATTGGCGACGATGGGGTCCAGCGACGAACGCAGGCGGTTGACGAACTCCACCCCGTTGACTCCGGCCATCCACCAGTCGGTGATCACCAGATCGAAGGGCTGACGCGCCAGCAGCTCGTACCCCAGCGCGGCGCTTTCGGCGGTTTTCACGATGCCCACGCCCACCCCGCTCAACACCGTTTCCATCAGAATGCGGAAATGGGTGTTGTCGTCCACCACCAGCACCCGCATGCTGTCCCAATCCTCGCGCGCCGCCGGCGCGCCGCCGCGCAACTGGCTGATGCTGACCGCCTCGGCGGCATCGTAGGCGGCCTGATTACCCAAAACGAAACGGGTATAGGGCATGTCGTGGCGCAGGATGTGATCCACCAGCCAGTCTTCCAGAAACTTCTGCAGATCGCGCGCCCGCACGCTGCCCGGCGTGGTTTCAAAGCGGCGGATCATCTCGCGCACCTGCCCGGTCAGGCGGGTATGCAGCGTCTTATGCGCCTCCAGGCCGGGATAGCCCGCTTCCTCCTGCAGCCGCTCCTCGCGGCGGAAGTGGTAGTCGGTATAATCGGCCAGCACCAGCAGCAGACTGCCCAACGAGCCATACTCATCCGGGCTGCCGATGCAGCTGTGCACCTGATTGATCAGGCTCACCAGGGTTTTATGATCGTTGTCCACCGGCGGAATGCCGGTCGCCATGCAATCTTGCCACTCGATATAGGCCATGATGCCGTCCACCGCGGTTTTGCTTCAGCCCTTCCGCTCCACCTGACCGACATCGCGCACCGCGCCGCGGGCGGCGCTGGTGGTCATGGCGGCATAGGCGCGCAGAGCCTGCGATACCGGACGCTGGCGCTGGCCCGGCGCCCAGGCCGCCGCCCCCTTGGCCTGCATGGCGGCCCGGCGCGCCGCCAGGGCCTCGTCGGTCAGACGGACAGAAATGCTGCGGTTGGGAATGTCGATGTCGATGATGTCGCCGCTCTCCACCAGGCCGATGGCCCCGCCCTCGGCGGCCTCGGGCGAGACATGGCCGATGGACAGCCCCGAGGTGCCGCCCGAGAAGCGGCCGTCGGTGATCAGGGCGCAGGCCTTGCCCAGGCCCTTGCTCTTCAGATAGCTGGTGGGATAGAGCATCTCCTGCATGCCGGGGCCGCCCTTGGGGCCTTCGTAACGCACGATCACCACGTCGCCGGCCACAACCTCGCCGCCCAGGATCTTGGCCACCGCCTCCTCCTGGCTTTCACAGACCACCGCCGGCCCCGAGAACACCAGATTGGCGGAGTCCACCCCGGCGGTCTTCACGATACAGCCATCCAGGGCGATATTGCCGAACAGCACCGCCAGACCGCCGTCCTGGCTGTAGGCATGGGCGCGGTCGCGGATCACGCCCTGTTCGCGGTCGGCGTCCAGGGTCTCGAAACGGGCCGACTGGGAAAAGGCCTCGGTGGTGCGCCGTCCGCCGGGAGCGGCGCGGTAGAGCACTTCCACCGCCGCCTCGTTGGCCTGGGTGATGTCCCATTTGGCGATGGCGGCGCCCAGCGACGGCGCATGCACCGTCTTGACGTCGCGGTTCAGCAGACCGGCGCGGTCCAGTTCGCCCAGAATGCCGAAAATGCCGCCGGCGCGGTGCACGTCCTCCATATGGATATCGGGCACCGAAGGCGCCACCTTGCACAGATTGGGCACGCGGCGGCTCAAACGGTCGATATCGGCCATGGTGAAGTTCACCCCGGCCTCGTTGGCGGCGGCCAGCAGATGCAGCACGGTGTTGGTGGAGCCGCCCATGGCGATATCCAGGGTCATGGCGTTCTCGAAGGCCTCGAACGTGGCGACGGCGCGCGGCAGCACGCTGTCGTCGTTCCGCTCGTAATAGCGCCGCGCCAGTTCCACCGCCAGCCGCCCGGCGCTTAAGAACAGTTCCTTGCGGTCGGCGTGAGTGGCCACCAAAGAGCCGTTGCCCGGCAGCGACAGGCCCAGGGCCTCGGTCAGGCAGTTCATGGAATTGGCGGTGAACATGCCCGAGCAGGAACCGCAGGTGGGACAGGAGGATTCCTCGTAGGCGGCGACGTCGGCGTCGCTCACCTTGTCGTCGGCGGCGGCGATCATGGCGTCGATCAGATCCACGGCGTGGGTCTTGCCGTCGGAGAGTTTCACCTTGCCCGCCTCCATCGGCCCGCCCGAGACGAACACCGTGGGGATGTTGAGGCGCAGCGCCGCCATCAGCATGCCGGGGGTGATCTTGTCGCAGTTGGAAATGCAGACCAGGGCGTCGGCGCAATGGGCGTTGACCATGTATTCGACGGAATCGGCGATCACCTCGCGCGACGGCAGCGAATAGAGCATGCCGGCATGGCCCATGGCGATGCCGTCGTCGATGGCGATGGTGTTGAACTCCTTGGCCACGCCGCCCACCTTCTCGATCTCGCGCGCCACCATCTGGCCCAGATCCTTCAGATGCACATGCCCGGGCACGAACTGGGTGAAGGAATTGGCGATGGCGATGATGGGCTTGCCGAAATCGCCGTCCGTCATGCCTGTGGCGCGCCACAGGCCGCGCGCGCCCGCCATGTTGCGGCCGTGGGTGGAGGTACGGGAACGATATTCAGGCATAACCGGCGATCCTCTGAAGCACTGACTTTTGCAGGAAGAGTGTGCGAAGTGCGTTGCCGAAGATAGCCTTCCCGGCCCGGGAAGGAAAGAGAGCGGACACGGAAAATCGTCATACGATCGCCACGACGGGCTATTTTTCGCCACAAAGGACGGTTAAGAATTGCCGGATCATCTTTTCTTCAGGGGATTTTTTCATGGCCAGGACCGTATCCGCCGCCTTGCTCGCCTTGTCCGCCCTGCTGCTTGCCGCCGCTCCGGCCGGGGCCGAGGAAAGTTTCAAGCCCAACAAGACGGTGGAGGCCGATATCAGCGCCTGCCTGGCCAGCGCCCGCGCCAAGGCCCCCGACGCCACCGCCCACGGGCAGCGCATCCTGCTGGCCACCCAGTGCATCTGTTCCACTCATAAGGAACTGTGCGCCGGCGGCGGCGTGCCCCAGGACGGCCACATGCGCGAACGCATCGACGAGGACAAGTAGGATCGCACACAAAAAAACGCCGCCCGGACCCGCCGGGCGGCGTTTTCTCTTGAAGCGGCCTCGTCTCAGCCGCGCACGCGCATCAGGAAGGCCTCCACCTCGCCTTTCAGCATCTCCACCGGCTGCGCCAGATCGTTGGCGCCCCACAGCACCCGGATGGCCGAACCGCAGCTGACGGCGGCCGAACGGGTCACCGCCACCACCCCTTCGGCGACGATGGCCGAATCCGCTTCCACCGTGCGCACGCAGCCGACGATGCGATCGGTGGCCTCGGCCTGACGGCCCATGGCGTTGTGCACGGTCATGGTGATGTCGGAGACATGGCGGATGGTATCGCCGATGGTCAACAGGGTCTGGTTGGTATCGCCCGCTGCCTGCTGGATGGCGCTGATCTGGGCGGCGATCTGTTCGGTGGCCTGGGCGGTCTGGTTGGCCAGATGCTTCACCTCGCCGGCCACCACGGCGAAGCCCTTGCCGGCCTCGCCGGCCCGCGCCGCCTCGATGGTGGCATTGAGGGCCAAAAGGTTGGTCTGCTGGGCGATGCGGTTGATCAGTTCCAGCACCGCGCCGATTTCCTGAGCCGCCGAGGCCAGGGTGGTCACCTGACGGTCCACCTGCTCCAGCTTGCCCTCGCCCGATTTGGCGATGCGGTCGGATTCCTGCACCAGCCCGGCCACTTCGTGAATGGAGGCGGCCAGCTCGTCGGCGGCCACCAGCGCCGCCTGCACGCTGGATTGGGCCTTCACCGCCGCCTCGGCCACGCTCAAGGAGCGGTTCTGCGAACTGTTGCGCCCGTGCGAGGCCACGCCGCTGGCGGTACGGGCGATGGCCAGCGAACCGGCCCCCACCGTGTCCACGGCGTTCTTCACCGTGGCCTCGAAATGGTCGGCCAGGCTGTCCATGGCGGCCTGACGCTCCACCTCGGCGCTTTCCATCAACTGCTGATGATCGCGCTGCAGGGCCACCATGGCCAGGGCGTTGTCCTTGAACACTTCGACGGCGCGGGCCATGTCGCCGATTTCGTCCTTGCGCACCGTACAGGGCACCTTGACGTCAGTTTCGCCGCCCACCACCCGCTCCATCACCCGCTCGATCAGACGCAGCGGCGAGACGATGCTGCGCGACAGGATCAGCGACCAGAAGAAGAAGGTGAGCAGGGCCAGCACGGCGGCGATGCCGTTCTGGCGCAAGGTGGCGCTGCGGGTGTCCTGCTGGAAGACCGAGGCCCGGGTGGCGCCGTCGCGGGCATAAAGGAACAGCCGTCCGATCACCGGTCGCACGGCGTCGGTGTGGGCGCGCAGCTCTTGCACCTGCGTGTCCAGGGCGGTGGACACCTCGACGAACTGCCCCATGTCGTGGCTGTATTTGCCGAGAAGGGTGCGGAACAGGGTGGCGGTGTTGGGCGGCACGCCGGAGTCGCCCAGCTTGAGATCGAACTCGATGCTGAATTTGCGGAAATGCCCCAGGGGCTCGTCGCCGCCGTAAAGCATGAAATCCTTTTCCGCCTGACGCATGCCCAGCATCTTGTTCCACAGGCCGTCCTGGTTGGGCCACACCTTCAGTTCGTCCTCCATGGCCGCCACCGATTTGTGCAGGGCGCCGCGCAGGCCGTCGTTCTCGCCCAGGCCCAGCTCGGTTTCCTGGGCGGCGATGGCGCCGAACTGCGTATCCAGGCCGGCGATGTCCTTGCGCAGGGTCTCGACGTCCTTGGCCACCGGCCGGGTGATGGGCAGCGCCGCCAGCGCCGCCAGCGCCGTTTTCACCGCCGCCGTGGTCCGCTGATGCCGGGCGATCAGATCCTTGTTGCGGGTGCGCAGGAAGGCCTCCTCCTCCACCTGCATCCCCAGCATGTCGGCGCGGATGTCGGAGGTGAGATCCCCCATGCGGTGATAGGCCGTCTGGTCGCTGATGGCCTGGGAAATCGTCTGTTCGCCGAAATAGGAAACGGTGGCGAAGACCGCCGCCGAAACCAGGGCCACCGCCAGCAGGAGATTGACGCGCATCCCCACCCGGAGATCGGAGAGCAGCGGAAAGCTGCCTTCGGCCCAGGCGCGTCCCCAATCGGTGCCGCGCAGGCGGCCGAGCAGCGACTCGCCGCCGGTCAGCCAGCGTTCGGCCGTGGTGGCTTCTGAGAGATCAGTCATGAGCAGTTCCCTTCAGTTCGCGTGTAACCCGGATGTCAGCTCATCGAAGCGGCACAGGGACAGCAGGCGCTGCACCTGGCCGGTTTGATGACGCAATGACAAACTGCCCCCTTTTGCCGCCACGCTGTCTTGCAGCAGCAAAATCATTCCCATGCCCGTGGTATCCATGTAGTCGAGCCCCGCCAGGTCCAGCGCCACCGCGCGGGCCGGAACGGCTTCCACCGTCCGCAGCATATGGCGGAACTCCGCATTGCCGTCGAAGGTCAGACGGCCTTTTAAAAAAATTTCACTAAGACCATCCCGGTCCTGGATTTCATACTCCACGTACGTCCATCCTCAAGAACACCGTTCGGCCGGCGGTCATCCGTGCCGGACGGCGATACGACCCAGTCCCGGGCCGGACCTTAAGCCCGCCCGCAATCGAACCGGGGTTAAGTTGCATTTACAAATTTGCTACACTTCCGCGTCACAATCGGAATCAAGTTGATCAACAAGGCGCTCTCTCCCAGCCTGCGGTTTCGGGAACGGAGAACGGCACACCTTGTTGCTATACCGGAAAGCGAGACGAACATGCGTTTACGTGTATGGGATCTTCCCACCAGACTGTTCCACTGGCTGCTGGTGGCCGGCGTCGCCACCTGTGCCGTCACCGGTTTTCTGCTGCCGTCGCGCTGGCTGGCCTGGCATTTCGCCGCCGGCTATCTGCTGGCCGCCCTGCTGGTCTTCCGCCTGGTCTGGGCCTTTTTCGGCCCCGAGCACAGCCGCTGGCCGGGATTTTGCCCCAAACCCGGCGCGGTGATCGCCCATGTGCGCGCGGTGCTCGCCGGACGGCCGCACGCCAGCATCGGCCATAATCCCGCCGGCGGGGCGATGATCCTGGCCCTGCTGCTGACCCTGACCCTGCTGGTGGGCAGCGGCCTCCTGACCGTGGGCGGCATGCTGAAACTGGGCCCCTTCGCCTTCTTCATGCCCTATGACGCCGCCATGGCGGTGAAGGAGCTGCACGAGGCCGCCGCCAACCTGCTGATGGTTCTGGCCGCCACCCATATCCTGGGGGTGATCGTGGAAA
Source organism: Pseudomonadota bacterium (assembly GCA_021782815.1). Taxonomy (GTDB): domain Bacteria; phylum Pseudomonadota; class Alphaproteobacteria; order Rhodospirillales; family Magnetospirillaceae; genus JAJZGK01. Next base: position 14,009 of record JAJXUO010000022.1, read on the forward strand.
GCCGGCTTTTGCGGGAATGGCTGATCGGCGCCATGCTCACCGGCTGGAAGCGGGCCCCGGACGGCAGCCCGACGCCGCGCCCCCGCGCGCCCTGGGCGGCGCCGCTGGCCGCGCTGGCCGTGGCCGCCACCGTGGGCGGCGGCATGGCCTTGAGCCATCTGCCCAAGGCCGGCTGGCATCCCCTGCCCCCGCTGCCGGCCTATGCGCAGGAATGCGGCACCTGCCACATGGCCTATCACCCCAGCCTGCTCTCGGCCGACTCCTGGCGGCAGGTGATGGCCCATCTCGACACTCACTACGGCGAGAACGCCGGCCTGCCGCCGCAGCGCCGCGACGCCATCGCCCAATGGCTGACCGCCAACGCCGCCGAACAGTGGGATACCCTGGCCTCCCATCGCCTGGGCCGGGCGCCTCTGGCCGCCGACGGCCTGCTCAGCTCCAATTCCTGGTGGAAGCGCAAGCATCGCCACCTGGACCCGGCGGTATTTCAGCGCGCCGCCATCAAAACGTCGGAAAATTGCGCGGCTTGCCATCGTGATGCCACATCCGGCCTGTTTACTCCGCAAGCCATTCACATACCCGCTCCATGAACAGGGGAACCATGCCCATCCGCACCCTGCTGACCTGTACCCTCTGTCTTTCTTTTGCCGTCGTCCTCGCCCCCGCCGCCTGGGCCGACCAGAACAGCGCCGGCCGCGCCGCTGTTCTGGCCGCCTATGCCGCCCAGGCGCGCAAGGCCGATGCCAATTTCACCGGGTTCTCCGCCGCCCGCGGCGAACTGCTCTACAGCAGCCGCCACCTTAAGGCCCGCCGCGCCGATATCCAGGCCTGCGCCGCCTGCCACGGCGCCGATCCCACCAAGCCGGGAGAGAACGCCCGCACCGGCCGCCCCATCGACCCGGTGGCGGTTTCGGCCAATCCCAAACGCTTCACCGCGCTCGAAAACACCGAGAAGTGGTTCGGCCGCAACTGCAAGGAAATCATCGGCCGCGACTGCACCGCGCTGGAAAAAGGCGATTACATCACGTATCTCCAATCACGCTAACCTTACGTTGTCCGTCGGAAGGATCCCGCAAATGCGATTGCCCCGCTTCACCCTGGCCGTGATGGCCGCCGCCCTGTTCAGCACGCCGGTTCTGGCCGAACGGCTGAACACGGTTCCCGCCATCACCAATCCCGTGGTGAAAAAGGAATGCGGCGCCTGCCACATGGCCTACCAGCCCAAATTCCTGGGCGCCTCCACCTGGGACAAGATCCTGGGCGATCTCAGCCATCACTTCGGCGAGGACGCCAGCCTGCCGCCCCAGACCGTGGACACCATCAAGGCCTATTACGACGCCAATGCCGGCGACAGCCTGCCCGGCCTTTTGCGCATCACCCAGCAGTCGTGGTGGCTGATGCGCCATGGCGGCGTGGGCCACACCCGCTTCGCCGCCGCCAAATCCAAGGCCAATTGCCTGGCCTGCCACAAGAACGCCGACAAGGGCGAATATCCGCTGGATTAAAACCGCCATGGCCTGCCGGACACACGTCCCGGCAGGCCGGGACCGGGAGGAGCGTTGCCTCCTGAAAAAACATGTCCTTATTTTCATGCGCGCTCTACTCCCGGCGGCGCGGCGGTGATATGGTGCGGTTGCGGTTTAAGATCCGCCGCTTGATGGAACTCCAGCCTTGCCCCCCTCGCCCTCGCTGATCGCCTGCCGGGAATGCGATAGCCTGCACCGCCGCGTGCCCCTGGCCGTGGGCGAATCGGCCCATTGCCTGCGGTGTGGCGCCGAACTTTACCGCCGCCCCCGTCTGCATCCCGAACAGATGCTGGCCATCAGCCTCACCGCCCTCATCACCCTGATCATCGCCAACTGCCTGCCCATCATCGATATGAGCATCAACGGCATCCCCAGCAGCACCACCCTCTTGGGCAGCATCCTGGTGCTGTTCGACGAGGGACGCCTGACCCTGGCGGCGCTGGTGCTGGGCACCGGCATGCTGTTCCCCTTGCTGGACGTGACGCTGATGCTGGCCCTTTTGCTGACGCCGGGCCGCCCCCGCCTGCAGGCGCCGCTGTTCCGCCTGGTTTCGGCCTTGCGGCCCTGGGGCATGACCGAGGTGTTCGTGCTGGGGGTTCTGGTGTCGCTGGTCAAGCTGTCGCACTCGGCCCGGGTGGTGGCCGGCGGCGCCCTGTGGGCTTTCGGCCTCTCGGCCTTCCTGCTGCTGGTGATGGCCCATTTCGATCTGCGCCGCCTGATGGACGAGGCCCAATGAGCGCCCTCCATCCCACCGCCCGCGAGTTGGGGCTGACCGGCTGCCGCCGCTGCGGCCTAGTGGTGCAGGGAACCGGGGACGGGTTTTGCCCGCGCTGCAGAAGCGCCCTCTCCAGCCGCCAGCCCGACAGCCTGACCCGCTGCTGGGCCCTGCTGATCGCCGCCGCCATTCTTTACGTGCCGGCCAATCTGCTGCCCATCATGGAAACCACCACCCTGTTCGGCACCCAGCGCGACACCATCCTCAGCGGCATTCTCTATTTCTGGGCCACCGGCTCGCGCGGGCTGGCGGTGCTGATCTTCACCGTCAGCATCCTGATCCCGCTGATGAAGCTGATCAGCCTGGCCTACCTCACCCATAGCGCCGCCCACCCCAAGGGCCAATCCATTCACCAGCGCGCCCGGCTTTACCGCCTGGTGGAGGTGATCGGCCGCTGGTCCATGCTCGACATGTTCGTGGTGGCGCTGATGGCCGGGCTGGTGCGCTTTCAAAATATGGGCCTGATCGAGGCCGGACCGGGCGCGGCGCCCTTCGGCGCCGTGGTGGTTCTGACCATGCTGGCCGCGTTGACCCTGGATCCCCGCCTGATGTGGGATAGCGCCGAGGACAAGGAATGACCGATCCGCAAATACCGGACTCCCTCCCCCGACCGATGGTGGAGCGGCGACGGCGACGTCTGTCGCTGGTATGGCTGCTGCCGCTGCTGGCCCTGCTGGCCGGCGGCGGGCTGGTGCTGCAAACCGTGCTCGGGCGCGGCCCCACCATCATCGTCAGCTTCCTCACCGCCCAGGGGATCGAACCCGGCAAGACCAAGGTGCGCTTCAAGGACGTGGAAGTGGGCCAGGTGCGGGCCGTGCGCATCGCCAAGGACCGCTCCAAGGTGCTGGTGACCATCGATCTCGCCGCCGAGGCCCGGGAATTCGCCTCGGCCGACAGCCGCTTCTGGGTGGTGCGGCCGCGCCTGGCCGGCGCCGCCGTCTCGGGCCTGGAAACCGTGCTGTCAGGGGCCTATATCGGTGTGGACGGCGGCCGCACGGGCAACGGCAAAACCCATTTCGTCGGGCTGGAAACCCCGCCGGTGGTGGGCTCCGACGTGCCCGGCCACCGCTATTCCCTGCTGGCCGACGATATCGGCTCGCTGGATGTGGGCTCGCCGGTCTATTTCCACCGCATCAATGTGGGCCGGGTGGAACGCTACGCCCTGCAGCCCGACGGCCATCACATCCTGCTGGGGGTGTTCATCAACGCTCCCTATGACCGCTTCGTCACCAACGGCAGCCGCTTCTGGCACGCCAGCGGCGTCGATCTGCAATTGGGCGCCGACGGCCTGAAGCTGGAAACCCAATCCCTGGCCACCATTCTGGCCGGCGGCGTCGCCTTCGAAACCCCGGGCGATGTCGATCACACCCCGGTGGCGGACAACGGCCATCAATTCACCCTGGCCGCCGATCATGGCCAGGCCATGCGGGCGCCCTCGGGCACCCCGGTCACCGTGTCGCTGCATTTCCATCAGTCGATCCGCGGCCTTACGGTGGGGGCGCCGGTGGATTTCCGCGGCGTCGATATCGGCCAGGTCACCTCCATCGCCATTCAGTACGATGCCGCCGCCCGCGATTACTACGCCCTGGTCAATACCGAGCTTTACCCCGACCGCCTGGCCGGCGGCCACAACGGCCAGACCCCGCTGGCCGACGCCCGCACCCGCCCGGCGGTGGTGGCCGATCTGGTGCGGCGCGGCCTGCGCGCCCAGCTGCGCACCGGCAGCCTGCTCACCGGCCAGCTTTACGTGGCGCTGGACTTTTTCCCCAACGCCCCGCCCGGCCATTTCGATGCCAAGGCCACCCCGGCGCAGCTGCCCACCATTCCCGGCGATCTCGAAGCCATGCAGGGCCAGATCCAGGCCCTGCTGCAGAAGCTGAACAAACTGCCGCTGGACCAACTGGCCGAGGACATGCACCATACCCTGACCTCGATGGATGGCGCCCTGCGGCATCTGGAAAGCCTGGAACAGCAAACCAACCGCCAGGTCCTGCCCGAAGTGCGGGACAGCCTGAAGGAGATGCGCGCCGCCGTGGACAGCCTGCAACAGACCCTGTCCCCCGACGCGCCGCTGCAGCAGGACAGCCGTGCCGCCCTGCAAAATCTCTCGGCGGTGGCCCGTTCGCTGAAAACCCTGACCGACACCCTGCAACGCCAGCCGGAATCGCTGGTGCGCGGCAAGAGGGACGACACCCCATGATCCGACGTCACACGCCGCTGCCGGCCCTGCTGGCCCTGGCCGTCGCGCTGCTCACCGGCTGCGCCGGCTCGCCGCCGGTGCATTACCTGTCGCTGCCGCGTCCGGCGGCCCCCGCCCCCTCGGGCGCGGCGGAGCTGCTGGTGGAGGTGCTGCCCATCGCCCTGCCCGAACGGCTGAACCGGCCGGAACTGGTCACCCGCGCCGCCAATGGCGATGTGGTGGTGCATGAGGAGGCGCAATGGGTGGCCCCCCTGCCCGACGAGGTGCGCCAGATCGTCGACGATGCCCTGTGGCGGCAAACCCGGGCCGCCGACACCTATCAGGCGCCGCTGCCCGCCGCCGCCAGCCCGCTGCCGCAATACCGCCTGGCCCTGCGCCTGGAGCGCTTCGAAAGCGGCCCCGACGGCGCCGATGTGGCCGCCGCCTGGAGTCTGCGCCCGCTGCCCGCCGGCCTGGGCGCCGTCTGCCGCGCCGCCGTGCATCTGCCCGCCGCCGGCACCGCCGACGCCGACGCCCAGGCCGCCCTGCTGGCGCAAGGGGCGCGGCGCATGGCCGCCGATGTGGCGGAAAGCCTGCGACGGTTACACCAGGGTAACGCCGCCGCACCATGCCCATAATCCGTTTTCTGCTGCTGGCGGCCTGCCTGCTGCTGGCCCGCCCCGCTCTGGCCGACCCGCAAACCGATCTGGTGTGGGACGCCGCCGCGCAACAATCGCTGGATCAGGCCCGCGCCGAATTCCGCCAGGCCAATCAGGTGGACCTTCCTTCGGGCGGCCCCGCCCTGGAACAGGCGCTGGAACGCCAGCATCTGCTGGCCCAGACCGTGACCCTGCTGGAACAGGAGCGCGATCAGCTGCACCGCCTGGACGACGCCCGCAAGCGGGTGGGCGAGCAGGTGGCCCGCACCCGCGCCTGGAGCGGCTTCGATACGCCGCCGCCCTATTCCATCATGATGGTGGACCGCATCCGCCAAGCCCTGGCCACCGCCCAATCCCAGGCCGATGCCGCCACCTCGCGCGCCGCCCTGCTGAACCAGACCATCGATGAAAGCGCCAAGGATCTCTCCGACGCCGACGTGGCCCTGCGCCAGGCCGAGGAAAAGACCGCCGCCGCCGGCAAGGGCGGCGACGACTGGCCGAAGGAACGCCAGCGCCTGCGCGCCCGCGCCGCCGCCGCCACCATGAATGCCTGCCGCTCCGCCCTGATGCTGGCCCAGGCCGAGGCGGCGGAACAGCAATCCCTGGCCGAGCTCTACCAGAAACAGCTGACGGTGGTGCTGGCGCACAGCACCTTCAGTCAGCAGGATCTCGACAGCGTGCTGGCCGATCTCGATAAGCAGCGCGATCTGCTGGAAGAACGGCTGCGCCAGTCGCAGCAGGCGGTCTCCCAGGCCCGCAACGCCCTGGCCGAGGCCCAGCGCCAGCAGGCCGCCTTCAAGAGCAACAACAGCCCCGCCGCCGTCGGCCGCCAGGCCATCCTCACCCAAACCGTGGAACTGCGCCGCCTGCAGGCCGACAATGCCGATCTCCGGCGCGAAACCATCCAGCACATCCTGGAGGCGCTGGACTGGAAACGCACCGGCTGGCAATTGCGCTGGACCCTGATCAATTCCCACGACGCCGACAAGCGCGAAGACGCGCTGCAACGGCTGAACCAGTTGATTTCCCGCCTGCAAAGCTGGAACCGCTATATCCAGGACGAATATCTGCGCTCGCGCCGCATGGGCGATGAAAGCGCCTCCGGCCCCGGTGATCAGAGCCGCACCCAGAAGGTGCTGAGCAAGGATCTGCGCGACGCCTATGTGGAACGTAGCGAAACCTTGAGCGACACCGAACAGGCGGTGGGCGACCTGTTGCGCACCCTGACCCTGTGGCGCGAGGATTATCAGGCCCAGACCCGCGTCGGCGAGTTGGGCGACTGGCTGCGCGGCGCCGCCGCCACCGTGCGCCATGCCCTGGTGGACCTGTGGAATTTCGAACTTTTCACCGCCGAGGACACCCTGGAGGTGGACGGCCGCAAGATCGTGGCGGTGCGCAGCGTTACCGTGGGCAAAAGCATCGGCGTGGTGGTGCTGGTCATTCTGGGCGCCCTGATCAGCCGCCGCATCATCCGCGGCGTGCGCGGGCTGGCGGTCAAGCGCCTGGGCGCCTCGGCCAGCCATGCCGCCACGGTGGGACGCTGGGCGCAGTTGCTCGCCACCACCATCATGGTGCTGGTGGCCCTCTACGCCACCAACATTCCGCTGACGGTGTTCACCTTCCTGGGCGGCGCCCTGGCCATCGGCGTCGGCTTCGGCACCCAGAATCTGCTGAAAAACATGATCAGCGGCATCATGCTGCTGGTGGAGCGCCCCCTGCGGGTGGGCGATATCGTCGAGGTGGGCAACGTGGTGGGCACGGTCACCCATATCAATATCCGCTCCTCCACCGTGCGCACCAGCGACGGCATCGAGGTGCTGGTGCCCAATTCCACCTTCATCGAGAACAACGTCACCAACTGGACCTATTCCACCGCCCAGGTCCGGCGCACCGTCAGCGTCGGCGTCGATTACGACGCCGATCCCGAGCGGGTGGCCGAGCTTTTGAAGGCGGTGGCCACCTGCCATGCCATGGTGTCGCAAAACCCCGCCCCCCAGGTGCTGCTGTCGGATTTCGGCAACGACGCCCTGCAATTCACCCTGCGCTACTGGATCGACTATGCCGATGACGCCGACGCCTCGGCCATCGCCAGCGATCTGCGCTTCCGCATCGTCGCCGTCCTCGGCCAGGCCGGTATCGGCATTCCCTATCCCCAACGGGTGGTGCATCTGAAGCAAGGCTGAGCGGGGCCGTTCTCATTCCGGCAACGGTCTGTTGCACGAAACGGGCAATTCCCATCTCTCGACAAAACGCGAAATCATTCATATTTGGCGAAATATCGAGATTATAAAAACTGGGAGGTTTCATGCGCCGTATTCACCCCGAGACCCTGGCCTTCACCCTGCTGCTGGGGGCGCTGGGAGCCTTGCCGCCGCTCTCCATCGATATGGCCCTGCCCGCCCTGGGCCATATCGCCGCCAGCCTGCACCGCTCCATCGGCGACGTCACCCTGACCTTGAGCCTGTTCATGGCCGGGTTCTCCTCGGCGCAACTGCTGTTCGGCCCGCTGTCCGACCGTTACGGCCGCCGCCCGGTGCTGCTGGCCGGTTGCGGCCTGTTCGCCCTGGCCAGCCTGGCCTGCGCCGTGGCCCCCAGCCTGGAAAGCCTGCTGGCGGCCCGCTTCGCCGAGGGCTGCGGCGCCGGCGCCGGCATGGTGATGGTGTTCGCCATGGTGCGCGACCTGTTCGACGGCCACCGCGCCCGCACCAAGCTTTCCTACGTCAATCTGGTGCTGGGCGTGGCGCCCATGATCGCCCCCACCCTGGGGGCCTGGATCCTGGCGCTGCTGCCCTGGCCGGCCATCTATACCACCTTGGCCGCGGGCGGCCTGGCCCTGACCCTGGCGGTGTGGCTGGGGCTGGCGGAATCCCTGCCCACCCCCGATCCCGGCGCCCTCGATCTCGGCCGTGTCGCCGCCAATTACCGCCGGGTGCTGGGCCATCGTCTGGCCTTCGGCTATATCCTCATCAACGGCCTGGCCTTCGGCTGCATGTTCGCCTATGTCTCGGGCTCGTCCTTTTTGATGATCCAGCTTTTGGGCCTGTCGGCGGGGCGCTACGCCCTCACCTTCGCCTGCACCGCCCTCGGCATCATGGCCGGGGCCTTTCTCAGCGGCCAGCTCAGCCACCGTCATGTCTCCGCCACCGTGCCGCTGGGCCTGGGTCTGGGCGGCGCCGCCCTGGGCAGCGGGCTCTTGGCGGTGCTGACCCTGACCGGCGCCCCCAGCGTGGCCCTGTTCCTGCCGCTTTTGGTGCTGACCACCCTGTGTTACGGACTGATCGCGCCCAATGCCGCCCACGGCGCCCTGCATCCCCTGCCCGAGATCGCCGGGGTGGCCGGAGCCTCGCTGGGCTTCACCCAGATGGCCGGCGGCGCCCTGGCCTCGGCCCTGGTGGCCGAACTGAACGACGGCCGCACCATCCTCTCCATGACCGCCACCATGACGCTGTTCGCCGTGGCCGCCCTGCTGGTCTACGCGCTGATGGTGATGCCGGCGGAACGCCGCCACGAGGAGGCGGCCGAACCCGAGGAGCGCGAGATGGCCCTGGCCGGTCTGGAGGAATCGTAAAACCAAGTCGCGGTGAGCGGGGCTCATCGCGACGCGCGGCTGATGCCGCGTTAGGCAAGCCGCCCGCCGCGTGAGGGGCTCCGGTGATCGGGTCCGATCAACGGGATTTGGTATAAGGATCAGATATCGTAGTTCATGATCAGGGGGGCCTTGCGCTCCCCCATCATTTCCTTGAGCGTGGTGTTGTCGAGAATTTCGGCGGTGGCGTCGCGCACCTTTTGCATGACGCGGCGGATCTGGCAGGCGGCCTCGTCGCCGCAATCGGTGCAGGGACGGTAGGAGGACACGCTGACACAGGGAATGGGCGCCAGCGGGCCGTCGAGAATGCGGATGATCTGCCCGGCCGTGATGCGGGCGGCCGGACGGGCCAGGGTATAGCCGCCGCCCTTGCCCTTCTTGCTATAGAGCAGGCCCTGATTTTTCAGCTCCAGCAGAATGGCGTCGAGAAATTTCTTGGGAATCGTCTGGGTCGCGGCGATATCCGCGCCCTGCACGCCGCCCTGCCCCTCCCGCTCGGCCAGGTGCAGCATGGCCTTCAGGCCATATTTTGCTTTTGCAGACAGCATGGTTCGTCATCCGAAATGGTGAGCGGAGAGTGCCCAGACTGTTACAGGTTGTCAACCGGCCCCTCCCAGAACGTATTCCTGTTGGCGCTTTTCCCCCGGAAGAGTATGACAGGCGGACCAACCCGAAAGGAGCCGCTCCATGTTCCCGTCCCGCCTTCCCCGTCTGGCCGCTCTTGCCCTGACCACGGCCCTGCTGGCCTCGGGTCCGGCTCTGGCCGCCGACCTGCCGGGCGGCATGACCCTGCCCACCTTCAGCCTCAGCCCCGATCACTGGGGCGGCATTTATGACCAGATCGGTCTGGGCGGGCGGTTCGGCCATGTGGAGGAACGCGACGTTAACGGCACCACCGCCATCAACGGCCTTGTCGGCAGCTATGGTTTCGGCTTCGGCAAGCAGTTCAATCACGTGGTGTTGGGGGTCGAGGCCGATTTCATGGCCAATAGCGGCACCAGCGACAGCACGCCGCCCGGCCAAACCGTTTCCAACAAGGTGAGCAACCCCTGGCTGGGCACCCTGCGCATGCGCCTGGGCTACGATGTCGGCCGCCATTTCCTGCCCTATATCTCCGGCGGCCTGGCCCTGGGCCAGATCAAGGTGCAAAGCAGCTCTCCCGACAGCAACGGCGCCGAAACCAACTACGACAAACTGGCCTCGGGCCTGATCGTCGGCACCGGTGTGGAAGTGCCGTTCGGCACCAGCCGCTGGGGCATGAAGGCCGAATATGATTTCGTCCGCTTAAGCCCGGCCGACGGCTACAACAACCAGGGCGCCCTGGTGGCCACGCATTTCGACGAAAATATCGGGCGCATCCTGCTGGTGCACCGCTTCTGATCAGGGAAGCGGCTGCGCCCGCGCCGCCGCGATCTCGGCCTGGACCGGGCAATCGGGGCGGTGCGCCCCCGGCAGGCGGCCGACGCTCATCAGGAACTCGCCCACCACCTCGCCGCCCATGAATTTGAAGGTGCGGCGGAACAGGGCCACCCACTCCTCCTTGGACAGATCCCCCTGCCGGTCCATCCAGGCGGCGAAGGAGCCGTGCTCGGCCCTAAGGCGCAGCAGGCGGCGGGCGTTTTCGATTACCGCCAGGATTTTCAGGCGGTTGCGGATGATGCCGGCATCGGCCAGCAGCCGCGCCACATCCTCAGGCCCGAAGGCGGCCACGAGGGCCGGATCGAAGGCGCGGAAGGCGGCCCGCAGGGCGTCGCGCTTCTTCAGCACGATCAGCCAGGACAGGCCGGCCTGGAACACCTCCAGCGACAGGCGCTCGAACAGCGCCTGATCGCCGGACAGGGGAAAGCCGTATTCCCGGTCGTGATAGGGGCCGTGCCACGGATGGCCCGGCGCCACATCACAATACCAGCTCATCAGGCCTGTTCCAGTTCCACCAGGGTGCCGTTGAAATCCTTGGGATGCAGGAACAGCACCGGCTTGTCGTGGGCGCCGATCTTCGGTTCGCCGTCGCCCAGCACGCGGGCGCCGCTGGCCTTCAGCTTGTCGCGGGCGGCCAAAATATCGGCCACCTCGTAGCAGACGTGATGAATGCCGCCCGAGGGGTTCTTGTCGAGGAAGCCCTGGATCGGCGATTTTTCTCCCAAGGGGTGCAAAAGCTCCACCTTGGTGTTTTCCAGCAGCACGAACACCACGGTGACGCCGTGGGCCGGCTGCGCCACCGGGGCCGACACCTGGGCGCCCAGCACGTCGCGGTAGGTGCGCACGGCGGCGTCGAGGTCGGGCACGGCGATGGCCACATGGTTCAGTTTGCCGATCATGGAAAATACTCCCGTTGGTCTGGTTCACGTCGTTCCGGGCGGGGGATCACACCCGCACCAGATGCACCTCGGTCAGCGGCTTTTTGCCGTGACTGCTCTTCAAATGCCGCCGCACCGCCAGGCGGGCGGCCTCCTTCACCACATCGTCGTTGCCGCGCGCCATCTGCGGCAGCGCGTTGACGGCCTCGCGCACCGCCTCCACCACCGCCTCGTGCTCGTCGGCCTCCAGGCTGGCGTCCAACAGCCCTTGCGCGCTGACCTGGGGATCGCCCAGCAGGCGGCCCACCCGGTCCAGCACCACCGTCACCACCGCGCTGCCGTTATGCAGCATGCGATGGCGGCTGCGCATGATCTCGCTGTCCATCTGCACCAGGCGGCTGCCGTCCACCGCCAGGCGCCCGGTGGCGACGTGATCGACGATTTCCGCCGGGCCGGGGGCCAGGCGCACCATATCGCCGTTTTCCACCAGCAGCCGTTCGGGCACGCCGCAAGCCTCGGCCAGATCCACATGCTCCATCTGGTGCCGGGTTTCGCCATGCACCGGCACCGCGATGGCCGGACGCAGCAAGTCATAAAGGCGGCGCATCTCCTCGCGGCCGGGATGGCCGGAGACATGGATGAAATGGTCCTTCTCGGTCACCACCTCCACCCCCTGGCGGCTCAGGCGGTTCTGCAGGCGGAAAATCTCCTTCTCGTTGCCGGGAATGATGCGCGACGAGAAGATCACCACATCGCCCTTGCCCAGGGTGACGTGGGGATGGGACTCGCCGGCGATACGGGCCAGGGCGGCGCGCGGCTCGCCCTGGCTGCCGGTGCAGATATAAAGGATCTTGTCGTTGGGCAGATAGCCGGCATCGTGCTCGGTGAGGAAGGGCGGCACCTCCTTCAGATAGCCGGTCTGGCGGGCCGCCGCCTCGATGCGCCACAACGAGCGGCCCACCAGGGCCACGTCGCGGCCGTTGCGCGCCGCCGCCAGGGCGATGCTTTCCACCCGCGCCACGTTGGTGGCGAAGCAGGCCACGGCGATCTTGCCGTGATAGCGGCCCAGAAGCTCGGTCAGGCTGTCGCGCACCGCCGCTTCCGATCCGGCGGCGCCCGGGGTGAAGACATTGGTGGAATCCCCCACCACCGCCAGCACGCCCTCGTCGCCCAGGCGCTTCATCTTCTCGAAATCGGCGGTGGGGCCGATCAGTGGGTTCGGATCGAACTTCCAATCGCCGGTATGCACCACCGTGCCCGCCTTGGTGCGGATGGCCAGGCTGTTGGGCTCGGGGATCGAATGGGTCTGGGTGATCAGCTCCACCGCGAAGGGGCCGATCTGAGCGCTGCCGTTCAAGGGAATTTCGTGCAGATCCACCTGCCCCGTCAGATTGCCCTCGTGCAGTTTATTGCGCAGCAGGGCGGCGGTGAAGGGCGAGGCGTAGACGGGGCAGCGCAGCTGCGGCCACAGCCACTGCACCGCCCCCAGATGATCCTCGTGGCCGTGGGTGAGCACGATGCCCACCAGATCCTTGCGCCGCTCGGCGATGAAGGCCGGATCGGCCATGATCACCTCGACCCCCGGCGTGCTGTTGTCGCCGAACGTAACGCCGCAATCCACCATCAGCCATTTGCCCCGGAACCCGTAAAGGTTCAGGTTCATGCCGATTTCACCCGAGCCCCCCAGGGGCAGGAACAACAGTTCTTCGTTCGTGCTCATTTCACTTCGTTCAGACGGTGGATTTCCAGCAGACCGCGCAGGGTCAGATCCGGATCAAGATGCTGGATGACGTCGGAGGCATCCATGAACAGTGGCGCCAGCCCGCCAGTGGCGATCACCGTCATGGATCGGCCGAATTCTTTCTTGATGCGGGATACCAGACCCTCGATCAAACCGCAATAGCCCCAGAAAATGCCCGAGCGCATGGCCGGCACCGTGGCCTTGCCGATCACCGTACGCGGCCGCCCGATGGCCACCCGCGGCAGCTTGGCCGCGGCCATGTGCAAAGCCTCCAAGGACAGGTTGATGCCCGGGGCGATGGCGCCGCCGCAATAATTGCCGGCCTCGTCCACCACGTCGAAGGTGGTGGCGGTGCCGAAATCGATCACCAGCAGCGCCCCCTGGTACGAGCGGTGCGCCGCCACGGCGTTGACCAGACGGTCGGCGCCCACTTCCTCGGGGCGGTCCAGATTGATGCCGATGCCGAGATTGACCCCCTCGTCGCCCACCACCAGGGCCTCGCAGCCGAAATATTTACGGCAGACCGTTTTCAGGGCGAACACCACCGCCGGCACCACCGAGGCGATGATGCAGGCCGTCACCACCTCGCGGGTCAGGCCTTCCATGGCCATCAGTTGCGTCAGCCACACGCCGAACTCGTCGGCGGTGCGGTTGGTGTCGGTGGAGGAGCGCCACTCCCCCAGAACCTTATCGCCGTCGAACAGGGCGAACACGATATTGGTGTTCCCGGAATCGATTGCCAGCAGCATTCCTTACGTCCTCGTCTTTTCCGCAATCCTCGCGGCTTGCGGGACTCATGCATCGGCCCCGCTTCGCCGGGCTGGCATCCTACGCCATTCGCCGCCCGGCGTAACCGCTTATTAAACGCATCAGTTCAGTTGGGAAAAAACACGTCGCCCGCCAGGATCGGAGTCACCCCCGCCGCCTCTTCCAGCAGCAGGGCGCCGCCCTCGTCCAGACCGGCGAAGCGGCCCTGCCGTTCGGCGCCGTCGGCCAGGCGCACCGTGACCGGCCCGCCCACCCCGGTGGCCCGGTCCAGCCAGGCCTGACGGATGGGGGCGAAGCCCTGGGCCAGCCACAGGCCGTGCCAGTGCGCCAGGGTTTCGCACAAACCGGCCAGCACCTCGACGGCGGTGGCGCCGCTGCCCAGGGCCCGCAGGCAGGTGGTGGGATAAAGGGCCGGGCTGGGGGCCTCGGTCACATTGACCCCCACCCCCAGGATGATATGCGGCCGCGCCGCCTCCAGCAGCATGCCGGAGATCTTGCGGCCCTGACACAACAGGTCGTTGGGCCATTTGCAGCGGAAGGCCGCCGCCGGCAGCAGCGCCGACAGGGCGTCCTGCAGGGCCACGGCGGCCACGAAGGCCAGTTGCGGCCCCTCGTCGGCCCGGGCCCGGCCTTCCAGCAGAAACGAGCAGAACAGATTGCCGGGCGACGAGACCCAGCTGCGCCCGCGCCGGCCGCGTCCCGCCGTCTGGGTGGCGGCCGTCACCACCAGATAGGGGGGAGCCCCTTGCGCGGCCCGGCGGGCAATCTCATCGTTGGTGCTGTCCAGGCTTTCGAACGACAGCAGGCGAAAGGGCGGCGGCACGGCTTGCATTTCATCTCCCCCAGATGAAAAGAGTGCCCCGGATCGCTCCGGGGCACTCCCAATATTTCAAAACACCGGGGCGCTCCCCCGCCGTCAGCCCCGGAACAGGGCGGCGGCGGCGGCGCCGGCGGTGGAGATCAGCGGCATCGGCACGAAGCTGAAGGCCAGGATCAGCAGGGCGTTCAGCGCCATGATCACCCCCAGGCCCGCGCCCACGCCGCGATCCAGCACTTCGACGGTTTCGTCGAAATACATGATCTTGATGATGCGCAGATAGTAGAAGGCGCCCACCACGCTGGTCAGCACACCGATGATGGCCAGCGTGATCAGGCCTTTGTCGATGGCGGCCATGAACACGTAGAACTTGCCCCAGAACCCGGCCAGCGGCGGCACGCCGGCCATGGAGAACATGAACACCATCATCCACAGGGCCATGGCCGGATGGGTCTTCGACAGACCGGCCAGGTCATTGATGTTCTCCATGGCGCGACCCTTGTGGCGCATGGACAGAATGACGGCGAAGGTGCCCACATTCATGAACAGGTAGATGGAGAGATAGATCAGCACGCCGCGGATGCCCGCCTCGTCGCCGGCCGCCAGACCCATCAGGGCGTAGCCCACATGGCCGATGGAGCTGTAGGCCATCAGGCGCTTGATGTTCTTCTGGTTGATGGCGGCGAAGGAGCCGATGAGCATGGAGGCGATGGAGACGAAGATCACCACCTGCTGCCACTGCTGCACCAGTTCGCCGAAGGGGCCGATGAGCAGGCGCACCAGCAGCGAGAAAGCCGCCACCTTGGGGGCCACCGCGAAGAACGAGGTGACCGGGGTGGGCGCGCCCTCGTAGACGTCGGGGGTCCACATGTGGAACGGCACCGCCGAGATCTTGAAGGCCATGGCGGTGAGGATGAACACCACACCCACCACCACGCCGATGGGCGCGCCGTGGGCGAAGGCATGGGCCAGATCGTCGAAGCCGATACTGCCGGCGAAGCCGTAGACCAGCGAGGCGCCGTAGAGCAGCATGCCCGAGGCCAGCGAGCCCAGGACGAAGTATTTCAGACCGGCTTCGGAGGCCTTGGCATTATCCCGCTGGAAGGCGGCGAGAACGTAGAGCGACAGGCTCTGCAGTTCCAGCCCCAGATAGAGCGAGATCATGTTGTTGGCCGAGATCATCATCATCATGCCGACGGTGGCGAGCAGCACCAGCACGGGATATTCGAAGCGTTCGGCCCGCTCCTTGCGCAGCCAGTTCACCGACATGGCCAGGGCGAAGGCGGCGGCCACCAGCACCATCAGCTTGGTGAACACCGTAAAACCGTCCACCACGAACAGGCCGCTGAAGGTGACGGCGTGGCCGGCGCCCGCGGCCGGCACCAGGGCGCAGGCCACGATCATCACGAACACGGCCAGGGCCGACAGCCCGGCGGTCAGGTCCTTCTTGGCGAAGACGCCGACGAGCAGCAGCACCAGGGCCGAGCCGGCCATGAACAGTTCCGGCAGGGCCGGCACGAGATTCGGAAACTCCGACACGTCTTTCCCCTCCCTTCTCAGCGAACCGCGACCGACACCGCGTGGGCGGCGGACAGCGCGAGCTGGTAGTCATTGATCAGCTTGGTCACCGAGGCATGCAGCGGCTGCAGGAAGGTGGTGGGATAGACACCCAGCCACACCACCATGACGATCAGCGGCACGAACATCAGCACTTCGCGGCGGTTCAGATCCAACATGGCCTTGACGTCGTCCTTGGTCAGCTTGCCGAAGACGATGCGGCGATAGAGGTACAGCATGTAGGCCGCGCCCAGGATCAGGCCGGTGGCGGCGAACAGCGCCACCCAGTTGTCGGCCTCGAAGGCGCCCATCAGCACCAGGAATTCGCCGACGAAGCCCGAGGTGCCGGGCAGGCCGACCGAAGCCATGGTGAAGAACATGAACACCAGGGCATAGGCCGGCATGTTCTTGGCCAGGCCGCCGTAGCGGGCGATCTCGCGGGTGTGCAGGCGGTCGTAAACCACGCCGACGCACAGGAACAAGGCGCCCGAAACCACACCGTGCGACAGCATCTGGAAGATCGAGCCTTCGATGCCGTGCATGTTGAAGGTGAAGATGCCGATGGTCACGAAGCCCATATGGGCCACCGAGCTGTAGGCGATCAGCTTCTTCATGTCCTGCTGCACCAGGGCCACCAGCGAGGTGTAGACCACCGCGATGATGGACAGGGTGAAGACCACTCCGGCCAGATCGTGCGAGGCCAGCGGGAACATGGGCAGGCTGAAGCGCAGGAAGCCGTACCCGCCCATCTTCAAGAGCACGCCGGCCAGGATCACCGATCCGGCGGTGGGCGCCTCCACGTGGGCGTCGGGCAGCCAGGTATGCACCGGCCACATCGGCACCTTCACGGCGAAGGAGGCGAAGAAAGCCAGCCACAGCCAGGTCTGCATGGCCCGCGGGAAGCTGTGGGTCATCAGCACCTGAATGTCGGTGGTGTGGGCGTCATGATACATGGCCAGAATGGCCAGCAGCATCAGCACCGAACCCAGGAGGGTGTAGAGGAAGAACTTGAAGGCGGCATAGACGCGGCGCGGGCCGCCCCACACGCCGATGATCACGAACATCGGAATGAGGACACCTTCGAAGAACATGTAGAACAGCACCAGATCCAGCGAGCAGAACATGCCCACCATCATGGTTTCCAGCACCAGGAAGGCGATCATGTACTCTTTCACCCGCTTCTGCACCGCCTCCCAGGCGGAGAGGATGCAGATGGGGGTGAGGAAGGTGGAGAGCAGCACGAACAGCACCGAAATGCCGTCGACGCCCATCTTGTAGTTGATGTCGAAACCCGGCAGCCAGCGGGCCTGATCGACCAGTTGGAAATCCGCCGTGGCGGGATTGAAGTTCGCCCACACCAGCAGAGACACCAGGAAGGTGGCCAGACTGGTAAGCAGGGCCACGTTCCGGGCGTTGCGGGCCACCGCGGCCTCTTCGCCGCGGATGGTCAGGATGAACGCCGCGCCCAGAAGGGGCAGGAACGTCGTGATGGAGAGCAGAGGCCAGTCAGTCATCGCGCGTCAGCCCACTTTCACAATATACCAGGTCACGAACACCGCTGCGCCGGTCAGCATGGAGAAGGCGTAGTGGTAGAGGTAGCCGCTTTGCAGCGCCGAGAAACGGCGGGCGATATCGCGGGTGGCGGCCGCCACGCCGTCGGGACCGACGCCGTCGATCAGGGCGCCGTCGCCCCCCTTCCACAGGCCCTCGCCCAGCCAGAAGGCGGGACGGACGAACAGGAAGTCGTAGAGCTCGTCCACATACCACTTGTTCAGCAGGAACAGGTGCACCGGACGGAAGACCTGGGCCAGAAGCCGCGGCAGCGCCGGAACCAGCATGTAGAAGAGATAGGCCACCACGATGCCCGACACCGCGGCGATGGCCGGCAGCATGGAGATCAGGGCGGGCACATGCTCGGCGTTTTCCATGGCCGGATGCGAGGCCAGCAGCAGGATGGCCTTACCCCAGAAATGCTCGCGCCCGGCGCCCACGAAGGATTCCGCTCCGGCCCAGCCGGCGAACACCGCGCCCGCGGCCAGCACCAGCAGCGGCACGATCATCACGGCGGGGCTTTCATGGACATGGGCCATCACATGCTCGTCGGCACGGGGCTTGCCATGGAAGGTGAGGATGAGCAGACGCCAGGAGTAGAACGCGGTGAGGAAGGCGGCGGCCACGCCGATCCAGTAGGCGAAATGGCCCACGGCGGTGCCAGATCCCCAGGCCGCTTCCAGGATGGCGTCCTTGGAATAGTGGCCGGCGAAGGGGGCGATGCCGGCCAGGGCCAGACTGCCGATATACATCAGGGCGCAGGTCACCGGGATGTGCTTGGCGATGCCGCCCATGCGGCGGATGTCCTGCTCGTCCGACATGGCGTGGATCACCGAACCGGCGCCGAGGAACAGCAGGGCCTTGAAGAAGGCGTGGGTGAAGAGGTGGAACACGCCGGCCTGATAGCCCGACACGCCGATGGCGAAGAACATGTAGCCCAGCTGCGAACAGGTCGAGTAGGCGATGATGCGCTTGATGTCGTTCTGCACGCAGCCGATGGTGGCGGCGAACATGGCGGTACAGGCGCCGACGATGGTCACCACCATCAGGGCGGTATCGGAATATTCGAACAACGGCGACATGCGCGCCACCATGAACACCCCGGCGGTCACCATGGTGGCGGCGTGAATCAGCGCCGAAACCGGGGTGGGGCCTTCCATGGCGTCGGGCAGCCAGGTGTGCAGGCCGAGCTGGGCCGACTTGCCCATGGCGCCGACGAACAGCAGCAGGCAGCAGGCGGTGATGGCGTTCACATCCATGCCGAACAGGTGGAAGACCACGGCGGCCTTGGCCGGCGCTGCGGCGAAGATGGCGTCGAAGCCCAGCGAGCCGGTCAGCATGAAGGTGCCGAAGATGCCGAGCGCGAAGCCGAAGTCGCCGACACGGTTGACCACGAAGGCCTTGATGGCGGCGGCCGAGGCCGAGGGACGCTCATGCCAGAAGCCGATCAGCAGGTAGGAGGCCAGACCGACGCCCTCCCAGCCGAAGAACAGCTGCACCAGGTTGTTGGCCGTCACCAGCATCAGCATGGCGAAGGTGAACAGCGACAGGTACGACTGGAAGCGCGGCACGCTGGGATCGTGATGCATGTAGCCGATGGAATAGACATGCACCATGAACGACACCCAGTTGACCACCAGCAGCATCACCGCGGTCAGGGTGTCGAAGCGCAGTTCCCACGACACGTTGATGCCCTGAACGTTGAGGAAGTTCAGAACATGCACGGTCACCACATGGCTCTGCAGCACCACCTCGTTGAAGATGGCCAGCGAGAGGAATGCCGAAAGGCCGACACCGGTGCAGGTGACGATTTGCGAGGCCCGGTCGCCGATCTTGCGGCCGAAAAAGCCCGCGATGATCGCGCCCAGCAGCGGGAGGAAAACAACAGCAGCGTACATTGCCCGCCTACCCCTTCATCTGATTGATTTCTTCGACGGCGATCGTTCCGCGGTTGCGGAAGAACACCACCACGATGGCCAGTCCGATGGCCGCCTCGGCGGCGGCGACGGTCAGGATGAACATGGTGAACACCTGTCCGACCAGATCGCCCAGAGCATGGGAAAAGGCCACGAAGTTGAGGTTGACGGCGAGCAGGATCAGCTCGATCGACATCATGATGGTGATGACGTTACGTCGGTTGAGGAAGATACCGGCCACCCCCAGGGTGAACAGGATCGCCGCGACGGTCAGGTAATGGGCCAGACCAATGTGCAACATTTAGATGCCTCCCCCGCTCTGAACCTTGCGGATCTCGACGGAACTGGCCTTGGTGCGGCTGTTCTGCCGGTAGATGCTCTGCTTGCGCACGCCTTCACGCTTGCGCAGGGTGAGCAGGATCGCGCCGATCATGGCCACCAGCAGGATCAGGCCCGAGGCCTGGAACAGGTAGATGTAGTGGGTGTAGATGAGACGGCCGAGGGCGTCGGTGTTGCTCATGGCCGAAGCGGCGGGAATGCGCGTGACGGCCGACAGCGGCGCCTCGGGCGACAGTTTCCAGCCACCGTAGACCATCACCAGTTCCACCAGCAGGATCAGGCCGATCAGACCGCCGGTGGGCAGGTACTGCAGGAAGCCTTCACGCAGTTTCAGATAGTTGATGTCGAGCAGCATGACGACGAACAGGAACAGCACCGCCACCGCACCGACATAGACCACCACCAGCACCATGGCCAGGAATTCGGCGCCGTTCAGCAGGAACAGTCCGGCGGCGTTGAAGAAGGTCAGGATCAGGAACAACACGGCGTGGACCGGGTTGCGCGCCGAGATCACCATCACACCGCCCGCCACCGCGATGGCGGCGAACAAGTAGAAGACGAGAGCCTGGATCATGCGGCCCCCCCATGGAACTTGGTCATCATCGGTCTACCCCTCAACGATACGGCGCGTCGGCGGCGATGCGGGCGGCCAGTTCGGGCTCCCAGCGTTCGCCGTTGGCCAAGAGCTTGGCCTTGTCGTACATCAGCTCGGCGCGGGTCTCGGTGGCGAATTCGAAGTTCGCCCCTTCCACGATGGCATCGACAGGGCAGGATTCCTGGCAGAAACCGCAATAAATGCACTTGGTCATGTCGATGTCGTAGCGGCGGGTGCGGCGGCTGCCGTCCTCGCGCGGTTCGGCCTCGATGGTAATGGCCTGGGCGGGGCAGATGGCCTCGCACAGCTTGCAGGCGATGCAGCGCTCCTCGCCGTTGGGATAACGGCGCAGGGCGTGCTCCCCACGGAAGCGGGGGCTCAAGGGCCCCTTTTCGTAGGGGTAGTTGATGGTCACCTTCGGCTTGAACATGTAGCGGAAGGTCAGGGCCATGCCGGACAGCAGCTCCAGCAGCAGCCAGTCGCGCGCACCACGGTCTAGGAACGACATCTAACCTCTCCTCACTTCGGCAACAGGTGGGCGTATTCCAGCACGCCCGCGGTCAGCACCAGCCAGCCCAGCGAGAACGGCAGGAACACCTTCCAGCCCAGGCGCATCAGCTGGTCGTAGCGATAGCGCGGGAAGGTGGCGCGCACCCACAGGAAGCCGAACAGAATGAAGGCGATCTTCAGGGCGAACCACACCACGCCCGGCAGGAAGGTCCAGCCGAACGGCGCCAGCCAGCCCCCCAGGAACAGGATGGAGATCATCCCGCTCATCAGGATCATATTGGCGTACTCGCCCAGGAAGAACAGGGCGAAGGCCATGGAGGAATATTCCACGTTGTAGCCGCTCACCAGTTCGGCTTCCGCTTCCGGCAGGTCGAACGGGGCGCGGTTGGTTTCCGCCAGGCCCGAGATGAAGAAGATGACGAATAGCGGCAGGTGCGGCAGCACGAACCACACGCTCCTGGCCTGGGCATGCACGATGTCCGAGAGGTTGAGCGAGCCGACGCACAACAGCACCGAGATCATCACGAAACCGATGGACACCTCATAGGACACCATCTGCGCCGCCGAGCGCAAACCGCCCAGGAAGGCGTATTTCGAGTTGGAGGCCCAGCCGGCCATGATGATGCCGTAGACGCCCAGACTGGAAATGGCGAAGAGGTAGAGCACGCCCACATTGATGTTGGCCAGCACCCAGCCGTCGGCGAAGGGGATCACCGCCCAGGCCACCAGGGCCAGGACGAAGGTGATCGCCGGGGCGATGAGGAACACCGCCTTGCTGGCGCCGGTAGGGATCACCGTTTCCTTCAGGAACAGCTTGGCGCCGTCGGCCAGGGGCTGCAGAAGCCCGAAGGGGCCGACCACGTTCGGTCCCTTGCGCAGCTGCATGGCGGCGATGACCTTGCGTTCGGCATAGGTCAGATAGGCGACCGCCAGCAGCATCGGCACGACGATAACCAGGATCTCAGCAATCTTGATGGCCACATACCAGATGGGCCCCGTCATCAACTCAGCCATTGGTGCCGGTCCTCTTGTGAGCGCAGCCGACGAAGGTGGCCGTGCATTCCGCCATGGTCTGCGATGCCCGGCTGATGGGGTCGGTCATGTAATAGTTATCGATCGGGCTTTCCAGCGGATCGGACGAAGGCTGGCCCTCGGCGCCGAAGGCGCCCCAGGCGGCGACGGCCGGGCCCTCGGCGGCGAACACCGGGTTGACCTCGACCAGACGGGCGCGCACGCCGGCCAGATCGTCGTACCCCAGGGCCACGCCGGCCTGCTCGGCCAGGGCGCGCAGGATCTTCCAATCCTCCTTGGCCTCGCCGGGCGGGAACACCGCCAGACGGGTGTGCTGCACCCGGCCCTCGGTGTTGACGAAGGTGGCGTCCTTTTCGGTATAGGCCGCGCCCGGCAGGATGACGTCGGCGCGGTGCGCCCCGGCATCGCCATGGCTGCCCTGGTAGACCACGAAGGCCTGCCCCAGACGCTTGGTGTCGATCTCGTCGGCGCCCAGCAGGTAGACCAGACCGATCTCGCCCTTCTCGGCGCCCGAGAGGATGGCCTCGACGTCGCGGCCGCCCGAGCCCGGCAGGAAGCCGAGATCCAGGCCGCCGACGCGGGCGGCGGCGGTATGCAGCACGTTGAAGCCGTTCCAGCCGTCCTTCACCAGACCACAGGTTTCGGCGATCTTGCGGGCCAGGCCCAGCAGGATGTCGCCGTCGAGGCGGCTCAGAGCCCCCTGCCCGATCACCAGCATGGGCTTTTGCGCCGCCTTCAGGGTGGCGGCGAAGGGATGGCTGCCGTCGGCGATGGCCGTCAGCACGGCGGCCTCGGCCCCCAGATGCTCATACTTGTAGGTGAGGTTGGTGCGCGGTCCCACCGAGGCGATGGGGAACTTGCCCTTGGTGTAGCGCTTGCGGATGCGGGCGTTCAGCACCGGCGCTTCCTTGCGCGGGTTGGTGCCGATCAGCAGCAGGGCGTCGGCCTCCTCGATCCCGGCGATGCCGGTATTGAAGAGGTAGGAGGCGCGCGGCCCGGTGCCGATGCGGGCGCCGTCCTGACGGCAGTCCAGATTGGCCGAGCCCAGCTTGGTGAACAGATCCTTCGCCGCCACCATGGCTTCGGCATCGGCCATGTCGCCGGCCAGGGCGGCGATCTTGCCGCCGTCCAGGCTCTTCAGCTTGTCGGCCACCACCGCCAGGGCCTCGCCCCAGCTGGCGGCCACCAGCTTGCCGTCCTTACGCACATAGGGCCGGTCCAGACGCTGACGCAGCAGGCCATCGACGGCGAAGCGGCTCTTGTCGCCCAGCCATTCCTCGTTGACCTCGTCATTGACCCGGGGAATGACGCGCATCACCTGATTGCCCCGGGTATCGACGCGGATATTGGCGCCGACGGCGTCGAACACGTCGACGCTTTCCGTCTTCTTCAGCTCCCACGAACGGGCGGTGAAGGCGTAGGGCTTGTTGGTGAGCGCCCCCACCGGACAAAGATCGATGATGTTGCCCGACAACTCCGACGACAGCGCCTTCTCGACATAGGTGCCGATTTCCAGATGCTCGCCGCGGAAGGTGCCGCCCAGTTCCGGCACGCCCGCCACATCGGTGATGAAGCGCACGCAACGGGTGCAGTGGATGCAGCGGGTCATGATGGGCTTGACCAGCGGGCCGTAGCTCTTTTCCTTGACCGCGCGCTTCTCTTCCTTGTAGCGGCCGCGATCGCCGCCATAGGCCATGGCCTCGTCCTGCAGATCGCATTCGCCGCCCTGATCGCAGATCGGGCAATCCAGCGGATGGTTGATCAGCAGGAATTCCATGACGCCCTTGCGGGCCTTCAGCACGGTGGGGGTATCGGTTTTCACCACCATGCCCTCGCCCACCGGCATGGCGCAGGAGGCGACGGGCTTGGGGGATTTTTCCACTTCCACCAGGCACATGCGGCAATTGCCGGCGATGGCCAGACGCTCGTGGTAGCAGAAACGCGGGATTTCGATGCCGAGCTGGTCGGCGGCCTGCATGATGGTCGTGCCGGCCTCGACTTCAATCTCGCGTCCATCGATAGTGAGCTTGGGCATTATTCCTCCTCAGGCCGCACGCGCATTGGCGCGGGCTTCCGCGATGCGCCGTTCCAGTTCGGGACGGAAGCTGCGGATCAGACCCTGGATCGGCCAGGCCGCCGCATCGCCGAGAGCGCAAATGGTATGGCCCTCGACCTGGCGGGTAACCTCTTCCAGCATGTCGATTTCATCAACGGTGGCGTTGCCGACGCACAGGCGTTCCATGACGCGCCACATCCAGCCGGTGCCTTCGCGGCACGGCGTGCACTGGCCGCAGCTTTCGTGCTTGTAGAACTTGGCCAGGCGGGTGATGGCGCGCACGATGTCGGTGGACTTGTCCATGACGATGACGGCGGCGGTGCCCAGGCCCGACCGCACTTCACGCAGGCTGTCGAAATCCATCAGCACGGTGTCGCAGATGTCCTTGGTGAGCACCGGCACCGACGAACCGCCGGGAATGATGCCCAGCAGGTTGTCCCAGCCGCCGCGCACGCCGCCGCAATGCTTTTCGATGAGCTCCTTCAGGGGGATGCCCATCTCCTCTTCCACCGTGCAGGGCCGTTCCACATGGCCCGAGATGCAAAAGAGCTTGGTGCCGCTGTTCTTCGGACGGCCCAGGCCGCCGAACCAGGCGCCGCCCCGGCGCAGAATGGTGGGGGCGACGGCGATGGATTCCACGTTGTTGACGGTGGTGGGGCAGCCATAGAGACCGACGCCGGCCGGGAACGGCGGCTTCAGACGGGGCTGGCCCTTCTTGCCTTCCAGCGACTGGATCAGGGCGGTTTCCTCGCCGCAGACATAGGCGCCGCCGCCACGGTGGACGTAGAGATCGAAATCCCAGCCCGAACCGCAGGCGTTCTTGCCGATCAGACCGGCGGCATAGGCCTCGTCGATGGCCACCTGCAGATGCTCGGCCTCGCGCACGAATTCGCCGCGGATATAGATGTAGGCGGCATGCGCCCCCATGGCGAAACTGGCCACCAGGCAGCCTTCCACCAGCTTATGGGGATCGAACCGCATGATTTCGCGGTCCTTGCAGGTGCCGGGCTCGCCTTCGTCGGCGTTCACCACCAGATAATGCGGACGCTCGCCCACCTCCTTCGGCATGAAGGACCACTTCATGCCGGTGGGGAAGCCGGCGCCGCCGCGGCCGCGCAG
This sequence comes from Pseudomonadota bacterium, assembly GCA_021782815.1. Taxonomy (GTDB): domain Bacteria; phylum Pseudomonadota; class Alphaproteobacteria; order Rhodospirillales; family Magnetospirillaceae; genus JAJZGK01. Next base: position 39,032 of record JAJXUO010000022.1, read on the forward strand.
ACCCGAGGTCTTCATCTCGTCGATGATCCAATCCCGACCCTTGGCGATGATCGCCTTGGTGTCGTCCCAGTCGCCACGGGCGCGGGCGCCGGACAGGCGCCAGTCGTGCAGGCCGTAGAGATTGGTGAAGATGCGATCCTGATCACGCAACATCGTTAGGCGTCTCCCCCGGCAAGGGTGGTCAAGGTGGTGGGTCCGCTGGCCGGGGCCGAGAACTGGCGGCCGCTCTGGCTGCCGGGCTTCGGTTCCTCGCCGCGCTTCAAAGCGGCGATCAGGGCCTTGGTGCTCTCGACGCTGAGGTCTTCGTAGTAATCGTCGCCGATCCAGATCACCGGCGCGTTGACGCAGGCGCCCAGGCATTCCACTTCCGACAGGGTGAACGTGCCGTCGGCGGTGGTTTCGCCCAGGCCGACGCCCAGCTCGGCCTGGCAGGCCTCGACGATCTCCTGCGAGCCGCGCAGCATGCAGGGCAGATTGGTGCAGACCTGCAGGTGGTATTTGCCCACCGGCTTCAGGTTGAACATGGTGTAGAAGGTGGCCACCTCGTACACGCGGATGGGGGCCAGATCCAGCATCTCGGCCACCAGGTTCATCGCCGCCAGCGACACCCAGCCTTCCTGGCGCTGGACCAGATCAAGCAGGGGCATCACCGCCGAGCGCTGCCGCCCGGCGGGATATTTGGCGATGGTGGCCTGGGCCTTGTCCAGGTTTTCCGCCGAGAAGGCGAAGCTGGCCGGCTGGAAGGAATCGTCTGTCGTCGTGCTGCTCATCGGTCGATCTCACCGAAAACGATGTCGATGGAGCCAATGTTCGCCACCACGTCGGCGAGCATGTGGCCCTTGGACATGAAATCCAAACCCTGAAGGTGGGCATAAGCGGGGGCGCGGATCTTGCACCGGTAGGGCTTCGAGGAGCCGTCCGACACCAGGAACACGCCGAATTCGCCCTTGGGCGTTTCGATCACGGTATAGGTTTCGCCCGCCGGCACATGGAAACCTTCGGTAAAGAGCTTGAAGTGATGGATCAGGGCTTCCATCGAGCTCTTCATCTCGGCGCGGCGCGGCGGCGCGATCTTGCGATTGTCGACGCGCACCGGGCCTTCCGGCATCTTTTCGATGCACTGGCGGATGATCTTGACCGATTCGTACATTTCCAGGATGCGGACCATGTAGCGGTCGTAGCAGTCGCCGTTCTTGCCCACCGGAATATCGAAATCCAGCTGGTCGTAAACCGCGTAGGGCTGGGCCTTGCGCAGATCCCAGGCAAAGCCCGAGGCGCGCAGGTTGGGCCCCGAAAAGCCCCAGTCCATCGCCTCTTCCGCCGACACCACGCCGATATCGACGGTGCGCTGCTTGAAGATGCGGTTGTTGTTGAGCAGGGTTTCGCAGTCTTTGAGGACCGGCACGAAGCTTTCGGTCCAGGCCAGGATATCCTCGGCCAGACCGGCCGGCATATCGAAGGCCACGCCGCCGACACGGTAGAAGGCGGCATGCAGGCGGGCGCCGGAAATGCGCTCGTAGAACTCCATCAGCTTCTCGCGTTCCTCGAAGCCGTAGAGCAGCGGCGTCATGGCGCCGACGTCGAGAGCGAAGGAGAAGCAGTTGAGGATGTGGTTCAGCACGCGGCCGATTTCATCGTAGAGCACGCGGATATACTGGGCGCGCGGCGGCGCCTCGATGCCCAGCAGCTTTTCGGCGGCCAGACAGAAGGCGTGCTCCTGGTTCATCGGGCAAACGTAGTCCAGGCGGTCGAAATAGGGCACCGCCTGGGTGTAGCTCTTGTGCTCGATCAGCTTTTCGGTGCCGCGGTGCAGAAGGCCGATATGGGGATCGGCGCGTTCGACCACCTCGCCGCCCATTTCCAGCACCAGGCGCAGCACGCCGTGGGCCGCCGGATGTTGCGGACCGAAGTTGATGGAGTAGTTCTTGATTTGGGCTTCGGCCATGACGTCAGACCTTCCCTTCCGCTTTCTCGTCACCGGGCAGCATGCCTTCCCAGGGGCTCTGGAAATCGAAGCTGCGGAAATCCTGGACCAGCTTGACGGGTTCGTAGACCACGCGCTTCTGCTCGTCGTCGTAGCGCAGCTCCACAAAGCCGGTCAGGGGGAAATCCTTGCGCAGCGGATGACCGTCGAAACCGTAATCGGTCAGGATGCGGCGCAGGTCGGGATTGTCGGAGAAGGCGACGCCGTACATATCCCAGGTTTCCCGTTCGTACCAGCCGGCCGTGGAGAAAATACCGACGGCGGTGGGAACGGGGGTGTCCTCGTCGGTCATCACCTTCACGCGGACGCGCCGGTTATGCTTCAGGGACAGGAGGTTATAAACCACCTCGAAGCGCTGGGGGCGTTCGGGGTAGTCCACCCCGCACAGGTCCATCAGCAGCTTGAACAGGCAGTTGGCGTCGTCGCGCAGGAAGGTCAGAACCTTCTGAATCGCCGCCGTGCGCACGGTCACGATCAGTTCGCCCTTGGCCACTTCGGCCTTCAAGACATCCTGGGACAGAGCGGAGGAGATGTAGTCTCCGAGGTCTTGCAGTGCTTGCGTCATGGTCACTCGCCGGAAGGCCGAAAATCAGCGCGCGATGGTACCCGTGCGACGGATCTTCTTTTGCAGTTGAAGGATGCCGTAGAGCAGCGCTTCCGCCGTGGGCGGGCAGCCGGGCACGTAGATATCGACGGGCACGATGCGATCGCAGCCGCGCACCACCGAATAGGAGTAATGGTAGTAGCCGCCCCCATTGGCACAAGAGCCCATGGAGATCACCCAACGCGGCTCGGCCATCTGGTCGTAGACCTTGCGCAGGGCGGGCGCCATCTTGTTGGTGAGGGTGCCGGCCACGATCATCACGTCGGACTGACGCGGGCTGGGGCGGAACACCACGCCGAAGCGGTCCAGATCATAGCGCGAGCAGGCGGAGTGGATCATTTCCACCGCGCAGCAGGCCAGACCGAAGGTCATCGGCCAGATGGACCCGGTGCGGGCCCAGTTCACCAGCTTGTCCACCGAAGCCAGAACGAAACCCTTTTCGTTCAGCTCGTCGGAGACAGCCCGCAGGATCAGATCCTGCTCCGCGCCGGGGCCGACAGGCGCACCGGCGGGCGAGAGGCCGGGGGTTACTCCCATTCCAACGCTCCTTTCCGCCATTCATAGATGAAGCCGACCGTGAGCACGGCCAGGAAGCCCAGCATCGACCAGAAGCCATAAAGGCCGATCTTGCCCAGGGACACCGCCCAGGGGAACAGGAAGGCGACTTCCAGATCGAAGATGATGAAGAGAATAGCCACGAGATAGAAGCGCACTTCGAACTTGGTGCGGGCGTCGTCGAACGCCTCGAAGCCGCATTCATAAGCCGACAACTTTTCGCGATCCGGCTTCTGCCGGGCGACGATCCAGGAACCACCGATACAGACGGCGGCTACGGCCACGGCAATGCCGAGGAACATGAGGATCGGCAGGTATTCAAGGAGCATGGCATCCATGGTTCCGCCCTCAAACTGCCCCCAGGGGGACTAAACTTGGGTCCCAAGGAACCGATGCCGCTCCAGAACCGCATTCCCGCCGGATGCCGTCTTCCCGCTTCCCTGCCCGAAAGAACAGGGCCGCGATGAGGGCCCGAAACCGGCAAGAACAAGACTGGAACCGCGCAACGCCTCCTTGTGCTGTTTCGTTGCGCGTCGGGAACGCACTTTCCTGACCGGGAAAGTGGCGGGAGTGACGGGGCTCGAACCCGCGACCTCCGGCGTGACAGGCCGGCGCTCTAACCAACTGAGCTACACCCCCGCATGCGACCCCACGCGGGTTGGGCACGGTGTAATCTAGGGGCGGGGGACTGTCAAGCGGGCATGCCGCAAAACAGCCACTTTTCCGCCCAAAAGCCCACAAAATGACGGGTTTTAAAATCGCCCCGTTTGTCAAGTGGGCGTTCGGTCAGCGCGGCGCCCCCCGAACGACGGGGACGTAAAAGCAAGTGCAGCCCACATCATAAATGGAAACTCATCTTACAGCCGCGAATCTTATGTCCATATTATTTTCATGGCTTCCCCATGCCTACGGACCAACACCTTCAGACAGCTTTTTCCCCACCCCACGCTTTTTTTATCCTATCCCGCTCACAACCCAGGGGAGATCCTCCTTGCCGCGCTTGAGCTCCACCCTCGATCATCTGGCGTTCGGCGCCGCCACCTTCGGCGAGGGACAGGAGTTCCGGCGCTTCCAGTACCGTTTCACCTGCGCCATTCTCCTGTTCTCCATTCTCATCACCGCCTTCCTGCATCTGGCGGTGCATGAAGGCGCCGCCGTGCTCGACCCCGTTTACGCCCGCATCTCGCAGGGCTATCTGCTGTTGAGCCTGATTCATTATGTGATCCTGCGCGGCCATCCCGCCCGGCTGGAGGCCATCGCCGTTTCCTATGCCGGCCTGTCGCTGGGGCTGCACGGCTGCACCCTGGTCTTCAACACTCCGGACGAGCTGCGCATCGTCTGGTTCATCCTCAATCTGCCCGGCGTCTATCTGGTGCTGGGACAGCGGGTGGGCATTCTGGTCACGCTGGTGTCCCTGGCCTTCGTGCTGGCCATCAACGGTCATCTGGCCGCCCCATACAGCCCCAGCGCCATTTTCACCTTCATTCTGGGGATGTCTTATCTCAGCGCCCTGCTGCACGCCTTTACCGCCCGCTCCATCTCGTTTCACCACGCCATGGTGACGGCCAACCGCCAACTGGCCGAGATGGCGGCCCGCGATCCGCTGACCGGCCTGATGAATGCCCGCGCCTATTACGCCCGCTGCGAAGCGGCGCTGAAACTGGCGCGGCGCAACGGCGCCTCCTTTTCGATATTGTTCATCGACCTCGACCATTTCAAGCAGATCAACGACCGCCACGGCCATGAAGCCGGCGATATCGTGTTGAAAAGCGTGGCCGCCGCCTTAAGCCGCGGCCTGCGCGACAGCGATCTTTTAGGGCGCATCGGCGGCGAGGAGTTTTCCATCCTGCTGCCCGACACCGACCGTGAGGGCGCCGCCGTGCTGGCGGAAAAGCTGCGGCACGAGGTGGAATATCTGATGCCCGATATCGGCGGCGCCTGCCTGCCCATCACCGCCAGCATCGGCGTGGCCTGCGGCGACGGCGCGAGCGGCGGCGTGGCCGAGGTGCAAAAACAGGCCGACGCCGCCATGTATCAGGCCAAACAGGCCGGGCGCAACCGCGTCACCTGCTTCGCCCTGGCCCGGACATGACGAAAGCCGCCCCGCCGGAGGGTATCCGGCGGGGCATGGGTACGCAGGAACGGCGCCAGCCTTAAGGCGAGGCCCGGCTCCACTGGCGCAGGGCGGCCAGGCGGGCGCGCAGGCGGGCGGCGTACCCGCCCATATCCACCAGGGCCAGACGCAGCTGATCGCGGCTGATATCGCCCGCCGCCAGGGCGGGGGGCGGCAGATCGGCCAGAAGGGCGGCGGGCGGCGCCAGGCGCAGGGTGGTGACCTCAGGAACCGGCGGGGGCGGCGGCGGGCAGGAGGCGGCGCAGCCAGTCAAACACAGCGCGATCACGCTGTGATGCAGCAAGGCAGGAACGATCCGATCGGTGAGCATGGGCCAGGTTTCCTTTCATCGCGGCCACGGCGGCGCGCAGCGAGGCCTGATGGCGGCCATCGCCCGCCAGGGCCTGTTCCGAGGCCGCCTTGGCGGCGGCCAGTTGCGTGATGGTCTGCCGGTCGCGGGCCAGGGCGGCGGCGCTGGCCGCCAGCTGGGCCCCCTGCCCGGCCAATTGCGCCCGGCTATCGGCCAGGTCGGCGCGCATGTGCCCCATATAGAGCAGCAGTCCGGCGGCCAGCGCCGCCAGCAGCGCCAGCGGCGCCAGTTTCAACCAGGACAAGGGGATCATGAGCAGCCTCCAGGCGGGGGGGCGCCGCCGCCCGGCCATTTCCAGCAATGCATCAAGGCGGCCAGGCCGGTGCCGCCCAGGGCGAGACCGATGCCCGAACCGAAATCGGCGGCATGGAAATCGTGATGGCCGACGGCAACGTCGAGATAAGCCAGCAGCAGGAATTCGATCACCGCCCCGAACGCCACCACGACGTAGAGGGCGACCACCAGCGACAGCAGATCCACCGTGGGATCATGCCGGTTCAGCAAACGGGCGAGCCAGGCGCGCATGCCCCCTCCCCCATGGCCGAACGCCAATTGCCGAGATAGGCCTCCACCGTGGCGGCGCCTTCGGGCGTGTTGTACCAGCGCTTGTAATAGGCGGCCTGGGCGGCGATATCGCCCGCCGCCGGCAGCGGCGCCGCCACCCGGGCATACAGCAGCCGGGCCATGGCGGCGGCGTAAAGCGGGTAGCTCAACAGATCCGAGGGCAGCGGCGCCCCATCCGGCAGCAGGGCCGTGACCCTGGCCGCCAGATCGGGGCGATAGGCCAGGAAATTCTCCCAGATGTCGTCATGGGTGGCCGGCTCCATCTGGAAATAGCCCAGGGCCGGACCGCCCGCCTGCGGAATGTTGCGCAGGCGGGATTCCTGCAAGGCGGTGCCCAGCAGCAGCTCCCGCGCCGCCGGGCCGTCGAGGTCCAGCGCCGTCAAAGCGGGCGCCACCACCTCGGCGAGGAAGCGTTCCGGCGTCATCATCGCAACGCCGCCTTCAACTGCTCGAACAGCGCGCCCAGGCTGCGTTCCACCGCCTGGCAGTCGGCATCGAAGAAAGCCAGGGCGGCGCGGTATTCGGCGGCCAGGGTTTTCAGGGCGTCGTGGCTGGCGCGCACGGCGTTCTGCGCCGCCAGATGCGCCGTGCGGGCGGCATCGGCGTCGGCGCGGATGAGATCCAGGCCGCGCGGCGCGGCGGCGGCCGGCGGCGGCGGCGGCGCGGCGGGCACGGCGATGGGCTGGGTTTCGGGCAATCCGGTCATCAGGGATACTCCTTCCAATTTGAGCAACAGGGCATGCAGCAGACGGGCGAACATCGGGATCGGCCTCCTTGCGGGCATGAAAAAGCCGCCCGGACGATCCGGACGGCGGGAAAAAGCAGCGGGAAAAGCGGCGCTACAGCGGGCGCGGACAACTGCCGCAGTCGGGCAGCTCGCTGCCCAGATCCACCACGGCGCGCGACAGGCGCTCCAGCATCTGCCCCTGCTCCTTCAAGAGGGCCGCGGTTTCAAGGCCGTTGCGCTCCATGCCATCGGCGAAACGCTCCACCGAATCGCGCAAACCGGAGACGCTGGCCGTCAGTTCCAGCATGATCTGCTGGATCACCTGGCCGTAGGCATCCTTCAGCAGGCGGGGATCGTCGGCGCCGTCGCCGCCGCGCCAGGGCCACCAGCGCCCCGACAGCAGGGCGGCGATCAGCACCAGGGCCAGCAGGGCGGCGATCTGGGTAGCGACGGGGGTAGCCTGCCAGGCGGCGACGAAATGATCGGCCACGGCGGCCCAGGGGCTGGCCTCGGCCCCGTTCAGGGCGGTCACGGCCACACGATGGCGGCCACCAACGCCGGGGTGGCGGCCGCCGCCACCTCGGCGATCAGGGTGGCGAGCTGCTGCCGCTGCTTGTCGCGCCAGGCGATGAAGGCGGCGAGCACGGTTTGGGCCTGGGTCTGGGTATGGGCGACCAGCGACCAGACGTTGGCCGCGCTTTCGCACATCAACATGCCGCCACCGGCAGCCGCCGCCGTCTGGGCCAGATTGGCCTGATCGGTGGCGGCGGAGGGATAGGTGTAGGCCGCGCCCAGGGCGGCGGCGGAAAATCCGCCGGTAATGGCGGCGTCGCAGGCCGTTTTCAAGATCACGGTCTGCGACGCCTGGGCCTGGGCGAGCAGATACGCCACCCAAAGAGCATCGGTCTCGGCCAGCTCTTCATATCCCGCCGTATCAACGGGTTGCGGACCGCCAAACACCGTCACCACCGCGCCGTTCTGAACAATCACATACCGCGTCATCATGGCGTCTCCTTAAAAGGTGTAGCGCGATACATCCAGGCTCAAAGAGGATGATCCGGTGATGCCGTAATAAATGGTCTGGGGGATGTAGAGGACGAGGTCGGAAAAGGGCCATCCTTCAGACCCCCCCGAAATACCCTGATTAAAATACATCGCCCCCATCCCCCCCGAGGTGGAGGCGATGGAGGCCGTCATCGCCGTGGACGAGCCCGAGGAGAAATCGCCGCTGACCGATTTGGCGTTGTAAGGCACCACGCTGCCGATCCCGACCGCCGTCAGCACGGTTGCGGTGCCGCCCGACAGGATTTGCGTGCGCGGAAACGCCACCATCCGGCCCTGTTGCACAAAGCCCG
>JAJXUO010000094.1 GCA_021782815.1 Pseudomonadota bacterium
GCCGCTTTACGCGGCTGACTAGCGCATTGAGCGCGCCGGAGCGTTGCCGGAGCGAAAGCGCAGGCATAAGCGAGGACAGCCAAGCTGGCGGAACGCCAGCGCCCGGCGCCTGAGGGACATACATAAAGAGTCATTTTACTAAAACCATCAGGAGCACGCCCACCTCGACGGCCTGTTCCACGGCGCCCAGCACGTCGCCGGTATGGCCGCCCAGATGGCGCAGGGCCAGGCGGGTGACGGCCAGGGCGGCCAGGGCGCCGCCGGCCACGGCCAGCGCGGCCTGGGGCAGGGGCAACACCAGCAGGGCGATGAGGGCGGCCAGCAGCAGGGCGGTGCCGGCATCGCTCCGGCTGGGCTGACCGGCGCCGTGACCCAGGCCGTTGTCGCGGGCCGGGCCCATCAGCTGCATGACCAGCGGGATCATGCCGCGCGCCAGGGCGTGGGCCGCCACCAGGGCGGCGGCGGCACGCCAGGGGTCGGCGAAGGAGGCCAGGGCGGCGGCGCGCAGGGCCAGGCTCATGACCAGGGCGGCGACCCCGTAGGAGCCGATGCGGGAATCGCGCATGATTTCCAGCTTGCGGGCCTTGTCCTTGCCGCCGCCGAAGCCGTCGGCCATGTCGGCCAGGCCGTCCTCGTGCAGGCAGCCGGTGGCCAGCAGCGCCGCGGCCAGGGCCAGCAGCGCCGCCAGCGGCGGCGGAAACAGCAGCCGTCCGAAAAGATAGGCCAGGGCCGCCAGCCCGCCCACCACGGCGCCGGCCAGGGGAAAGAGGCGCATGGCGCGGGCCAGGCCGCCCTCGGGCAGGGCGCGCAAGGGCGGCAGGGGCAGGCGGGTCAGGAAGACCAGGGCCAGGTGCAGTTGGGCGAGAAGCGCTGTCATGGGTCCGGTTATAGAGCGGCGGGGAAGCCTCTTGCAAGGCGGCGGCGTTCATGCCAGAACCAAAGCTGTTTCCGGTGCCCGCCTTTGCGCGGGAGAATCGGGAAGGCGGTGAAAATCCGCCGCGTGCCCAACGCTGTCAGGAGGATTCGGCGGGCAAGATCCCACTGGCCTGTGCCGGGAAGGGGTCCGCCGGAGAAGAGCCCAAGCCAGAAGACCGGCCGGAAACCCATAGGGGCGCCGTCGTGGACGGACGGGGCCTTGTCGTTTCAGATCATGACAGGGGACGTTCATGACCACCGTTCACATCGACTCCATTTCCCAGCTGCGCGCCCTGCTGGCCGCCCTGCCCGGCGCCGATGCCGCCGCCATCGCCCAATGGCAGGCGCGCGAACCCAACCTGACCAAGCCCGCCGGCTCGCTGGGCCGCCTGGAAGAGATCTCGCGGCATCTCTCGGGCTGGCAGGGCCAGCATCCGCCGCGCCTGGACAGCTTGCGCGCCCGCGTCTATGCCGGCAATCACGGCGTGGCGGCTCTGGGGGTTTCGGCCTTTCCGCCGGTGGTCACCGGCCAGATGGTGCTGAATTTCGCCCATGGCGGCGCCGCCATCAATCAGCTGTGCAAGTGCTTCGGCATCGATCTCGGGGTCGAGGCCCTGGATCTCGACCGTCCCACCGCCGACTTCACGCAAGGCCCGGCCATGGACGAGGCCGATTTCCTCGCCGCCTTCAATCTGGGCATGGCGGCGGCTCCGGCCGGCACCGATCTTCTGGTGATCGGCGAGATGGGCATCGGCAACACCACCTCGGCCGCCGCCATCGCCTACGCCCTTTATGGCGGCGAGGCGGCGGACTGGACCGGGCGCGGCACCGGCGTCGACGATGAGCGGCTGAAGATCAAGATCGCGGTGGTGGGCAAGGGAGCCGAGGCCAACCCCTCGAAGGACGGCATCGACGTGCTGCGCGCCCTGGGCGGGCGTGAACTGGCGGCCATGGCCGGGGCCATTGTCGGGGCGCGCCTGAACAAGGTTCCGGTGATGCTGGACGGCTATGTCTGCTGCGCCGCCGCCGCCGCCCTGCACGCCGCCGCCCCCGATGCCCTGGACCACTGCCTGGTGGGCCACGTCTCGGTGGAGCCGGGGCATCAGCGGCTTTTGCAAAAGATCGGTAAGCGGGCGCTGCTTGATATGGAGATGCGCCTGGGCGAGGCCTCCGGCGCCGCTCTGGCGGTGGGGCTGCTGAAAGGCGCCGTGGCCTGTCACACCGGCATGGCCACCTTCGCCGAGATGGGGGTTGCGGGCAAGGAGGAGTAAGTCTGGAAAAGCGGGGGGGACCGGCTTACAGTGCGACCCTTCAGTTCGCAACGTGAGCGCCGGTTCCCTCCCATGCCGTCCCTGCCCAAAGCCGTCGTCCTCCTCTCCGGGGGTCTTGATTCCGCCACCTGTCTCGCCCTGGCCCGCGCCCAGGGTTTCGCGCCGCTGGCGCTGTCGTTCCGCTACGGCCAGCGCCACGCGGTGGAGCTGCAGGCGGCGGCCCGCGTCGCCAAGGCCCTGGGGGCGGTGCGCCACAGCATCGCCGAGATCGATCTGCGCCTGTTCGGCGGTTCGGCCCTGACCGACGAGATCGCCGTGCCCAAGGACCGCGACGAGGCGGCGATGAGCGACGGCATTCCCATCACCTATGTGCCGGCCCGCAACACCATCTTCCTGTCTTACGCCCTGGCCCTGGCCGAGGTGGAGGAGGCCCGGGACATCTTCATCGGTGTCAATGCCGTCGATTACAGCGGCTATCCCGATTGCCGTCCGGACTTCATCGCCGCCTTCCAGGCCATGGCCAATCTGGCCACCAAGGCGGCGGTGGCCGAGGGCCGCACCCTGACCATCCATACGCCGCTGATTGATCTCACCAAGGCCGACATCATCCGCACCGGGATGCGGCTGGGGGTGGATTACGGCCTGACCATCACCTGCTACGATCCCACCCCCGAAGGCCATGCCTGCGGCCGCTGCGATTCCTGCAAGCTGCGGCTGAAGGGCTTCGCCGAGGCCGGGCTGAGCGATCCGGCGCCCTATGCCCAGCATGGCTGAGGGCGGCGCCATGCGTCAGGCCGGCACCGTTCTCAGCATCGACACGCCGGGCCCCGGCCTGGTGGAGATCACCGCGCCGGTGACCGACTGGGTGGCGGCGCAGGGCATGGGCGAGGGGTTGCTGACGCTGTTCGTGCGCCATACCTCGGCCAGCCTGATCATTCAGGAAAACGCCGATCCCGACGTGCAGCGCGATCTTTTGACCTTCTTCCGCGCCCTGGTGCCCGAGGAGGGCGGCCGCTACCGCCATGCCGACGAAGGCCCCGACGACATGCCGGCCCATATCAAGGCGGCGCTGACGGCGGTGCATCTGTCGGTGCCGCTGTTGTCGGGGCGTTTGGCCCTGGGGCTGTGGCAGGGCCTTTATCTGTTCGAACATCGCCGCACGCCGCATCGGCGCCAGGTGGCGCTGCATCTCCTGGGCGCATGACCGCCGCCCCCCTGGAGGCGTTGCTGGCCGAGGCCCGCGCCTGCACCCACTGCGCCGATCTGCCGCTGGGGCCGCGTCCGGTGTTGCGGGCGGCGGCAAGCGCCCGGCTGCTGATCATCGGTCAGGCGCCGGGCACCAGGGTGCATGCCAGCGGCGTGCCGTGGGACGACCGCTCCGGCGACCGGCTGCGCCAGTGGCTGGATCTCGACCGCGATGTTTTCTACGACGAGAGCCGCATCGCCATCATACCCACCGGGCTCTGTTATCCCGGCCGCGACCCTAAGGGTGGCGATCTGCCGCCCCGGCCGGACTGCGCGCCGCTGTGGCATCCCCGCCTGCTGGCGGCGCTGCCCGATATCGCCCTGACCCTGCTGGTGGGCAGTCATGCCCAGGCTTTTCATCTGAAGGGGCGCCGCGCCGCCAGCCTGACGGAAACGGTGCGGGCCTGGCGCGATTACGGCCCGGCCCTGCTGCCGTTGCCCCATCCCAGCTGGCGCACCAATCATTGGGAAAAACAAAATCCCTGGTTCGCCGCCGAGCTGCTGCCCGCGCTGCGCGACCGGCTGCGGACTCTGCTGAGCGGAGTCGCGGGGTGAGCCGTCCCGCGCTGTCCCTCGCCGCCGGTCTCGTCTCCCTGCTGCTGATGGCGGGGATCGCCCTTTGGCAGGGGCGTCCGGTGCCGGTGCCCGAGCCGCCGCTGCAGCGGCTGGGCTGCGTCTCCTTCGCCCATCCGGAATCGGCGCTGGTTTGGGGCCGCCGTGCGCCGGTGGATCGGGCCACCCTGGAGCGGGAACTGACCCGTCTCAGCCGCTGGACCGATTGCATCCGGGTTTATTCCTCGGACGCGCGGCAGACCGAGGTGCTGCCGCTGGCGCGCAAACTGGGGCTGAAGGTGCTGTTGGGGGCCTGGATCAACAGCCATGCCGAGACCAGCCACGCCGATCTTGATCGCGCCATCGCCCTGGCCCGCGCCTACCCCGGCACGGTGACGGCGCTGGTGGTGGGTAACGAGGTGCTGACCGTCAAGGAAATGCCCATCGCCGCCCTGCTGCCGTATCTCGACGAGGCCCGCCGCCGGTCGCCGGTACCGGTCACCGTGGCCGAGGTGTGGTCGGTGTGGTTACAGTATCCCGAACTGGCCGATCATGTGGATTTTATCGGCGCCCATATCCTGCCCTACTGGGACGGAGCGCCCGCCTCGCTATCGGCGGCGCTGGCCGAGGTGGAGACGGCGCTGCGAACGCTGGAGCGGCGCTTTCCCGGCAAAGCCATTCTGATCGCCGAAACCGGCTGGCCCAGCGGCGGCCGGGCCAAGGGCGGTCTGGCGCCGGGCCAGGTGGCGCAGGCCCGTTTCGTGCGCGGGGTGGCGGCCCTGGCCCAGCGGCACGGCTGGCGTTACAACCTCGTCGAGGCCTACGACCAGCCGTGGAAGCGCGCCCCCGAGGGGGTGGCCGGCGGCACCTGGGGGCTGTTCGATAGTCTGGGGCGGCCGAAATTCGATTTTGCCGGCGCCGCGGTGCCGGAACGGCGCTGGCCGGTGCCCCTGGCCGCCACGTTGATTTTGGGCCTATGGGGCGGCTGGCGTTATGGCCGCCGCTCCTGGCGGGCGGCGGCGCTGGCGCCGTTGCTGGGCGCCCTGGTGGGCTGGGAAAGTCTGTTCCTGCTGGATTGGGTGGCGGGCTGGGGGCGGGCGGTTCTGGCGCTGGCTCTGCTGGCCGGGGCGCTGTTCATGGCCTGGCAGACCCTGCGGCGTTTGGCCGGGAACGAGACCCTGGCCGTGCCGACGCCCTGGGCCCTGGCGGCGCTGTGGCGGCGGCCGGGTGTTCTGGCGCGCGCCCTGCTGACCACCGGCGGCGGGGTGTGCCTGGCCCAGAGCGGCGCGCTGCTGCTGTGCCTGGGGGAAAGCTGGCAGGGCCCGGCCGACTATTATTCCCTGGTGCTGGCCAGTCCCGCCCTGGCGGCGGGGCTGACGGGGCGTGTCGCCCGGCCCGGTCCGTGGAGCCGCCGCTTCGGTGTGCTGCTGGCCCTGGGCGGGCCTTTCTGTATCGCGCTGTCGGGCGGGCGGGTGACGCAGGCCTGGGTCTGGGCGCTGGTGGTGCTGGGCCTGGCCCTGCCGCTGTTGCGTGGCGGTCAGGCCGGTTGCAGCAGCGTTTCCACTTCCAGCCGCAAGCGGTCGCACAGCGCCGACAGATCCACCAACAGCAATCGGGCGGTCTCGATCTCGCCGGCGGCGAAGGCCCGTTCCATGGCGCTGAACATCTGACCCACCCGCGTGGCACCGGCATTGCCGGCGGCGCCGGCGGCGGAATGGGCCGACAGACGGCCGGCGGCAGGATCGCCGTTGGACAGGGCCAGGCGCACCAGATCCAGTTGGCTGGCCAGGGTATCCACCAGCAGGCGCAGCATATCGTGGCTTTCCGGCGCGTCGACGGCGCCGAACAGGCTGATCAGACGATCGGCGGGCAGCAACGGCTCCTCGGCGTCGGCGTCGGGAGTGTCGGCGCCGTCGGTGTCGGCCGAGGGGCGGGGGGCGGGGCCGCGCGCCGTCGGCGGCAAGGCCTTGCGCAGGCGGGCGGCCTGGGGCAACCAGCGCAGGATGGCCTCGTCCAGCCGGGCGGCCTCGATGGGTTTGCTGAGGTAATCGTCCATGCCGGCGGCGTGGCAAATCTCCTCGGTGCCCTTCAGGGCGTCGGCGGTCAGGGCCAGGATGGGCAGGCTGTGGCCGTAGGCGGGATGGCCCTGGCGCACCCGCCGCGCCAGCTCGAAACCGTCCATCACCGGCATATGGCAATCGGTGATGAGCAGGCCGAAGCGTTCGCGGGCCAGCATCTCCATGGCTTCCACGCCGTTGCCCACCATCACGGCGGCATAGCCCAATCGTTCCAGCACCTTGCCGATCACCAGCTGATTGGTGGGATTGTCCTCGGCCACCAGGATCACCGCGTTGGCGGCGCGGGCCTGCTCCAGGGTGGGGGGCAGATAGACCGGGATGGCGGCGGCCTGAATATCGAAGGCGTCGTCCAGAGGCACCCGGCGGGTGGCCGCCACCACCGTGCGCCACAGGCGCTGGCGCTGCACCGGCCGGGTCAGGGCGGCGAAAAAGCCGCTGCGCTGCGCCTGGTTCAGGGTGGACACCTGGCTTAGGGACGACAGCAGGATGACCTTGGTGGAGGCCAGCCGGGTATCGGCCATGATGGCCGCGCCCAATGCCAGCCCTTCGGCATGGGTGGAGGCGTCGATGAGGGCGACGTCGGGGTGGCGCTCGGTTTCGGCGCGCTGGCGCAGGGTTCGCACGGTATCGGGGCCGATGGGCACCGAGATCAGATCGGCCCCGGCATGGGCCAGATAGCGCCACAGCGAGGAATCCTCGGCCTTGGGGCCATCCAGCACCGCCACCCTCATGCCGTGCATGTCGGGCGGGGCGGTGCCCTCCTGGGCGGCGGGTTGCCAGGGCAGCGGCAGGGTGAACCAGAAGGTGGAGCCCTGGCCCGGCTTGCTCACCAGACCGATGCCGCCGCCCATCAGTTCCACCAGGCGGCGGCTGATGGACAGCCCCAGGCCGGTGCCGCCGAATTTGCGGGTGGCGGTGGTGTCCAATTGCACGAAGGGCTGGAACAACTGCGCCTGTTGCGCCTCGGTCATGCCCACGCCGGTATCGCTGACGGCGAAACGCACGGCGCTGCCCTCGTGCCGGGTGACGGTGATGGCCACGCTGCCGCGCGGCGTGAATTTCACGGCGTTGCCCGCCAGATTGATCAGGATCTGGCGCAGGCGCATGGGATCGCCGCAGCGTTGGTCGGGCAGCTCGGGGTCGACCCACACCGACAGCTCCAACCCCCGCTCCTCGGCGCGGTTCGACAGCAGATTGGCGACGCTTTCCACGGTTTCCACCAGGGAAAAGGGCACGAAATCCAGATCCATCTTGCCGGCCTCGATCTTGGAGAAATCGAGGATGTCGTTGATCACCGTCAGCAGGGCGTTGGCGGAATCCTTCAAAACCCGAACCATGCCGCGCTGCTCGGAATCAAGGTGGCTCTGGTTCAGGATTTCGGCCAGCGAGATCACCCCGTTCATGGGCGTGCGAATTTCGTGGCTCATGGTGGCGAGAAAGGTGGATTTGGCCCTGGCGGCATCCTCGGCCAGATCCTTGGCCCGCAGCAGATCGGCGTTGCTGGCGGCCAGCTCGCGGGCGACGCGGCGCAGGGACGAGGTCCAGTGGTCGAACAGCTGGTAGCCGAAATAGGAGACGAACAGCACGATGGTGGCCATCACCCAGTAAAGGGCGCGGGTGGATTCCACCAGCGACTGCGCCGCCTTATGCACGTTCTCCAGGCTGCCGTCGGCGGCCACGGCGGTGTAATGCTGAATATTGAGATCCACCGAAAGGTAGAGGAACAGCAGAACGCCGCTGAGGATGATGCCGCCGCCGGCCAGCGACTGACCGCGCCGGGCCGGCGCGGCCGGGGTTCCCCAGCCGCGTAAGGCGCGCCAGCGCGCCACCGCCGGGCTGATGAGGAACAGCAGCGGCGCGACGATCAGCACATCCTGCAGGAAGGTGCCCAGCCACCAGCCTTCCCAGATGGGCAGAACCTGCGGCTGGCCGATGGGGCTGGCGCTGGTGCTGATCCAGATGAAGGAGCCGGTGGAACCGAAAATACCGGCCACGAACGACAGCAGCACGAAGAACAGCAGGGCGTTCAGCGTGCGCAGGCTATAGGGAATGGGCACGGCGCGGTAGGCCATGGTGAACAGGGCGAGGCCCAGCGGATCGGCGAAGGAGAACAGCAGCGACCAGCCCAGCGGCATGCCGGAATAAAGGGCCAGCACCAGGGTGGAGAGATAGGCCGGCACGAACCCCCACCAGAAGCCGAACCACAGGGCCCACAGCATGGCGAAGATCAGCGGCGGGTAGACGTCGACATAAACATCCACCCCGGCGAAATGCAGCGGCAGTCCCGACCAGTCGAAGACGATGCTGGCGATGCCGAGGGCGATGCCCGCCAGGATTGTACCCAGCCAGGCGGTCAGCACCAGCACCCGCTCGGGGGTTTCGGCGCTTTGCCAGAAACGGCGGGGCGAAATGGAAAGGTAGCTGCAGGACGGATGAGAAAAGGTTTCGGTATCCTGCATCATGGTCGACCGTGATCTCTTGGTGTGTCGGGAACGGCGGTGGTAAAGAATGCCACCGCCGCCCGCCGCGAACAAGAGAGCCGTTCCTCCTTCCCCGAAAGGAGGCGGATCTTCCTTATAAGGCGCCGTCGCGGATTACCGACTTGAAGAAGTGATAGCTGTCCTTTGGCGTGCGTTTGCAGCTGTCGTAATCGACCCGCACGATGCCGAACCGTTTCGACAGGCCGAAGGCCCACTCAAAGTTGTCCAGCAGGCTCCAGCACAGATAGCCCTTGACGTTGCAGCCGTCGGCCAGGGCCCGGCCCACCGCCGCCAGATGGTCTTTCAGGAAGGCCACGCGCTCGGCGTCGTGGATCTGGCCGTCGGGGCCGACCTGATCATCGTAGGCGGCGCCGTTCTCGGCGATGAAGACGGCGGGGTTGCCGTAATCGCGCTTGAATTCCATCAGCTGGTCGTACAGGCCGTCCGGCTGCACCGGCCAGCCCATGAAGGTCCAGCGGTCGCAATGGGCGTCGCCCCAGCCCACATCGAAGGGACGGCCGGCCTCGGCCTTCATGGTCATGCGGGAATAGTAGTTGAGGCCGAGAAGATCCAGAGGGTAACGGATGGCCTCCTCGTCGCCGGGCAGGACGAAGGATTTCATCTTGTCGGCCAGCAGGGCGGGGATTCGGCCGCGCATCACCCCGTCGAGGGCGACGCGGTTCCATACCGCATCCCAGCGGGCGGCGGCGGCGATATCCTCGGGGCGCTCGGATTCGGCGCGGCAGGGCTGCAGATTGATCACCGTGCCCAGGCTGAGACCGGCATGTTCGGCGGCCAGGGCGCGCAGGGCGGCGCCTTGCGCCAGGTTCTGGTGATGCAGGGCGCGCAGGATGCCCTCTTCGCCCAGGCGATGGCCGGGGGCATGCTCGCCCACGCCGTAGCCGAAGATGGCCACCACGTTGGGTTCGTTCAACATCATCCAGTCCTTGCAGCGGTCGGCCAGGCGGGCGGCGATGGTGCGGGCATAATCGGCGAACGGACCGATCACCTCGCGGCCCTGCCAGCCGCCGCGATCCTCCAGGGGCTGCGGCAGATCCCAGTGATAGAGGCAGGCCATGGGGCGGATGCCGGCCTCCAGCAGGCCATCCACCAGACGGTCGTAGAAATCCAGCCCCTTGGGGTTCACCGCCCCGGTGCCGGCGGGAAAGATGCGCGGCCAGGCGATGGAGAAGCGGTAAGCGTTGAAGCCGGCCTCCTTCATCAGGGCGATATCATCGGGCCAGCGGTGGTAATGGTCGCAGGCGCGGTAGGCGGTGCTGCCGTCCATGATGCGGCCTTCGGCGGTGAAGCTGTCCCACACGCAGGAACCGCGACCATCCTCGGTGGCGGCGCCCTCGATCTGATAGGCGGCGGTGGAAGCGCCCCACAGGAAGTCCTTGGGGAAGGAAATGCGCGCCATTTGCAGTGACCTCATTGCCAAACACGGTCAGGTCAGTATGCGCCGCCCCATGGGGCCGTCAATCGGGGGCGGATGGCGGCGCGGCAAACAATTTTAAGATTTTTCGACAAACCCGGTTGACAGGGTGTGCCAGGGGGCGTAGAAACCGGCCTCCCGACGACGCCGCAAGGCAGTCGGGTCGGGATCCGAAAGGTAATTAACTCCTTGAAAGATCTTGAAAAAAGGTGGTTGACACGGTGTTTGAAACGCAGTAGAAACCGCCTCCCGCCGCAAGGTGGGGCGCAGTGAAACGGTGGCGACGCCGGGGGCTGCGAAGGAAAAAAAGAGGTTGACCGTTTTGCCGGGCGGCGGTATAAGCCCGGCCTTCCCGAGCGGCGCTGAGGCGCTGGTGGGAAGCGGAGGTGGAAGCCTTCGACGCTCTTTGACAAGTGAAGACGATGGAAGGGATGCGCAGGCGGCGAGACGACCGGTTACGACGGGTCTGTTTTTAGCCTCGCATCTCGGAAGAACGCTCTAACGTTATGTGAAGGCTTGGGCAGG
>JAJXUO010000095.1 GCA_021782815.1 Pseudomonadota bacterium
TAGGGGCAAGGCGACGCGCGCCTGATGGCGCGAAGCCAAGGGTTTCGGAGAAACCCGCCCGGCGCATGAGGGTGCAGTGATCGGTTCCGATCACTGCAATTTGGTATGATCAGACGCGGGACAGGTGCCCCAGCGGCAGGGCGGCGGGGGCCTTGACCGTGGCGATGGCGAAATTGCTGCGGATATCCTTCACCCCCGGCAGCTTCAACAGCGTCTCCAGCAGAAAGCGCTCGTAGGCGGGCAGATCGGGCAGCATCACCTGCAGCAGGAAATCGGCCTCGCCCGACACCAGATGGCAGGAAACCACCTCGGCCAGATCCTGCACGGCCTGGCGGAAGGCATCGGCGCCGCTATCGTGGTGGCGCTCCACTTTCACCGAAACGAACACCAGCAGCCCCAACCCCAGGGCGGCGCGGTCGAGGCTGGCATGATAGCCGGCGATCACCCCGGCCTCCTCCAGCAACCGCACCCGGCGCAGACAGGGCGAGGGCGAAAGCCCCACCCGGGCCGCCAGATCCACATTGCTGATGCGGGCGTCGGCCTGCAGGGCGGCCAGAATGCGGCGGTCGAGATCATCCAGGATCATTTGGCATAATCTTTATATTATTGGCTTGTCATTGGCAGAATATGCCGAAAACAACGCATTTCAAGCCTCACTTCGCAAGGACATGCGTCGCGCCGCCACGCTAGGCTTGCCGCCTGACCTTGGAGGCGCCCCCATGCACGATCTGCCGCTGTTTCTCGGCCTTTTGACCCTGGCCTATCTGCTGCCGGGGCCCGATATGCTGCTGGTGGTGGAAACCGCCGGCGCCCAGGGGCGGGGCCGCGCCCTGGCGGCGGCGGGCGGCCTGGCCCTGGCCCGCACCATCCATGTCACCCTGGCGGCGCTGGGGCTGGCCGCCCTTTTGCGGGCGGCGCCCTGGGCCTACGGCCTGGCCCGCCTCGGCGGCGGCTTCTACCTGCTGTGGCTGGCCTGGAGCCTGTGGAGCGCCGCCGCCTCTCCGTGCGCCGCCCCCGGCGGCACGGCGGCCCCGCCCGCCCGGGCCTTCCGCCGCGGCCTGCTGACCAACCTCTTGAACCCCAAGGCGCTGCTGTTCTGCTCGGTGCTGCTGCCGCAGTTCGTGCCGCCCGGCCCCGGCGCCCTGGCCCCCCGCTTCCTGCTGCCCGGCGCCCTGGTGGTGGGCTGCGGCCTGCTGTTCGATGCCACCCTGTCGCTGGCCGGCGACGCCCTGTTCCGCAACGCCGCCCTCTCGCCGCGCCACCACCGCTGGCGCCAACGCCTCTTCGCCGCCCTGCTCGCCGCCTTCGCCCTGCGCCTGATGTGGGGGGCGTGAGGAAGCGCCGCGCGGGGATAAAGCAGGGCTTTGCCCTGCACCCACAAGAAGGCAGGGCCTTCTTGACATCCGGAGGAAGGGGGGGGGCGGCGATGGGGCGGGAGGGGGAGGGCGAGTTTAGGAGACGAGGCAGGCGGGTGGAAAATTTGGTAAACTGTCGCCGTAACCCAGGACCTTTCCCTTTTTCAGGCGACCTAAAAGGCGTGCAATCTCGGGCTTGAGCACGAATAGAGCCGTAAATGCAAAGCCGGCCCAGATCAGAGACGCAACGGCTTGTATAATTGGCGCGACATGCTCCATCCGACGACACCCCCAGTTACCGCGATATTCCGTCCATTTATGTTAGTTCCCCAGGCCCATCCACGTTATAGCAGGCAAAATTGCCTATGTCTGCTTGAGGGAATGGTCGTTGACCCCAGGGACGGCGACAATGGCCGCTTATCAGCCCTGATGGTCTGAAAGCTGCGGCATCCATCCGCAAAACAGTTTCCAGAGCATCTCCCGGCCTGTGAGGTGGGCATTCCCGCCCGTTATCTCATCGCCTTCATCTGCGCTCATCTGCGTCATCTGTGGCTCCCGTCTTCCTGCCGTCCCGCCCCACATGGCCCGGCGTGCGGCCCCGCTTTTGACCAACGTCATAGAAACCGCCCACGTCCCGATTAACATCCCCGGGGACGGAACCGCACGGTGTGCGTGCGGAAGAACCGGCGGGGCCGTAGACCAGGGATGACGCGACGATGACGCTGACGGAGACCTTGCGCGACGAACATGCGCTGATCGATCAGGTGCTGGGGGCCTTGCGCGCCTATGTCGGCAACCTCATCGACGGGGGTGGCGATCCGCATGACGGCACACGTTTCACCGCGTTCTTCAGGGTGTTCGTCGGTCATTTCCATCATGCGCGCGAGGAGGGCGTGTTCTTCGCGGCGCTGGTGCGGGAGGCGAAGCTGCCGGATGACCACGGGCCCCTGCGCGCCGTCGCCCAGGAGCACGCCCAGATGGAGGCGTGGCTGTCGGAGATGCTGCCGCTGCTGGTCCAGCGGCCGCGGTCGGACGACGATCGCGCCCGGCTGTCGGCCCTGGTAACGCGCTACACCCACGCGCTCTGGCGCCATATCGACGCGGAGAATTCCGTTTTATACCCGGAGGGCGCCGAGCGGCTTCGCCTGTGCGGCGTCTATGCGTTGCCGGATCGCCCCATGACCGAGGCCGAGGCCGCCGCCCGCGCGGAGGGCGCGGCCCTGCTGCGCCGCTATCCGCCGGTCTGGGATGCCACGCTCGTGCGCGGCGACGGTTGCTTTATGTGCCGCGCCCACGGTGAGACGTGCGACGGCCTCGAAGCCGAATGGTGGACGGACGCCGAGTGGGACGGGTTTCTCGCCGGTGATGTCAGCGATTAAGACCAAATTGCAGTGATCGGACCCGATCAACGGAGCCCCTTAAGCAGCGGGCGGGGTCTTCCAGACCCCTTGCCTGACGCGGCATCAGCCGCGCGTCGCGATGAGTTCTGCTCACCGCGACTTGCTATAACCTCCGGGAGGCATTGGGAAGGCCGCGCACCGGGCGCATGAAGTGGGGGCGGACGGAGCGCCGCCGCTGTCCTGCCGATAATCCCCTTTATTGATAATCATCATGTCAATTCTTGTGGGAATGGGCGCAAAAAGGGGTTCGGGCAAATCCTTTGTAAAATGATGGAGTCTGCCATGTCGTCCTTTCTCAAGGTCTCTTCCATCCTGATACTCACCCTTGTTCCCTTGGCGGCCGCGTCGGCGCAAGGGTACGGCAACGGCCCCATGGGGCCGGGGTCGGGCATGATGGGCGCGGGGCGTGGAATGATGGGGCCGGGCCGCTTTCTCGTTGATCCGGCAACGCTGCCGGCGTTGAAGACGAAATTGGCCATCACCAGCGCGCAGGAGCCGTTGTGGGCGGCGTATGCCAAGGAGGCGTCCACGCTCTGGGAAACCCGTCAGGCCATGCGCCAGGCGATGCAGGGGCAATCGATGACCTGGGCGGAACGGCAAGAGATGCGCAAGTCGCATCAGGCGGCCGGGGCGGAACTCCGCGCCAACCTGCAAAAGGCGCGGAACGATCTGTCGGCCGTTTTAACGCCGGAGCAGCGCTCGATTTTTGACCAGGAAGCCCCTGCGGTGCCGGTGACGAGGCCGCCGCGCTGATGTCCTAGCCTTATACCAAATTGCAGTGATCGGAACTGATCACTGCACCCTCATGCGCCGGGCGGGTTTCTCCGAAACCCTTGGCTTCGCGCCATCAGGCGTGCGTCGCCTTGCTCCTAACCGGCGTCGCGATGAGTCAAACTCACCGCGACTTGGTATTATCGCCCTGTCGGAAGCGGGGGCCGGAGTGATCCCAACAAAAAACGCGGCGGAAAAACTCCGCCGCGTTTGTCTGTGTGGGGACGAGCAGGGGTTAGCGGCTGGCCACCTCGATCACGCTGCAGCTCATATGCTTGTGCGCCAGGCGGCGGCAGGCGGCGCGGGCGGTGGCCTTGGGCAGGCTGATGACGCGGGCGCGGTAGATGGAGCCGTGGCGGCTGCGGCTGTGGGCGATGGAGATATCGCCGTCGGCCAGCAGATGGCCCAGCTGGTGCACGGCCTGGCGGGCGGCCTTCTGGGCCCGGACATGCTGCGAGAAGGCGCCCACCTGGATGCCCCAGCCGTCCTCGGTGTCGCTGCTGTCGTCCTCGGCGCGGGCCTGTTCCTCTTCCCGTTCGCGGCGGGCCTTGGCGCGGGCGCGGGCTTCGCGCTGGCGGCGGGCGCGAAGCTCGGCCCGGGCTTCGGCGCGGGTCAGGCGGTGGTGGCGGGCCAGATGCTGCGGCGGTTCGCTGGCGGCGGCCTCGTCGTTGGCGCCGGGCTGGGCGGGCATGGCGTCCAGGGCCACGCCGGTGGTGCCGGTATCGCGGACGAAGGCGGCATCCAGCAGTTGCGCCATCTGGCGATCACGGCTGCGGGCGGTGGCGCCGCCGAACACCACGCCGATCAGGCGATGGCCGTTGCGCCGGACCGAGGCCACCAGATTGAAGCCCGAGGTGGCGATATAGCCGGTCTTCATGCCGTCCATGCCCTCGTAATGGTCCATCAGGTGGTTGTGGTTGTGCATGGTTTGGCCGTTGTAGGTGAAGTCCCGCGTGGAGAAATAATGGTAGTAGCGGGCGTGATCGTGCAGCATGGCGCGGGCCAGGATCACCATGTCGTGCGCCGAGCTCCACTGGTTGCGGTTGGGCAGGCCCGAGGCATTGACGAAATTGCTCTGCCGCATGCCCAGGTCGCGGGCCTTTCGGGTCATCATGGCGGCAAAGGCCGGTTCGCTGCCGCCCAGATATTCGGCCACGGCCACGGCGATGTCGTTGGCCGATTTGGTGCAGATGGCCAGGATGGCGTCCTGCACCGGCAGGCTGTCGCCGGGCGGCAGGCCGAGATGCGACGGCGCCTGGGCGGCGGCATGGCGCGAAATCGGGATGCGGTCGGAAAGATGGACCTTGCCCTCCTCCAAAGCGTCGAACAGCAGGTAGAGGGTCATGATCTTGGTCAGCGAGGCGGGATGATCGCGCTGATCGGCATTGACGGACTGCAGCACGCGGCCGCTGTCGGCATCCACCACCATCGAGGCGTGGCGGGGGGTGAAGGCCTGGGCGGGCGTCGCCGCCAGGCCGAGCGCCAGCAGGCCGCCCAACAGCGGCAGGGCGGAAAGAAGGCGCCGCAGCGGGGCGCCGGCATGGGAAAACTGGGGGAAACGAACCGTCACTTTACCGTCCTACCGTTCTGGTCGTCTTTTTAAGGTTTGCTCCGGCCCCCTCCGCGTTGGGGAGCCGGGGCGGAGCACCCCTTTCTTTTAGCATTGGCAAAGCCGCGAATGGGACTATCTTTTCTTTCATGCGTTGTTTTTCTGGGAGAAATCAGTCATGTCCAAGCGCCTTGCGCTGATCGGCGCCGTTCTGGGAACCGCCGTGCCCGTGCTGCTGGGCGGCTGCGCCTATCAGGGCGGCGGCCAGGGGCCGGGGCTTGATGACCCGTTCAGCCGCCGCACGGTGTGGATGTCGTACCTTTCGGGCGATGATCTGCGCCAGGCCTGCCACGCCGGCGCGCCCGAACGGCTGCGTCTGGTCTACAACGCCCACTGGAACGATCAGGTGCGGGTGTACGAGCTGGAGGGCGGCGCGGCGCCGCTGCTGCACCAGCGGGTGATCGGCCCCATGGATCTTTCGCATTTTTCCTTGAGCACCGCCGCCGAGCCGCTGACCGGGCGGCTGGCGCAGCGCCCCTTGAGCCCGGCCCAGTACCAGGCGGTGGCGGCCTCGGCCTTCGGGGCGGCGACGGCCACGCCGGTGCCGGTGGACAGCACCTTCGCCAGCGACAGTTATTATTGGGTGCTGTCGGGTTGCCAGAACGGTCATTTCCGCTTCAACGCCTGGCAGTATAACGCCATGGGCGGCGACAACAGCCGCTACAACACCCTCACCTTCCCGGCGCGCCTCGCCGCCCTGGACACCACCGGCATTCCCCTGGCCTGGCCGCACCCCATGAGCGGCCTCGACGTGGCCAACCAGTTGCAGGACCGGGAATTGCGCTGGTACCTGCGGGTTTACGCCGATCATGTGGGGCCGGCCGACGGGATTTAGCGGGCTGCGGGGCTTGATCTGAGCCCCCGCCCCTGACTTTCGGCAGAGCGGGAGATGTCGGTCCTATGACAAAATATTGCGGTGCACAAAAAAGCTGTTGACGCCGGGCGCCGCCCTATTGCATATGCTCATTTGTTGCACTGCAATGTGCGCGGCGGTTGGGCGGCGCCAGGCCGTTTCCATCGCCGGACCAGGATCCACCCCGGGGACGCTGGCGTCCCCTCTCCCAGGAGTTGCCGCCGATGCCCGTCGCCCCCACCAAGACCGCCGCCAAGACCGCCGCCGCCCCCGCCGCCGCCGCTGTCGTCACCGCCGCCGCCGCTCCGGTGGCCGAGGCCGTGAAGCAGATCGAAGAGGCCGTGGCCGTGCACAAGGAAACCATCGAGAACGTGGTCAAGGCCGGCGCCGACGCCGCCACCAAGAGCGTGGAGAAGGCCGTGACCCTGACCAAGGAACAGGTGGACGCCGCCGCCAAGGCCAACAGCGCCGCCTTCCAGGGCTACGAGGATCTGCTGACCTTCTCGAAGGACAATGTGGACGCCCTGGTGCGCTCCTCCTCCATCCTGATGCGCGGCCTGCAGGATCTGTCGAAGTCGATGATCTCGCTGACCCAGGCCCAGATCGACGAGGCCCTGGTGGTTTCCAAGGCCATGGCCACCGCCAAGAGCCTGAAGGAAGTGGTGGAGCTGTCCTCGGCCGTGGCCAAGGATAATTTCGACCGCCTGCTGGCCGAGAGCAGCCGCATCCAGCAGCTGTCGGCCAAGACCGCCGAAGAGGCCCTGGCCCCGCTGTCCAGCCGTTTGGAGGCCGTGGTCTCGCATCTGACCAAAACCGCCGCCTGACAACAGGCGTTTCCGCCCCTTAACCGGCGTCGCGGTGAGCAGGGCTCATCGCGACGCCGGTGAGGAGCAAGGCGAGGCGCGGCTGATGCCGCGTTAGGCAAGGGGTCTGGAAGACCCCGCCCGCCGCGTGAGGGGCTCCGCTGATCGGGTCCGATCACCGGGATTTGGTATTACACAGGCAAGCCCGGCGGAGCGATCCGCCGGGCTTTGTCTTTTTGAGCTGCGGCTTATCTTTTGGCGCAGAACTTTCTATGATCAAATGTCATTGGGACAGGGGGCTTTTCCCGGGCCGGATGCGACCAATATCTTAACTTGTGTGACGACAGAGACACCCATGAGCCAAAACGAGCGACTGAGCGGCAGTGACGGGCACGGAACGGGCCAAGGCCCGGATCACGGAGCGGACCAGGGCGGGCCGGACCACGGCGTGGCCCTGAAACCCCGCCCCAAAGTGCGGCGGCCATCGATGTACAAGGTGCTGATGCTGAACGACGATTACACACCGATGGAATTCGTCGTCCATGTCCTGCAGCGATATTTCGGCAAGGACCAGGAACAGGCCACCGAGATCATGATGCAGGTGCATCGCAAGGGCGTGGGGGTCTGTGGGGTGTACACCTACGAGGTAGCGGAAACAAAGGTCACCCAGGTGATGGATCTGGCGCGTAAGAACCAGCATCCGCTCCAGTGCACCATAGAAAAGGAATAAGATGATGCTGTCGCGGACTCTGGAACAAAGCCTCCATAAAGCCCTTGCTCTGGCTCAGGAACGCCATCACGAATACGCGACGCTGGAGCATCTGCTGTTATCCCTGACCGAGGATCAGGACGCCATGGCGGTGTTGCGCGCCTGCAACGTCGACCTTGAGCGCCTGCGCCGCGATCTGATCGAATTCGTCGATACCGCCCTGGCCGACCTCATCACCACCCAGACCGACGAGGCCAAGCCCACCGCCGGGTTCCAGCGGGTGGTGCAGCGGGCCGCCATCCATGTGCAGTCGTCGGGCCGCGAGGAGGTGACCGGCGCCAATGTGGTGGTGGCGCTGTTCTCGGAACGGGAATCCCACGCCGTCTACTTCCTGCAATTGCAGGACATGACCCGGCTCGACGCCGTCAATTACATCTCGCACGGCATCGCCAAGGCGCCGGGCAAGAGCCAGAGCCGCCCGGTGGCCGGCACCGACGACGATGCCCGCGGCGAGGCCGTGGTGAAAAAGGGCCTGGAGGCGCTGACCGCCTATTGCATCGATCTCAACGAGAAGGCCCGCCAGGGCAAGATCGACCCCCTGGTGGGGCGCGACGCCGAGATCGAGCGCACCATCCAGGTGTTGTGCCGCCGCTCGAAGAACAATCCGCTTTACGTGGGCGATCCCGGCGTCGGCAAGACCGCCATCGCCGAGGGCCTGGCCCGGCGCATCGTTACCGGCGACGTGCCCGAGGTACTGCGGAACGCGGTGATCTATTCCCTCGACATGGGCACGCTGCTGGCCGGCACCCGCTATCGCGGCGATTTCGAGGAGCGGCTGAAGGCGGTGGTGAGCGAGCTGGAGGCCCTGGACGGCGCCATCCTGTTCGTGGACGAGATCCATACGGTGATCGGCGCCGGGGCCACCTCGGGCGGCTCGATGGACGCCTCCAACCTGTTGAAACCGGCGCTGTCGTCGGGGGCGCTGCGCTGCATCGGCTCCACCACCTACAAGGAGTTCCGCGGCCAGTTCGAGAAGGACCGCGCCCTGGTGCGGCGCTTCCAGAAGATCGACGTCAACGAGCCCAGCCCGGAAGACGCCATCAAGATCCTGCACGGCCTCAAGCCCTATTACGAGGCCCACCACAAGGTGCGCTACACCAACGACGCCATCAAGGCGGCAGTGGAGCTGTCGGTGCGCTATATCGGCGACCGCAAGCTGCCCGACAAGGCCATCGACGTCATCGACGAGGTGGGGGCGGCGCGCATGCTGCTGCCCGAGGCCAAGCGCCGCAAGACGGTGACGGTGCGCGATGTCGAGGAGATCGTGGCCAAGATCGCCCGGGTGCCGCCGAAGAGCGTTTCCACCAACGACATGGAGATGCTGCGCCGCCTGGAGCGCGATCTGAAAACCATGGTGTTCGGCCAGGACAAGGCCATCGAGGTGCTGGCCTCGGCCATCAAGCTGGCCCGCGCCGGCCTGCGCGAACCGGAAAAGCCCATCGGCTGCTACCTGTTCTCGGGCCCCACCGGCGTCGGCAAGACCGAGGTGGCGCGGCAGTTGTCGCGTATCCTGGGCATCGAGCTGGTGCGCTTCGACATGTCTGAATATATGGAACGGCACTCGGTGTCGCGGCTGATCGGCGCTCCGCCCGGCTATGTCGGCTTCGACCAGGGCGGCCTGCTGACCGATGCCGTCGATCAGCACCCCCATGCCGTGCTGCTGCTGGACGAGATCGAAAAGGCCCATCCCGATCTTTTCAACATCCTGCTGCAGGTGATGGACCACGGCAAGATGACCGACCATAACGGCAAGACCGTGGATTTCCGCAACGTCATCCTGATCATGACCACCAATGCCGGGGCCGCCGATCTGGCCAAGCCCGCCATCGGTTTCGGCCGCGAGGCGCGGGTGGGCGACGACCAGGAGGCCATCCAGCGGCTGTTCACCCCGGAATTCCGCAACCGTCTGGATGCGGTGATCCCCTTCGCGCCGCTGCCGGCCGAGGTGGTGTCGCGGGTGGTGGACAAGTTCATCATGCAGCTGGAAAGCCAGTTGGGCGACCGCGAGGTGGTGATCGATCTTACCCCCGCCGCCCGCGCCTGGCTGGCGGAAAAGGGCTACGACCGCCTGTTCGGCGCCCGCCCGCTGGCCCGCGTCATCCAGGAGCACATCAAGAAGCCCCTGGCCGAGGAGCTGCTGTTCGGCCGCCTGGCCAAGGGCGGGGTGGTGCATGTGGACGTGGAGGGCGACGGCCTGGGCTTCCGCTTCGGCACCGAACCCGAAACTCCGGCGCGGCCGCCGGAACTGGTGGAGTAATTCCCCAACAAAAAACCCCGTCCGGAAGGACGGGGTTTTTTGTTGGGCAGCGGCGGGATTATACCAAGTCGCGATGAGTTTGACTCATCGCGACGCCGGTTAGGAGCAAGGCGACGCGCGCCTGATGGCGCGAAGCCAAGGGTTTCGGAGAAACCCGCCCGGCGTATGAGGGTGCAGTGATCGG
>JAJXUO010000096.1 GCA_021782815.1 Pseudomonadota bacterium
ATAGGCCCGCCTCCGCGCAGGGGGGGCATCGCGCCTCCGCGCCGGGCAGCGACCGCGCCGCCGCCGGTCCGCGCGGTCAATGGAGCGGCGCGGTGGCGGCGGCACCGGCGGCGAAGGCGCCGCAACGCGGTGGCGGCAAGGGGGGCGGCAAACCGCCCCGTCCGCCGCGGGGCGGCACGGGCGGCGGGCGGCGGCGCTCCTGGGGCTGGCGTATCGTCGGCTGGGGCGTCAGCCTGATGATCTGGGGGATGATCGCCCTGGCCGGGGGGGTGGGCTATTACGCCTACGACCTGCCCAGCCTCGATACCCTGACCGCCACCTCGCGCAAGCCCAGCATCACCCTGCTGTCGGCCGACGGCCAGACCATCGCCGCCTACGGCGACGTTTATGGCGCGCCGCTGACCCTGGCCGAGATGCCGAAAACCCTGCCGCAAGCGGTGATGGCCACCGAGGATCGCCATTTCTACAGCCATTTCGGTATCGATATTGTCGGCATGGTACGCGCCGCCCTGGTGGATCTGCGCGCCGGGCATGTGGTGCAGGGCGGCTCCACCATCACCCAGCAGCTGGCCAAAAACCTGTTTCTGTCGCCCGAGCGCAACGCCAAGCGCAAGATCCAGGAACTGCTGCTGGCCCTGTGGCTGGAACATAAATTCAGCAAGGATCAGATCCTGACCCTCTATCTCAACCGGGTTTATCTCGGCAACGGCAGCTGGGGGGTGGATGCGGCGGCCAAGCGCTATTTCGGCGTTTCCGCCCGCGATCTCAATCTCTATCAATCGGCGCTGCTGGCCGGTCTTTTAAAGGCGCCGTCGCGCTATAATCCGCAGAACGACCAGGAGGAATCCTATAAGCGCACCGCCCAGGTGCTGGCCAATATGGTGGCTTTCGGCGCCATCACCCCGGCCCAGGCCGAAGAGGCCTTGAAGACCGGCCCCGGCACGGTGAAGAAGATCAGCCATACCGGGCGCTATTTCGCCGACTGGGTGCGCGATCAGGTGGAGCCCTATACCCGCGACGGCCGCGATCTGGTGGTGCGCACCACCCTCGACATGGGTTTGCAGCGCAAGGTGGAGGCGGCGCTCGACGCCTCGCTGTCGGGCCCCGGCGTCAAGGCCCGGGTGGGCCAGGGGGCGGTGGTGGTGTTGAGCCCCGACGGCGCGGTGCGGGCCATGGCCGGGGGGCGCGACTACGCCACCAGCCAGTATAACCGCGCCACGCAAAGCCTGCGGCAGCCCGGCTCCTCCTTCAAGGCCTTCCTCTATCTCGCCGCCATGGAATCGGGCCTCACCCCCGACAGCACCATCGAGGACGAGCCCATCACCGAAGGCAAATACCGCCCCGGCAATTACCACGAACACGACCGTTATGAAGGGCCGATCAGCCTGCGCCACGCCCTGGCCAAATCCAGCAACGTGGCGGCGGTGCGGCTGATCGAGCGTATCGGACCGCGCCGCGAGGTGGAGGTGGCCCGGCGTTTGGGCATCACCTCGGACCTGCGGCCCGAAGCCTCTCTGGCCCTGGGCACCAGCGAAGTCAGTCTGCTGGAACTGACCTCGGCCTACGCCACCTTCGCCAATAACGGTTTCGGGGTGTTTCCCTATGGCTTCGGCGAGATCGACGATCCTCAGGGGCAGCAGATCTATCTGCGCCAGGGCGGCGGCACCGGCCGGGTGATCGCGCCGCGCGATCTGCAGGAAATGACCGACATGCTGACGGCGGTGGTGCAGACCGGAACGGCGCGGGCGGCGGCCATCGACCGTCCGGTGGCCGGCAAGACCGGCACCACCCAGGATTCGCGCGATGCCTGGTTCATCGGCTTTTCCGCCGATTATGTCGCCGGGGTG
The DNA here is from genome assembly GCA_021782815.1 of Pseudomonadota bacterium. GTDB lineage: Bacteria > Pseudomonadota > Alphaproteobacteria > Rhodospirillales > Magnetospirillaceae > JAJZGK01. The sequence continues at coordinate 1,848 of JAJXUO010000096.1, forward strand.
TGGATGGGCAACGACGACCGCAGCCCCATGCACCGGGTGACAGGCGGCACCCTGCCGGCGCGGCTGTGGCATACCGTCATGCTGGATGCCGAGCAGGGCCTGCCGGTGCGGCCGCTGCCCGGCCTGTCGGCGGGAGTCCTGCCGGGCGAGACGGCTCCGGCTCCGGCTCCCGGGAATGGGACCGCTGCGCCGCCCGCCACCATGGATCAGCTGTGGAAGGGCATCATCCACATGTTCGGGGGGTAATACCAAGTCACGATGAGTCAAACTCATCGCGACTTGGTATTAGAGCGTGACGCAGATTTAAGGCATCACGCTCTAGGGAGCGCGCCGGGCGGCTCGCACCCGGGCCAGCAGGGCGCGGGCCTGGGCCTGCAATTCGCGGCGGCCCTTCACCTCCCAAGGGGTGGGGCCCTGCAGGCTGTTGGCGATATCGAGGGCGAAACGGGCCAGGGCGATCAGGGTGAGGGCTTCCTGGGTTTTCTGGAATTCGCTGAACATGGCGACCTCCCGCCGGACCGGGCCGGCCATTTTGGATTTTTTAGTGAGACTGATACCAAATCCCGTTGATCGGACCCGATCACCGGAGTCCCTCACGCGGCGGGCGGGGTCTTCCAGACCCCTTGTCTAACGCGGCATCAGCCGCGCGTCGCCTTGCTCCTCACCGGCGCCGCGATGAGCCCTGCTCACCGCGACTTGCTCTTAATCCCTGTGCTTGCTTTTGCCGATGCCGGTCTTGTGCAGGGCCTTGGAAAGATCGCTCCAGGCCGTCCAGATTTCGGCGGCCAGCGGTCCGATCTCGTGTTCGTTTTGCTGTCGTAACCAGGATTCGGCCAAGCGCATCTGCGCGGGAAGACCTTGGACGGCCTCGGCCCCGGCCTGGCGGCTCTGGCGTTCGCGCAGACGCTGCAGGAACTCGGTGATTTCGGCGATTTCATCCGGGCTGCAGGCGGCGCGCAAGGCGTCGTCCAGCATGGGATTGGCCTGATCCAGGCTGCCCACCACTTCCGACCGCCCGCGCTTGATGGCGGGATCGTAAAGGGTGCGGATCACCTGGATGACGCGGCGGCGCTCGCGGAACTGCATGGCTCCCTCCTGCTTCCGGCCGGGCCGTATACGGCCTTTTCATGGGCGGTATGATAGCACATGCGGGCCGCATATCAAGCCCATATATGGGCCGTATGCGGACGGAAATTATGACGAGGAGAGAGCGGCGCGATGCCGGGCCAGGCCGTCGCGGGCCAGATCGTAGACCATGCGGAAGGCGTCGAGGCCGTCGGCCGAGACGGTGCCGTCCTTCAGGCCGCGCAGCATGTCGATCAGCAGGATTTCCATCTCGGTTTCCACGGCATCCAGGGTGGTGGCGTCGCGGGCCTGGCGCATGCGGTCCATAAGCGCCATGAGATCCTGGGCGCGGTCGCTGGCCTTGACCGGACGGACGCGGGTGATGGTGGTGAACACCGCCAATCCCACCGAACCAACGACGCTGCCGATGGACATCACCAGATAAATCAGATCGGAATAGCGGTCGAAAAAGGTTTTCACGTCGCTGTTGACGAATTCCACCGCGCCCTCATGCACGGCGATGGTGCTGTCCTTGTCGATATCCGGGGGTTCGATATGGCTGGCGAAACGGCCCGGCACCACCAGATCGGCCTTGTTGTCGAAGATGAAGCGCATCAGTTCGGCCACGTCGTGCTCACGCACGTCGTCGCGGGCCATGAGGATTTTCTGCAAGGCCACGGTGTTGGTGTCTTCCGGCGGGATGGGCGGGGCCCCCGACAGCAATCCGGCCTCGATGACCTCGGCGTAAAGGCCGGGCAGTTTGCGTTCCATGGCCGCGCCATCGGGCAGGCCGAACAGGGAAAAGCCCTTCATGCGCAGGGCCAGGGTATTGAATTCGCGCGAGGTGGCGATTTCCGAGACCGGTTTGAAACTGAGCACGAAATCGAAATGCCCCGGCCGCAACAGATCGTCGATGCGGCTGCCCACCGGCACGGTGCGCAAGGGGGTGGTGGTGGCGTCGATGTCGTAAAGATCGAGGATCTGGCGGATCAGGCTTTCATTGCGGCCGTCCTGGCCGAGAATAGCCAATTTCCGCCCGCGCAGGGCCGAAACGTCGGGCAGTTGGGTGGCGCGGGCGGCGATGATGAGCAAAACCTCGTGTTCCAGCACCGCCACCGAGCGGGCGTGCGAGGGGATATGGGCATCGGTGCGCAGGATGGCCAGATCGACGTGATCGCGGGCGAAACGGGTGGCGGCGCTCTCCCCGGCGGCCAGGGGGATCAGGCGGATGCGCACCGAGGCCTTCTTCTGGTTCAGCAGCCCGGCCAGCCGTTCGGCGAAGCGGTGCTCGGCGCTGCCGGGCGGGCCGGCGGCCATGGTCAGTTCGGTGGGGCGCTCCATGAAGGCGGCGAGGGCGGCGGCGATCATGCCGGTCAGCACCAGCCCCGCCAGGATCAGCAAGAGGATCTGTATCCGGTTGCGCACGAAAAAACGCTCCCCAGAAGCCTTTCACGACCGCTTCAGTGTGGCCTGTTCCCCGGTCGGCGGCGAGGGAATTCTCGTGGCGAGGACGGCCGGAATCAGGCTCGGGTAAAAGCTTTGTGACGCCGCCATAAAACCATGGCCGCCCTTTTCGGAACGGTGTATCCATTCCCAGCGCTGGATCCGCGTGAATTATGACGGGGTATCAATGTCTTCTGGCACTTCTTCCGGTATGAGCGACCCGCGGACGAAGGCGGCGCCCAAGGCGCATGGCAAGGTGGCGGCGCTGGCCCTGGCGGCTTTGGGAATCGTGTTCGGCGATATCGGCACCTCGCCGCTTTACGCCATGGAGCAGATCTTCAATACCGGCGTGCCGCGCACGGCGGAAAACGTTCTGGGCGGCGCCTCGCTGGTGATCTGGACCCTGACCCTGATCGTGGCCATCAAGTACGCCCTGCTGGTCTTGCGGGCGCAAAACGACGGCGAGGGCGGGGTCTTCGCCCTTTACAGCCTGCTGCACGACCGCCGTGGCCGCCATACCACCCGGGTGCTGCTGTGGGCGCTGATGCTGGGAGCCGGGCTGCTGATCGGCGACGGCATGATCACGCCGGCGATCAGCGTGCTGTCGGCGGTGGAAGGCCTGGCGGTGGCCACCCCGGCCCTGCACGGCGTGGTCATCCCCCTGACCCTGGTGCTGCTGGCGGCCCTGTTCGCCATTCAGTTCAAGGGCACGGCGGGCATCGGCATCGTGTTCGGTCCGATTCTGACGGTGTGGTTCGCCGCCATCGCCCTGTTGGGCCTGCGGCAGATCCTGGAGCATCCGCTGATCCTGCGGGCCTTCGATCCGGTGTACGGCTTTGTTTTTCTGGAACAGGTGGGCTGGTTCAAGGATCTCTTGATCCTGGGCGCGCTGATGCTGGTGGTGACCGGGGGCGAGGCCATGTATGCCGATGTGGGTCATTTCGGAACCGGCCCCATTCGCCTCGGCTGGTTCGGCGTGGTCTTTCCCGCCCTGCTGGTCAATTATCTCGGGCAGGGCGCCTATCTGTTGAGCGGCCTGCCCCTGAAGGGCGACAACCTGTTTTACAGCATGGTGCCGCCGGGCTTGCTGTATCCCATGGTGCTGCTGGCCACCATGGCCACCATCATCGCCTCGCAGGCGCTGATTTCGGGAGCCTTCTCGCTGGTGTCGCAGGCCATCCGCCTGGGCCTGTTTCCCCGTCTCGACATTCTGCACACCCATCAGGCCCATTCCGGCCAGATCTATATTCCCTTCGTCAACTGGGGCCTGTTTCTGGGCTGCGTGCTGCTGGTGCTGGGATTCCGCACCAGCGACAATCTGGCGGCGGCCTATGGCCTGGCGGTGTCGGGGGTGATGGTGATCACCTCGCTGGCCATGATGCCGGTGGTGCATCGCTACTGGGACTGGTCGCGGCCGCTGACCGGGCTGGTCTGGGGATTCCTCACCCTGGTCAATGGCCTGTTTCTCATCGCCAGTTCCATCAAGTTCCTGGACGGCGGTTTCGTGCCGCTGTCGGTGGGGGTGCTGGTGTTCGTGGTGATGGCCACCTGGCGCTGGGGCCGCAAGGCCACCTTCGAGGCCTATTCCAGCAAATCGCGCATGACCATGGCCGATCTGATCAGCCTGCACCGCGACAGCCCCTTCTTCATGAAGCGCAACGCCATCCTCATGGTGCCCCGTCCCCTGCGTCAGGGCGGCGACCGCGTGCCCGCCCTGCTGCAGATGCTGTGGGAGCGTTATGGCGTGCTGCCGCAGAATCTGGTGTTCGTGGAAATCCTGCACCGCAAGGTGCCCTATATCCGCGACAGCCGTTATCAGGTCACGGTGTTCGACCGCGATCAGGCGCGGGCCAGCAGCATCATCAGCGTGGAGATCAGCTTCGGCTTCATGGAGGAACCCAATGTGGAGCGGCTGCTGGAGGATATGGCCCGCCACAAGGAAATCGACCTGCCCACCCATTCCCAGCGCTGGATCGTGCATGTCTCGCACGAAAATCTGCTGCCGGCCCGCTCCATGAGCTGGTGGCGCTCCATGCGTCTGGCCCTGTTCCTGTTTTTGCGCGCGGTCTCGCGCCCGGCCTATTACTATTACGGCATGGGCAATCAGGTGCAGCTCTCCACCGAGATCATTCCGGTGCGGGTGCGTTAGGAGAGACGGAATGCGGTTGGAAACCTGGTGGCTGTTCTGCGCCGTGGTGTTCGTGCTGTCGGCGACCCCCGGTCCCAATATGCTGCATGTGCTGACCCGCAGCGTGGCGGTGGGGGTGCGGCGCGGCACCGCCGCCATGGCCGGCTGCGGCGCCGCGGTGTTGACGGCGCTGATCGCCTCGGCCGCCGGGCTGGCGGCGGTGCTGACCGCCTTCCCCCTGCTGTTCGAGGTGATCCGCTATGCCGGCGCCGCCTATCTGGCCTGGCTGGGGGTGCGCGCCTGGATGGAGCGGGGCGCGGCCCCGGACGAGACGGCGGAAGGCGGCGGGAGCGGGCGGGTTTCGCTGGCGGCGCTGTTTCGCGGCGGTTATCTGGTGGGCATCACCAACCCCAAGCTGCTGTTGTTCGCGGCCGCCTTTCTGCCCCAGTTCATCGATCCCGCCCGGCCGCAGGGGCGGCAGTTCGTGATTCTGATCGCCACCTTCGGGGTGATCGAAATGTTCTGGTACGGCGTTTACGGCCTGGGCGGGCAAACCCTGGCGCGCTGGCTGAAGGGGCAAAAGGTGCGCACCCTGTTCAACCGCCTGACCGGCACCCTGTTTTTCGGCTTTGGGCTGATGCTGGTGCGCGCCCGTTTGGACTGAGCCGTGCCGCTTCGGGCAACGGCGTCTTGAGCGATGGGGGCATTGTTGGCGGTTGCCTCGGGGGTGTAGCGTGATGGTTCTCTCTCGGATCAGGAGTGTTCGCTATGACCCAGGAACCGATTCCCGCCGGCAAGGAGCCCATTACCGTCGCGCTCAAGGCGGGGGAAACCTATTACTGGTGCCGCTGCGGCCGCAGTAAAAGCCAGCCCTATTGCGATGGCGCCCATGAGGGGAGCGGTCTCGAACCCATGGCCTTCAAACCCTCCAGCGATATGAAGGTGCGCATGTGCGCCTGCAAGCGCACCAAATCGCCCCCCTTCTGCGATGGCGCCCATCTTGATCTGAAATAAGCCCGGGCATGCTGCGTCGCGGCAACGGTTTTTCGTTGTCGCGATTGCCAGCACTACGCGCAAAGGCCTAAAATCCCCGTTTGGGCATATCTCGTTGAAAGAGGGCGCGAGACGATGGATGTGCTTGTTGGCGATGACGGCCGGGTCTGGAACCCTTATGGGTACGACCTTCTCAAGCACCTGGGTTACTTTGGTGGCGATACGGATCTGGTGTCTTACGCGGTGCGGAATCTGGGGTTCGCCGCGCTGCGCATCCGTCCGCGCTTCGCCCTTGTGCGCGTGCGGCCCTCGCTGTTTCCCACGGCCTGCCTGCATCGGGTGATCGAGCTTTTGCTCGTCAACGAGGCCGAGCGGGTGGTGATCGACCGCTTGGGCCAGGGCCTGGCGCCGCTGGACGTCATTCACAACGCGAATGACGCCATCGCCCGCTTGCGCCTGCTGCAATTGGCCACGCCCGACGAGTCCAAAGGCTTCGCGCCGCATATCATGGCGCTGTCGCTGGACCGCCTCAATCATCCCAAACGGGCGGGCATGAAGGCGGCGTTGACGGCCTGGAAAGCGGCGCGGGGCTATGCCGCCAGCGGCGAGGCCGCCGTCATCGCCCAGGATCCGGTCTATGGCGGCGGCGGGATGATGTGGTTGCCCGGCGGCGATCGCTGCTTGGTGCATGCCTGGCCGCAAACCTACAGCCGCTACGACAACCGCCTGCATGAACGCTATCTGGGCTGGGACGTCACCGCCCTGCCCGATGCCGCCTATATGCTGCCGACGGTGAAAAGCCTGTTCGCGGCGGCGGCCAGCCAGGCCCCGCGGCTGGAGCTCATCGAGGCGCTGATCTCGCACCCCGATGGCTCCCGCTTCTGGGCCCGGTATGAGCGCCTGGTGTTACCCTGGCGCAACCGGTCTAGCGACTGCTTTGTTTCCTCCGTTCCGCAGCTGCGGGTTGTTCGGCCTTACTGACCGCGTTCAGGATGCGGGCGGTAACCTCGGCGCGGCTTTCCCAAATAATCGTGCTGTCGATCGTTTTCCAGCCGCCTTGCACCAGCATGCCGGATTGGGAATGGGGGTGACCGTAGAGCGGTAGAAGCGCGCGGGAGGTCACGCCCGTTTCCAGCATGCCGATGACGAAGTCGGGATTCCAAACCGTCAACGACAAGGTGCGCATCAGTGAGGAGGTGAGAATGGGCAGGCGGCGGGCGCGAAAATCCGGCCTGAACCAGACGGCTCCTGCGAAGGATACGCGTCCGGAAATATCGGTGGCGATGGGGGCTCCGGCAACCCAACGCTCCTCGGCCTGCATTTGGTGCGCGGGATCGCGATAGGCGAAGCGGCCGCTTTCCCATTCCTCGGCCAGGGAACTGGCGGGCCAGTCGTAACGGCGCAAGGCCAGGGTCACCACCGGGGCGTCGCCGTGACGGCCCTCGATATAAAGGGCGGCATCGTCGGCGATATCGGAACAGGTGGGATCGAAGGTGGGGGCCAGGGGGCTCCAGCTATCGGCATGATGGCGGTTGACCTCCAGCAAACGCTGAAATCCCCGTCCCAGATAGAAGGTGACGCCCAGGGTGCGGGCCTGCTCGGCGATCAGCAGCAGATAACGGCCGATCTCCAGGCGCGGTCCGTACGTGACATTCACGGCGTCAAGCAGTAGATTTAGTTGATTTTCCATAATGGTAACCTCTGTAAGTGGCGCACGATGGTGTGCGCCCTCCAGAGAGTACCGTTTGCCTCGCGGCTGATTGCGGGATTCCTCACTTGAGGGTTGAGCGCATGGAAATGAGGCGTCTTAATGCAATTATTAAAATGCCATAGTGTGAGTGTTGATTTTAGACTGTCCGCAGACCTCGCGCCGCCACAGGAGATGGAATGATGTCAAAAGCAAGCGTACGCGCCCTTCCTGTCCCGCCATCCCCCGGCCGCCGTGGTGGCCGGAGCGAGGATGGCACTCCCAGCCCCATCGACCGTCATGTGGGGGCGCGGGTCAAATTGCGGCGTATTCTGCTGGGGTTGAGCCAGGAGCAGTTGGGCGGCGCCCTGGGGGTGACCTTCCAGCAGGTGCAGAAATACGAGCGCGGCATCAACCGCATCGGCGCCAGCCGTCTGTTCGATCTGACGCGTATTCTCGATGTGCCGGTGGATTTCTTCTTCGACGATCTGCCCGATGAGCTGCGCAGCGCCGTACCGACCCGCCACGACGGCACCGGCGCGCTGGCGCAGCTGGATCAGGAGGCCGAAACCCTGGTGACGGCCTATTACGCCATCGCCGATCGCAAGGTGCGCAGCGAGATCTACCAGCTGGCCAAGGCGCTGGCGGCGGCCGAAGGGCCGGGCGGGGAGGACTGATACCAAGTCGCGATGAGTTTGACTCATCGCGACGCCGGTTAGGAGCAAGGCGACGCGCGCCTGATGGCGCGAAGCCAAGGGTTTCGGAGAAACCCGCCCGGC
>JAJXUO010000023.1 GCA_021782815.1 Pseudomonadota bacterium
CAGCGTGGTGCCTTACAACGCCAAATCGGTCAGCGGCGATTTCTCCTCGGGCTCGTCCACGGCGATGACGGCCTCCATCGCCTCCACCTCGGGGGGGATAGGGACGATGTATTTTAATCAGGGCATTTCGGGGGGGTCTGAAGGATGGCCCTTTCCCGACCTCGTCATCTACGTCCCCCAGACCATCTATTACGGCATCACGGGATCAGGCACTTTAAACATGGCTTTATCGCGCTACACCTTTTAGGAGACGTCATGATGACGCGGTATGTGATTGTTCAGAACGGCGCGGTGGTGACGGTGTTCGGCAGTCCGCAACCCGTTGATACGGCGGGATATGAAGAGCTGGCCGAAACCGATGCTCTTTGGGTGGCGTATTTGCTCGCCCAGGCCCAGGCGGCGCAGACTGCCACGCTGATGGCTGTCTATGAGACCGCATCGATCCAGCCGGTCAGCTACACCACCAAGGCCGGTGTGTCACACACCTTCCAGGCCGACGCGTCCTCCCAGCAGTTGGTGCAAACCTCTCTGGCCGGCTATTCGGCCGCACAGGCGGTGCCCAGCGGCTTTTATTGGGTGGCGGCGGACAACACGCAGGTGCCGTTCGTCTATGCCGATCTACAAGGCCTGGCGGGTGTCATGATCGCTCAGGGGTGGACTGCCTTCCAGCAACTGCAGACCCTGAAAGCCGAAGTTCGGACGGCCACCACGGTTGCGGCCGTGCAGGCGGTGGTGTGGCCATGATCAAGATCCGCTTCAGCCGTGGCGATGGTCTGGCCGGTGCGGTCGTTCGCGCCGTGACTTGGTCGGATTATGCGCATGTCGGGTTCAAGTTGCGGAACGGCCTGGTGCTGGATGCGACGCCGCAATATGGCGTTTCCGTCCGCGAGGCCAAGGACGATGCGCATACCCGCTATTTCGCGGTTCGGGGCGTTGCCTCGCTACAGGCGGCCAAGGTTCTGGAATTCGCCTGGTCGCAGGAAGACCAGCCCTATGACTGGACCGGGGCGCTGGGGGTGGGCTTCCACCGCGACTGGCGCCGGTCGGGCCGTTGGGACTGCGCCGAGCTGGTGGCCGCCGCCATGGAGCACGCCGGCTATCCGCTGATCCGCCAGGACCATCTGGACCGGGTGACGCCGGAGAGCCTGCTTTTGAGCCCTTATCTGATTCCCTTGCCGGTTCCGGCCGGCGGGGGCTGGAGCGCGGGAACGCTCCACGCCGCGAGTTAAGCCCTCGCATGGCCTGCATCGGTGGGTACCGCTGATACGAAGAGGGCTCTCAGATCGTTCTGAGAGCCCTCTCAAGCCTGTGCGCGCTAAAAGTCATGTGCTACAAAACCATGTGACTTTCACTCCAAAATCAAGTGGCGTGCTACATGGGGGGGAATGGGGGGAAATGGGGGGAGACTGAGGCGACGGTTCCCTAAACGTCGAGATCGCGGGCGAACTTGGCGCGTTCCTGGATGAACTGGAAGCGCAGTTCCGGGCGTTTTCCCATCAGCTGGTCCACCCGTTCGTTGGTCAGGCGGATCTGCTCGCGGGCGTCGGTTTGTTCGTCTTCCGAGTGGTGGGGTTTGACCATGGGCACCGTCACCTTCAGCAGGGTGCGGGTGGCCGGGTTCATGGTGGTTTCCTTCAACTGCTGCGGCGGCATTTCGCCCAGGCCCTTGAAGCGGCTGATCTCCACCTTCTTATTGGCGAAGGTGGTGCGCATCAGTTCGTCCTTGTGGGCGTCGTCGCGGGCATAGATCACGGTTTGGCCGGCGCTGATGCGGTAGAGCGGCGGGCAGGCCAGGAACAGGTGGCCGTTTTCCAGCAGGCCGGGCATTTCCTGGAAGAAGAAGGTCATCAGCAGCGAGGCGATATGGGCGCCGTCCACGTCGGCGTCGGTCATGATGATGATTTTGTCGTAGCGCAGCTTGTCGTCGTCGTAATTCTCGCGGATGCCGCAGCCCAGGGCCTCGATCAGGTCGCGGATTTCCTGGTTGGCGCGCATTTTGTCGAGGCTGGCCGAGGCCACGTTGAGGATCTTGCCGCGCAGCGGCAGCACCGCCTGATTCTCGCGCGAGCGCCCCTGTTTGGCCGAGCCGCCGGCGGAATCGCCCTCCACCAGGAACAGTTCCGAGCCTTCGGCCTGCGAGCGGGTGCAGTCGGCCAGTTTGCCGGGCAGGCGCAGTTTCTTGGTGGCGGTCTTGCGTGAAAGTTCCTTGGCCTGTTTTTTCCGCGCCCGGTCCTCGGCCCGTTCCACCATGCGCTCCAGCAGCGCCTTGGCGGCGGCGGGATCGGCCGAGAGCCAATGGTCGAAATGGTCTTTCAGGGCGTTTTCCACCAGCCGGGTGGCTTCCGGGCTGGCCAGCTTTTCCTTGGTCTGGCCCTGGAACTGCGGCTCGCGGATGAACAGCGATACCACGATGGCGGCGCCGCCCATCACGTCGTCGGCGGTGATCTGCCCGGCGCGGCGGTTGTTCAGCATGTCGCCGTACTGTTTCAGGCCACGGGTCAGGCTGTTGCGCATCCCGGCCTCGTGGGTGCCGCCGTCGGGGGTGGGCACGGTGTTGCAGTAGGAGTTGCAGAAGCCGTCCTCGTCCTCGGGCCAGGCCACCGCCCATTCCACCTGGCCCATATCATCGGCCAGGGGGGCGCTGCCGGCGAAGATCTGGCCGCCCAGCAGCGGCCGGCTGTTCAGCACCGAATCCAGGAAATCCTTGAGGCCGTTGGGGAACTTCAGCACCTCTTTCGCCGGGGTGGCGTCGCCCTCCTTCAGCAGGGCGGGATCGCACGACCAGCGGATCTCCACGCCGCGGAACAGATAGGCCTTGGCGCGGGCCATGCGGTAAAGCGGGCCGGGGCGCAGTTTCGCCTGATCGCCGAAGATCTGGGCATCGGGGTGGAACAGCACGGTGGTGCCGCGCCGGTTCTGGGTGGGGCCCACCAGGGTAAGGGGGCCCAGGGGGGCGCCGCGCGAATAGCTTTGCGTCCATAACTGGCGGTCGCGCGCCACCTCCACCACCAGGCTGTCGGACAAGGCGTTGACCACGGAAATGCCCACGCCGTGCAGGCCGCCCGACACCTTATAGGCATCGCCGCCGAACTTGCCGCCGGAATGCAGGGTGGTGAGAATCACCTCCAGCGCCGATTTGTCGGGATATTTGGGGTGGGGGTCCACCGGAATGCCGCGGCCGTTGTCGCGCACCAGGGCGGTGCCGTCGGCCTTCAGCTCCAGCTCGATCCAGCTGGCATGTCCGGCCACCGCCTCGTCCATGGCGTTGTCCAGCACTTCCGCCACCAGATGGTGCAGGGCTTTATCGTCGGTGCCGCCGATATACATGCCGGGGCGGCGGCGCACGGGCTCCAAACCCTCCAGAACCTCGATATCCTTGGCGGAATAGTCGGTGCTTTTGGGGGCGGTTTGTTGGAAAAGATCAGACATGGGCCGCAGTATAATGGGGTGGGCAGGGGGCGGCAACCCCCCTCCATACCAGATGTTGCGCGGTATATTGCCTCGCCGCGCCAGAACGTCTAAGGTCCGCTGTTCGTGGCTTTTGCAACCGGGCCGGATGGCCGGTCATTGGGTGGGAATGATGCGTTTTCTTTCGCTGTTGGTGGCGGCCGTTCTGGCCGCGGGTCTGGCCGCCGCGCTGTGGGTGGCGTGCGATCGTCCGGTGCCGGTGGCCGAATCCTGGTCGGGGCCGGTGGAAAGCGTGTCCTTCGCGCCGTTCCGGCGGGGGCAAAGCCCGCTCACCAAGGTCTATCCCACCCCGGCCCAGATCGGCGAGGATCTGAAATCCCTGGTGGGGCTGGCGCGCGGCGTGCGCACCTATACCTCGGAAGAGGGCATGGAGGTGGTGCCGGAACTGGCGGCCAAGCTGGGGCTGAAGGTCACCTTCGGGGCCTGGCTGACCAACGAGACCGAGGCCAAGGGCCGCCTGCGCAATCAGCAGGAGATCGCCGCCCTGATCAAGGCCGCCAACGCCCATCCCAAGGAGATCGAGCGGGTGATCGTGGGCAACGAGGTGCTGCTGCGCCGCGATCTTACCCCCGATCAGCTCATCGCCTATATCCGTCAGGTGAAGGCGGCGGTGAAGCAGCCGGTGTCCTACGCCGATGTTTGGGCCTTCTATCTGAAATATCCCCAGGTGGCGAAGGAGGTGGATTTCATCACCATCCATATCCTGCCGTTCTGGGAGGACGAGCCCGAACCCATCGATCATGTGGACGATTACATCGTGAAGATCGTCAACAAGATGCGGGCCGCCTTTCCCGGCAAGCCCATCCTGATCGGCGAGGCGGGCTGGCCGTCCCTGGGGCGTGATCGCGGCCCGGCGGTGGTGGATGTGGTGAACGAGGCCCGCTTCGTGCGCAAGATGGCCAATGTGGCCGCCAAATATCACTTCGACTACAACATCGTCGAAGCCTTCGATCAGCCGTGGAAATCGGCGCTGGAAAACACCGTGGGCGCCGCCTGGGGCATTCTCGATATCGACCGCCGCCCCAAATTCTCCATGTCGGGGCCGGTGGAGGAGGTGCGCGATTGGAAAACCCGCGCCGCCGTGGCCCTGCTGCTGGGCCTGGCCGTCCCCCTGGCCTGGGGGCGCAAGATCAAGGGCTTTCCCGCCCGGCTGGTATTCGCCCTGACGGCGCAGATTCTGGCTTGGGCCACCGTCACCACCGCCTTCCATGCCGAGGCCGTCAGCTTCCGCTGGTGGCAGGATCTGTGGGCGCCGCTGCGCGCCGCCTTGGGCCTGGGGGCCTCGTGGATCGCCCTGCGCCGGGCCCAGGCCTTCCTGCGCGACGGCCGCCAGGCCCTGAGCGACGGCGCCGCGCCCCCGGCCGCCTTCGGCCGCCGCGTCGGCCGGGGTGGGGTGCTGAACAATGCCGAAAGCCTGATGATCGCCTCGGGCCTGTACGCCGTGGTGTGGAGCCTGCTGCTGCTGGTGGATGGCCGTTACCGCGATATCCCCGATATCGATTTCTCGGCGCCCTGCATGGCCACCCTGCTGCTGCTGCTGATCCGTGCGGCGCAAGTGTGGCGCCAGGGCGGCGGCCTGCGCCGCGCCCTGGCCTTCGACGGTCTGTTCAGCGATCGCCCGGTGCCCACCCGCCGCCGCGCCCTGCTGCTGCGGCTGCTGGCCTGGGGCCTGGTGCTGGGCGCCCTGATGTCGGTGGGCAGCGAAGGCCTGGCCCTGGCCATGGGCGAGGATTTCGTCAAGAACCATCCGGCCTTGAGCGTGCGCATTCCGCTGGTGCTGCGGGGCATGATCGATAACCGCGAAATGGTGCTGTGGGCGCTGATGCAGCTGGTGATGGCGGTGCCGTTCCTGGCCCGGCGCAAGGCGGATTGAGCCATGGAGCCCATGCGTCTGTTCATGGTCCATCTCGGCGGCTCGGCGGCCGGGGCCAATCTGGAACTGCACGACGTGCAGTTCGTGGCTGCCCCCGATATGGAGGCGGCGGTGCCGCCGTTGCGGCAAGCCTGGTTCGGCGACGGTAAAAGTCTGCATCTGGATGGCTACCGCCCGCTGGTATGGGCCGATGGCCATGCCCTCACCCTGCGTCCCGAACCGTCCGAGGGGGAGTCGGGGCTTTATTTCGTGCATATGGGCGCCTATGCCGAGGCGGTGGAGGGCGAGCTGCATGCCGCCGGCCTGTTCGTGGCCGCCACGGCCGCCGAGGCCAAGCGCCGCGCCAAGCAACGCCTGCTGGCGGGCGCCGAGCGGCAGCATGCCGACGCGGTGCGCGCCGTGGCCGAGGTCTTGCTGCGCGCGGCGCCGGGCTGGCATCTGCATGTGGAGCCCGCGCCGCCACCGCCGGCGCTGCCGCCGGCCTGGCGCGGTTATCAGCCCATCGGGGCATGAAAAAACCCCCTGCCGAGGCGGCAGGGGGTTTTTTCATGAAGCGAAATCAGGCGGCGGCGCGCTGCTTGCCCACCAGGGCGCGCAGGGTTTCGCCGCAGCCGCTCAGATAGCAGCGCACGGTGAGCATGGTCAGTTCTTCCAGATCGTCGGGCATGGGCAGATCGTAGATCCATTTGCGCATGGCGATATGGAACACCGCGCCGTGCATGGCCCAGGCCATGTTCAGCTCCATGTCCGACAGCGGCACCTCGTCGAGGCCGGGCAGGCCATGGCTGTGGCGCAGCTCGGCGCACAACGGCACCAGCAGATGCTGCTGCACGGTCTCCAGGAAGCGGCTGTTGATGCTTTCGCGCTTCAGACCGGCGAACATGAAGATGCGCACCCATTCGGGGCGGAAGATGGCGGCGCAATACGCGCGGTAGAAGGTGCTTAAGCGCTCTTCCAGCGGGCGGGCGCGATCCTTCAGCAGCGTTTCCCACGCGGGGTTCCAGCGCTTCAGATAAACCTCTTCGTACACCCGTTCGATCAGGGCGTCCTTGTCGGGAAAATAACGGTACAACAGGGGCTGGGTCACGCCCAGGCGCTGCGCCAGGGCGCGGGTTTGCCCCTCGAAACCGACTTCCGCGAAAAAGCGGATGGCTTCCTCCAGAATAAGCCGCTCACGTTCATCGCGGGGAAGGCGTTTACGCAGAGTCGTTGTCTTGTCCACGGTTTACCGCTCCACATTAATCTGGTGATAAAAATTTAAGCGGCCTCTCTGCGATTTGTCAAAGAATTAAATGCAATTTGATCTAATTTTGAGCTTGTTTCCGTGTATCGCCCTGTTGGCGGATTGACCAATATCAAGGTCTTTCTCTGACGAACTTTCAAAATGGCAAGGAGTGGGGAACGGTCATCACTTTGGATAAGTAGTCGCTAATATGCTGATTCAACTCGGAAATCATCCATACTCCGATCGGGGGCCGGTGCTGCTCCAGGCCGGCTTTCGGCCTTTCTTTCTGCTGGCGGGGCTGGCGGCCATGCTGATGGTGCCGCTGTGGCTGGCGCAAGTGGTGCTGGGATGGCGGGCGGCGCTGACGGTGCCGCCGTTATTGTGGCACGGCCACGAGATGGTGTTCGGCTTCGCCACGGCGGCGGTGGCGGGCTTTTTGCTGACGGCGGTGCCCAACTGGACCGGGGCGGCGACGGTGCGCGGCCTGCCTCTGGCGCTTTTGGCGGCGTTATGGCTGGCGGCCCGCATCGGCTTTTGGGCCGGGCTGCCGGTAGCGGTGGTGGCGGTGCCCGATCTTTTGTTCCTGCCCGCCCTGGGGCTGGCCCTGGCGCGGCCGCTGATCCGCGCCGGCAAGCCGCGCAACATGATGTTTCTCGGGCTGCTGGCGCTGCTGGATGTGGCGGATGCCGTGGTGCTGGCCGCCATGGCCGGGCATGGCGATTTTGGCTTGAACGGCCTGTTGGCGGCGATTTTCATTCTGCTGTTCATGATCGCCGTGATCGGCGGGCGCATCATTCCCGGTTTTACCCGCAACGGCCTGCATATGATCGGGGTGACGTTCGAGGCCAAGGCCCGTCCCGGCCTCGACAAGGCGGCGCTGCTGGCGCTGCTGGCCGGCGGCCTGCTCACGGTGGTGCCGCTGTCGCCGCCGGTGGCCGGTCTGGTGCTGGCGGTGGCGGCCCTGCTGCACGGCGCGCGGCTGGCCGGCTGGGGCGGACGCCACACCGCCCGCGTGCCGCTGCTGTGGATTTTGCATCTGGGCTACGCCTGGCTGCCGTTGGGGCTGGCCCTGCTGGCGCTTTCGGACGTCGCGCCCGATCTGGTGCCCATGACCATCGCCCTGCACGCCCTG
This sequence comes from Pseudomonadota bacterium, assembly GCA_021782815.1. Lineage (GTDB taxonomy): Bacteria > Pseudomonadota > Alphaproteobacteria > Rhodospirillales > Magnetospirillaceae > JAJZGK01. Next base: position 7,699 of record JAJXUO010000023.1, read on the forward strand.
ACGGCGGGCACCATCGCCAGCATGATCCTGGGGGTGATGACCCGCGCCGCCCTGGGCCATAGCGGCCGTCCGTTGAAGCCCCATGCCCTGACGGTGGCGGCCTATGCGCTGGTGCAGCTGGCGGCGCTGGCCCGGGTGGCGGGCTGCCTGATCGACATGCGGGCCGGGCTGATGATTTCGGGCCTGCTGTGGACCCTGGCCTTCCTGCTGTTCCTGGTGGTGTACGGCCCCATCTGCCTCGCGGCCCGCGCCGACGGCCGATAAACCCGCCTAAGCGGCGTCGCGGTGAGCTTGGCTCATCGCGACGCCGGTGAGGAGCAAGGCGACGCGCGGCTGATGCCGCGTTAGGCAAGGGGTCTGGAAGACCCCGCCCGCCGCTTGAGGGGCTCCGTTGATCGGGTCCGATCAACGGGATTTGGTTAAGCCTCCCCCTCATCCCAACCCTTCTCCCCCAAGGGGGAGAAGGGCTTAAGCAAGGGGGAGAAGGGCTTAAGGGGTGATATCGTCGCGGCCGGACAGGGTGCCGGCTTGCAGCAGGAGGGCGAAGTCGGCCTCGGGCAGCGGCCGGCTGTAGTAGAAGCCCTGGATTTCCTCGCAGCCCATATCGCGCAGCATGGCCAGTTGCTGGCCGCTTTCCACCCCTTCGGCGATCACCGACATCTTGAGGGAATGGGCCATGGCGATGATGGCGGCCACGATCTCCTCGCCGGTCTGATCGCGGCCCAGATCCTGCACGAAGGAGCGGTCGATCTTCAAACGGTCGATGGGGAAGCGCTTCAGATAGCTGAACGAGGAATAGCCGGTGCCGAAATCGTCGATGGCGATGGAAAAGCCCATATGGTGCAGATCCATCAGCACGTCGATGGCGGAATCGGCGTTGCGCATCACGGCGCTTTCCGTCAACTCCAGTTCGATCATGCCCTGCGGCACCTGATAATCGCTGAGGATGCGGGTTACGGATTGCACCATGTCGGGCTGGCGGAACTGGTGGGCCGAGAGATTGACCGCCACCGGCACCGGTGTCAGGCCGCGCGCCATCCAGCTTTGGATCTGCTGGCAGGCCTGCTTCATCACCGTGGCGCCGATGGGCAGGATCAGGCCGGTATCCTCGGCGATGGGAATGAAGCGGCCGGGCGGCACCATGCCGTATTCGGGATGATGCCAGCGCACCAGGGCCTCGGCCCCCACCAGGCGGCCGCTTTGGGCATCCACCTTGGGCTGGTAGTAGAGCACCAGTTCGCCCCGGTTGATGGCCTTGCGCAGGTCGGTTTCCAGGCGCAGCCGCTCCATGGAGTTGGCGTTCATTTCCGGGGTGTAGAAATAATAGCTGTTCTCGGCCCGCTCCTTGCTGCGGTTGACCGCCGATTCCGCCTTTTGCAGCAGATCGTCCATTTCGCCGCCGTCCAGCGGGAACAGGCTGATGCCCAGGCTGGCGGTGATGAACAGCTCGTGCCCGGCGATCTGGAAGGGCAGGGCGAAGGCGTCGAGAATGCGGTTGATCACCGGATTGGCGTCGTGGGTCTGGCCCAGTTCGGCCAGGATGCAGCAGAAGGTGTCGCCCCGCAGGCGGCTTACCGTATCCTCGCCGCGCACCGAATTGGTCAGGCGCTGGGCCACCTCGCGCAACAGGGCGTCGCCGGTTTGATGGCCCAGGGTTTCGTTGATGGTCTTGAAACGGTCGAGGCTGACCAGCACCAGCGCCACCTGGCGGTTGGCGCGCTTGGCCCGCTCCAGCGATTGATTGAAACGGTCCTGGAACAGGTAGCGGTTGGGCAGCCGGGTCACGGCGTCGTAATAGGTGAGGTGGCGGATGGTTTCCTGGGCGCGCTTGTGCTTGGAGATATCCGAGAACACCCCGATGAACCGTTCGGGCTGGCCCAGCTCGTCGTAGATGGTCTTGATGCTGAGCCATTCCGGATAGGCTTCGCCGTCCTTGCGGCGGTTCCAGATTTCGCCGGACCATTCGCCGGTCTTCATCAGCTCGCCCCACATGCTTTTGTAGAAAGAGGGGCTTTGTAGCCCCGATTTCAAAAGATTGGTGGTCTGGCCGATGGCCTCGTCGCGGCTATAGCCGGAAATGCGGGAAAAGCCGTTGTTCACCCAGAGGATACGCCCCTTGAGATCGGCCAGGATCACCCCTTCCGAGGTGGCTTCCAGCACCTTTTCCGTCATGGACAGGCGGGAATAGAGGGCCTTGCGCTCCGAAAGGTCGCGGATGACCAGGGTGAAAAGGCGATGCGGCGCGCCCCGGCCCTCGGCCAGGGTCATCTGCGCCGGGAAGGTGGTGCCGTCGCGCCGCTGGCCGCGAATGTCGTAGCGCCGCCTTAAGCCGGCCTCGCCGCCTTCCACCCGCTTTTTGAAGGCGGTCAGGAAGCGCTCGCAATGATCGGGCGGCATCAGCAGCCAGATCTCGCTGCCGATGATATCGCGCGCCGCATGGCCGAACAGGGTTTCGCCCAGGCCGTTCACGGCCTCGATCACCCCTTCCTGGTCGATCACCACCACGGCGTCGTCCATGGCCTCCATCAGGGCGCGCAAACGGCGCTGGGACTGTTCCAGCATCTGCGCGCCCGAGGTTTGGCTGGAAAGGTCGAGCGCTTCCACCAGGGTGGCGGGGTGATCGCCGTGCAGGCTGGCGCCGTAGGTGATGGCGGCCTCGGTTTCCAGGCCGTCCAGACGGCAGAGCCGGGCCAGGCGGTCGTTGTGGGCGGGCAGGTGCAGGGCGGTCCAGGGCAGGCCCACCAGCTGGGTGGGGGTTTCGGCGCCCAGGAGCACCGCCCCGGCGGCGTTGATCCAGCGGATGCGGCCATCCACCAGAATGGCCAGCAGACACGACGACAGTTCGGCCATGCGGCGGAAGCTGTCGTCGGCGTCGGTGGGGGCCTGGTCGGCCTGACGGCGGCGCAGGGTGATGAGCAGGCCGTCGCCGCGGTTGAGCAGCCGGGCCTGGCCCAGGCAGGGAACCGAGAGGCCGTCGGCGCCCGACAGCCGGGTTTCGAAGGCGGCCTGACCGCTGCGGTAGGCCAGGCTCAGCGCATCGGCCAGGGCGGGCTGGGCCTCCACCATGGCCACCTGGGGAAAGCTCTGGCCGCTGGTGAACAGGCTGTCGCCCACCCAATCCTCGGCGGTACGGTTCCAGGCCAGCAAATGGCCGCTCCGATCCAGCAGGAAGGCGGCTTCGGGCAGATCGTCCAGGGTGGGGGCGGCAAGGCGATGGCGGCGTTTCAGCGCCAGGGCGCCGTAAACCAGGGCCGAGGCGCCGGCCAGCGCCCCCCAGGCCAGGGGCGCGTTCGCAAGCTGCCGTCCCACCGTCAGCCCCAGGGCGCCGGCGCCCAGAAAGGCGCCGCCGCCGATAACGGGCGACAACAGGGGGCCGAGGAGGCTCGCTGATCCGCGGGGGAAACTGTCGTCCTGTGGGGCTGTCATGATCTTGTCGTCTGGAACGGTCTTTGCCGGAAGGGCTTCTAAGGGCAGAATGTGACTGTGTTTAGGATAGACTTATTCGTTCACCAGCCACAAGAGGGCCTGTTTAAGCGGGGCCCCGGGACGCGGTCGGGGAGGTGGTCATGATCGTACTTTATACCGATTTCGGTGTGGAAGGCCCCTATCAGGGACAGGTGAAGGGCGTGCTGGCGCGTATGGCGCCCAAGGAAACGGTGGTGGACCTGATGGCCGACGCCCCCCGCTGCCGCCCGCGCGAGGCGGCCTATCTGCTGGCGGCGCTGGCGCCGGAGTTTCCGGCCGGGTCCATCTTCCTGGCGGTGGTGGATCCCGGCGTCGGCGGCGCGCGTCCGGCGGTGGCGGTGCGTATGGCCGGGCGCTGGTTCGTGGGGCCGGGCAACGGGCTGTTCGAGCCGCTGGCCCGCCGCTGGGGGGTGGAGAAAAGCTACGAGATCGCTCCGGCGCCGGATCAGCGCGTCTCGGCCAGTTTCCATGGCCGCGATCTGTTCGCGCCGGTGGCGGCGCGGCTGGCCATGGGCCTGCGCGGCGACGAGGCCGGATTGCAGCCGGGCGCCATGCCCCGCCTGCCCGACTGGCCCGACGATCTGGCCGTGGCCCTTTACGAGGATCGCTTCGGCAACGTCATGACCGGACTGCGCGCGCAATCGCTGCCGGAGGGCGCGCAGTTGCGGGTGGGCGGCACGCTGCTGAGCCGAGGCCGCACTTTTTCCGATCGCGCGCCCGGACAGGCCTTCTGGTACGAAAATTCCTGCGGGCTGGCGGAAATCGCCGTCAATCTCGGCTCGGCCGCCCGGCAGTTGGGGGTGAGCGTGGGCGACGAGGTGGAGGTGCTCTGATACCGAATTGCGGTGATCGGACCCGATCCCCGCACCCTCATGCGCCGGGCGGGTTTCTCCAAAACCCTTGGCGTCGTGCCTGATGGCGCGCTTTGCCTCACCGCGCCATCAGGCGCGCGTCGCCTTGCTCCTAACCGGCGTCGCGATGAGTCAAACTCGTCGCGACTTGGTATGAGTTATATTTTCGGCAAGGCCACGGTAAAGGTGCTGCCCTGACCGGGGACCGAGTCCAGCCAGATGCGGCCGCCATGGTGTTCGCAGATCTTGCGGCAGGCGGCCAGACCGATGCCGTTGCCCTCGTACTGCTCGCGCGATACCAGGCGCTGGAACAGGACGAACAGCCGCGCATGGTGTTCGGGGGCGATGCCGATGCCGTTGTCTTCCACCGCGATCCGCCACTCCTGCTCGGTCTCGGCGCAGTGGATGCGGATCAGCGGCGGCCGGTCGGCGGCGCGGAATTTAAGGGCGTTCGACACTAAATTCTGGAAAAGCCGCAGCAGTTCCGACTCGTTGCCCGGCAGCGTGGGCAGGAGGGCGGGCAGGCTCAGGGCGGCGCCGGCCTCCTCCAGGGCGTTTTTCATGTTGGCGGACAGCAGCGTGAACAGCTCCTGCAGGTCGACCGGCCGTTTTTCGCTCTTGTCGCGGCCGATGCGGGCATAGTCCAGGAGATCGACGATCATGCGGTCCATGCGCTGGGCGCCCTCGGTGGCGAAGGCGATGAACTCCCGCTCCTCACCGTCCAGGCGCCCGGCCAGATGCCGTTCCAGCAGTGTCAGATAGCTGGAAATCATGCGCAAGGGCTGGCGCAGATCGTGCGAGGCCACATAGGCGAACTGCTCCAGTTCGGCATTGGAGCGTTTCAGATCCTGCTCCAGGCGGCGGGCGGCGGTGATGTCCTCGGCGGTCCACACCACGCCCAGATCGGGGCGGCTCGCGTCCACCATCTTGCCGCCCAGCCGCACCCAGACCTCGCTGCCGTCCTTGTGGCGCATGGCCACGTTTTCGTTGAAGGTGCCGCCCGCGCGGATCTGGGGATAGGCCCGGCTTCCCAGATCGTCGAACTGATGGGGATCGGCGTAGAGCAGGCGGGAATTCTGCCGCAGGATCTCGGCCTTGCGGCGGCCGTAGATGCGGGCGAAAGCCTCGTTGGCCTCCAGGATCACCCGGTCGAAATCGACGATGGCGATGCCGATGGGGGTGTTGTCGAGAATGGCCTGGCGATGGGCGGCCAGATCGCGGATGCGCTGTTCGCTCTGGATGCGCTCGCTGACATCCTCCTTGATGCCGAGGAAATTGACGATGCGGCCCTGGGCGTCGGTGACGGGGCTGAGACGGGCCTGTTCCCAATAAAGGCTGCCGTCCTTGCGTTTGTTGCGGAACAGGCCGCTCCAGGCCCGGCCCGCCGTCAGTTCGCCCCAGATGGCCTCGTATTCGGCCTGGGTGGTTTCCCCCGATTTCAGCAGGCGGGGATTGTCGCCGATGACCTCGGCGGCGGAATAGCCGGTAATGCGCGAAAAGGCGTCGTTGACATAGTCGATGCGGCCGTCGCGGTCGGTGATGACGATGGAAATGGGGCTTTGATCCACCGCCGCCACCAGTTTGCGGCGTTCCTGCTCCAGCCGCTGCCGTTCGGTGACGTCGGTGACCAGGGAATACAGCAGGGTTTGGCCGCGACTGCGCATGGGGCCGGAAAAAACCTCCACCTCGCGCAATTCACCCGAGGCCAGGCGGTGGCGGAAATGCAAGCGCTGTTTGCCCACGCCGACGCGGGCCATGGCGGCGATGCAGTCCTGGAGCGGCAGGGTGTTGATATCGCTTATTTTCAGGGCCTTCAGCGCGGCGGCGCCATAGCCGTAGAAGCCGCAGGCGGCGCCGTTGACGTCGACGATGGCGCCGGTGAGCGGATCGATGATCAGCATGGGCACCATGGCGCTGGTGAACAGCTCGCGGTAGCGTTCCTCGCTGGCGCCAAGATCATCAAGGGCGGCGCGCAGGGTTTCGGTGCGCTCTTCCACCTGCTGGCGCAACTCGCCCTCGCGTCCGGTTTGCAGCAGCAGAAACAGGCTGATGAGGCTGGAGGCCAGCAGGGTACCCGGTAACAGCAAGCCGGAATGGTCCAACTGATTTTCGGCGATGAAGGCGGCGGTGGGGGCGACGAGAAAGCTCCAATGCCGCCCGCCGAAGCTGATGTCCTGCCGGTATTGCAGATCGATATTGCTGCCCAGCAGCCCCTGGCCATGCAGGGCGAAGGGGGCGAAGGGCAGGGTGCTGCTGCCGGCCAGCCGTTGCGGCGCGGCGGGATTGCTGTTGTCCATCAGCCAGTAATCGAGGCCCGACAGATCGAAAGGCGCCAGGGCCTGATTGGCCAGATCCTGCGGATTGAGCGCCGCCAGCACGAAGCCCGCCGGTTCCGCGCCGAGGCCGCCGGTCCCGGTGGGCTGGTGGGCCGGCGCGGCCAGCAGCACCGCTTCCGCGCCGTCGGACAGGGTCAGGCTGGCGCTGGCGGCGAGGCCGTTGTCCTGGCCGGCCTGGTCAAGGAGGGCGCGGGTGGCCGGCAGCGTGCCGAGATCGAGGCCGGACGGCAGCACATCCTCCGGTTCGGCGAACAGCAGCGGATAATAATCGGCGCGGGGCAGGGCGGCGACCAGGGTGCCGTCGCCGCGCCTTTCACGGATGTGAAAGTCGGGCTGGCCGCTGCGGGCCGGATTGGCTTCCAGGGCGGCGCGCTGGGTTCGCCCCACGCGGGGCGCCCAGGCCAGGGTGGCGATGCCGGGATAGGTGCGCCGCAGGAAATGGGCGTAGCGGCGGAATTCGTCGGGGGTGATGGCGGCGGAATGCGCTTCGAAAGCCTGCAGCGCGTCGAGGGTGCGGGCCCGGCTCTCCAGCATTTTTTCCAGGGCGGCATCCAGGTCGCTGCCCTGATCGTGCACCTGCGCCGCCAGGAACTGCTGCTCGGCGCCGCGGGTGTAAAGCACCAGGGCCATGGCCGCCCCGAACAGCACCAGGCCGCCGGCGACCAGCACCGGCACCCGCCGCGCCCAGTCGCGCCGGGGGCGCTGGAACAGCGACAGGATCAGGGGGGTGAAGAGAAACACGCCCACACAATCGCCGCCCCACCACGCGGCCCAGGTGGCGGGCAGATCCGCCAGGGCCAGGCTGTGCTTCAACCATAGGGCCAGCATATCGAGCGAGGTGCCGAGCGCGCAGGCGACCACGCCGCCCAGGCCGAACAGCCACAGGATATGGCGGACGGAGCGCAAGGGATTGGGATAGTGGCCGAAGCGGCGCAGCAGGGCGGCGCCGCTCCAGGCCTGGAAAACGGCGGCGGCGGTGCTTATGGCCGCCACCGGCAGCGCGTTCAGGGGCGATGCGTTGCCGTCGAGGCTGAGGCAGAGGGCCAGGGAGCCGATGACCAGACCCGGCCACAGCCGCCGCCCATCCAGCAGGAACACCGCCAGGGCGAAACCGGCCGGCGGCCAGATCAGAGCGCTATAGTCAGGGGGAATGGCCAGTTCCAGCCCCAGGCGGCCCAGAACGAACTGAGTGACGGCTACGGCCAGACTGAGACGGAACACCCTGAACGATCGCAAGAACGTCTCCTCGGGATGGTTATTTTTCAGGGAATCTAAACTTAATGGGTAGGGTATATCACCTTAAGGTATAGATCCAAGTGCTATTTTCGACGGAGTTTTTAGGGGGGTTACGGCCGGGGCGTCTGGAAGGCGCGCCAGGCGGCGCCCAAGAGGACGAGGCCCAGGCCGAAGCCCAGGCCGGTCAGGATGATGGCCGTCATATGGTCGCGCACCAGGGGGATGTTGCCGAACCAGTAGCCGGCGCACAGCAGCGTGATCACCCACACCGCCGACCCCAGCGAGGTCAGCACCATGAAGCGGCGCAGGCGGATTTCCACCACGCCGCCGATAAAGGGGGCGAAGGTGCGGATGATGGCCAGAAACGGCGCCAGCAGGAAGGTGAAGCCGCCCTTGCTTTCGTAAAAGGCATGGGTGCGCAACAGGGCGTTGCGGTCGAGCCAGCGGTATTGCCCGGTAAAGGCCCGATGCCCCACCAGCCGCCCCAGGGCGTAATTCACCAGATTGCCCAGGGCGGCGGCCAGCAGCAGCGCCGGCAGCAGAACCCAAAGGTTCAGGCGGCCCGAGGCGCAATAGGCCCCGGCGAAGAACAGCAGGGGATCGCCGGGCAGGAAGAACAGGGGCAGAAAGCCGATTTCCAGAAAGATAACGGCCGAGAGGATCAGATAGACCTCGGCGCCGTAGCGCAGCACCAGGGTGCCCAGATCCTGATCGATATGCAGGGTGAGATAGAGAAAATGCAGCCAGTCCATGGCGACGCGGAATCCCGAAAGACATCAAGGCGGCCTTGCGCCGCCTTGATCTTATTATATCAGTCGAGATTCGATTTTGTCACCGGGGCCGGTGGCGCCGCCGCGGGCGCGGGGGCCGCCGGGGCGTCGTAACCGCCGCCGGCCGGCATGGCGCCGCCGCCGCCGCCCATGGGGGTCATGGTCAGGATCACTTCGCCGCCGATGGCGTCGTCCTTGAACTGGATGGTGCAGACGCGGCTGCCGCGCTGCCAGGTCTGGATGCTGATGGCGGCCCGCACCGAGGTGATTTCCTGCCAGCCGAACTTGGGCATATCGTCGTGATAAAGGTCGTAGAGCTGACTTTCGTTCTGGCTCCACGAGCTGTAGATCAGGCGGCCGGTCCAGGTTTCGCCATGGCCCAACAGGAGGGAGCGTTCCACGTCCATGGTGGCCTTCGGCGGTACGGGAATATCGGAGAATTGGGCGAAACTGGGAGTGGGCGTGGCGGCGGCGCCGCCCTTCGAGCCGTTGGCGCAGGCGGATAAGCCCAGGGCGGCGACGACAAGAACAATGGCCGACCACTTCATATCACGCTCCCTGGCTTCCATACGGCTTTAACTTGTAACACGGCTTTCGGCCGGTGTCATCTTGACCTGCGGGAAACCGCCCTGCATGGTAGATCCATGGCTGAGGAAACACCATCCCTGGATCGGGCCGTCCTATCGGGCCTGCAACTGTCGCCGCTGTTCGCCGGGCTGCCGGCGGCCGATCTCGCCCTGTTGGCCGGACAGGCGCGGATGGAGGTGCATGGCGACGACGAAACCCTCTATCGTCAGGGCGACGCCGCCGACCGCTTCTATCTGCTGCTGGACGGCCATGTGGAAATTTCGGTGAGCGAGGGCGGACGGCGCAGCGTGCTTGATGTGGTGGGCCGCGGCACCCTGCTGGGCGAGGCGGCCTTCTATATGGATAACCGCTATCCCATCTCCACCCGCAGCATCGGCCACGCCCGGTTGCTGCGGATTCCCTCGGCGCCGTTTCTGGCGGCGCTGGAGCAGCGCTTCGATCTGGCCCTGCGCCTTTTGGGCGCCATGTCGGTACGCATGCGCCAGCTGGTGGCGCAGATCGCCCGCTTGAAGCTGAAGAACACGGCGCAGCGGCTGGCCGGATTCCTGTTGGCCCTGACCTCGAAAACCGAGGGACCGGCGGTGGTGCGTTTCCCCTATGACAAGCGCCTGGCGGCGGAAAGCCTGGGAATGACGGCGGAAAGCCTGTCGCGCGCCCTGGCGCGGCTGGCCGAGCTTGGCGTGGAAAGCCGGGCGGAAAACGTGGTGGCCATCGCCGATCTGACCCGCTTGAGCGAATTTTGCGCCGAGGAGGGCGAGGAATGAGCCTGTCTGCCGCCGATCTGGCTTTCGTGCGCGGCGTCCCGATGTTTTCCGGCCTGGAAGAGGACCAGGTGCGCGCCCTGCTGGAGGAGGCGACGCTGCGCGCCCTGCCCGAAGGCGGCCTGTTGTTCAGCCGCGGCGATGCGGCCGGGCATTTCTTTCTGTGCCTGGAGGGGCGGGTGCATCTCTTCGCCCTGACCGCCGGCGGCGAGCAATCCATCATCGAGGTGGTGGAGCGGGGGCAGACCTTCGCCGAGGCGGCGATCTTCGCCAATATGCGCTATCCCCTGAACGCCGAGGCCATGCCCGGCACCCGCCTTCTGGAGATTCCCGGCGCCCCCTTCATCCGCCGTCTGTCGGAGGTGCCGGGGCTGGTGGCCCGCCTGCTGGCCTCGCTGACCGGCTGGCAACGGCGGCTGATGGCGGAGATCGGCGATCTTAAAGGGCGCAGCCCGGCCCAGCGTCTGGGCGCCTTCCTGCTGGCCCTGCTGCAGACCGCCGGCGCCGCCGAGGGCGGCGAGGTGCAACTGCCCTTCAGCAAGGCGGCCCTGGCCAGCCGCATCGGCATTTCGCCGGAAAGCCTGTCGCGCGCCCTGGCCCGGCTGAAGCCCGTGGGCGTGGAAAGCCGCGGACGCGGCCTGTTCGTGGCCGATCCCGAAGCCTTGCGCCGTTTCTGTGGATTGGATTGAGTTTTGGTGGAAAAAGCTTGTTTGCCATGCGCGCATGCGTATAAGGCTTTGCGCGCCCTGTTCCGCCTCGCTCTTGCCTAAGATCAAGGGCCTCGACAACCGTTCAGGGTAAAACCCTGATCCTGGATTGGAGAGGCCATGACCGTTGTAACCCTTGATGTGCGCCCATTGTTGGCGGCGGGGCAGGACCCCCTCGAGAGCGTGGTGGCCGCCGCAACGCCGCTCTCGGACGGGGATGAACTGGTGCTGCAGGCGCCGTTCAATCCTTTGCCGTTGCGCAAGGTGCTGGCGCGCATCGGCTATTCCTCCGCGGCGGCGCAGGACGGAACGGGGGTGTGGCGCATCGCCTGCCGACGCGACGGCCAGGGCCTGCTGTCGGGGCCGGAAGAGGGCTGCGCCGGTTTGCCGCCCGAGGCGCCGCTGTGGCGGGAAGACGGACAGTTGCATATGGATGTGCGCGGTCTGGCCATGCCGCTGCCGTTGCGGGCCATTCTGCGGCTGGCCGGCAGCCTGGATCACCATGAGACGGTGATCATTCATCACGAACGCGATCCGCTGTTTCTTTATGCCGAGCTGGCCGAACTTGGCTGGCGGCTGGAACGGCTGGACGATGCCGAACCCGGCGAATTGCGCTTTTGCCTGATCTGGGGGCATTAAGGGATGTTCGGCGATTTCATGATGGGGGCGAAAAGCCGCCTGCTGCCGCTGTCGCTGCCCAGCCGCTTCTTCACCGCCGCCGCCCTGTTCCAGGTGGCGGCCTGGGGGCTGCTGCTGGCCTTCGCCGATCAGGCGGTGGGATATCAGGGCGGTCCGGGCCCCATCCTGGCCGCGCTGCACGCCGTGACCCTGGGGGTGCTGGCCATGACCGGCATGGGCGCCGCCTTTCAATTGCTGCCGGTGGCCACCAAGCAGCCGGTGCGCTCGGAAGCCGCCTGCAAGGCGGTGTTCTGGCTTTATGTGCCCGGCCTGCTGCTGCTGGGTCACGGCATGAGCACCGATCAGCCCTGGGCCCTGATGGCGGGCGGCGGGCTGGTGGTGGCGGCGCTGCTGCTGTTCGGCTTTCTCCTGGCCGACAATACCCGCCGCGCCGGCGATATGCGCATCGTCACCCTGCATGCCTGGATGGCCCTGGCGTCGCTGCTGGCGCTGCTCAGTCTGGCGGCCCTGCTGATCTGGGGCTTCGTCGACGGTTTTTCCATGGATCACCGCCTGTTGGGCGCGGCCCATGCGGTGATGGCCGCCTATGGCTTCATGGGCATGCTGGCCATGGGGTTCAGTTTCGTGCTTATCCCCATGTTCTGCCTGTCGCCGCCGCCCGATGTCCGCCTGGGCACCGTGGCCGCCTGGTGCGGGCTCTCGGCCCTGCTGCTGACGGCGGCGGGGCTGCTGGCGGCGCTGGAGCCGCTGGTGCTGCTGGGCGGCGCCGTGGGCCTGGTGGCGGCGGGGCTGCATCTGCGGGTCATGGCCAAGGTGATGAAAGGCCGTATGCGCCGCAAGCTGGGCGACAGTTTCATCCTCATCCGTCTGGCCTGGGCGCTGCTGCCGCTGTCCATCCTGGCCGGGCTGGCCACCAGCGCCGGTGTGCTCCCCGAGCGTTTGGGGCCGCTGTTCGGTTTCTGGCTGGTGTTCGGCTGGCTGCTCACCTTCCTGCTGGGGGTGCTGCAGCGCATCCTGCCGTTCCTGGCCTCCATGCATTCGGTCAAACCCGGCATCAAGCCGGTGCTGGTTTCGTCCCTGACCCCCGACCGCACCTTGCGCCTGCATCTGATCGCCCATATCGCCGCCCTGGCGCTGGTGTCGGCCGGACTGGCCGGACAGTGGGGGGCGATTGTGCGCCTGGGCGCCGCCTGTGGTGTCGCCGCCGCTCTGGTCTATCTGTTTTTCGTGACGCACGTGTTGTGGCGGCTGCACCGCCATCTCCATCCCCCACAGTCCTGAAGGAGCCTCCTCGCATGTATGCTCAAACCCAAATCGGCACTCTGCTGCATGAGGAACATCTGCACACCCTGGCCGCGCTGCAGCGGCTGGAGGCTTTTCTGTCGCGTCAGGGCAACCGCAAGGCGCCCGATGTGGGCAACGCCGAGGTGCGCGACATTCTCACCCATCTGCTCAGCGACGTGGCCGCCGAGGTGGACCGGCATTTCGGCTTCGAGGAGGGGCATCTGTTTCCCGTGCTGTCCCAGCGCGGCGAAATGGGGATCGCCATGATGCTGACCGAGGAACATCGCGCCATCCTGCCGCTGGCCAAGGATCTGGCCGCCCTGGCCCGCGCCGCTCTTGATGCGGGCGGATTTTCGCCGGACTCCTGGCGCGATTTCCACGATCGCGGCGGCGAACTGTGCGAGCGCGAGATGTTCCACATCCAGAAAGAGGAAATGGGCCTGCTGGCCGCCATTTCCATGTTCGTCGATGCCGCCGACGATGCCGAACTGGCCGTGGCCTATCGCGCCCTGGCGCAATAACGGATAAAGTGGCGGCGGCCAGGCCAAACCGGGGATGCGCCCGGCGAGGGACATATCGAACTTGAGAGCGTGCGGCCGTTTTCCGGCGGCGCGCTCTGAAAAGAGGCGCCGCGATGAGCAAGAAAGAGAAGCCGGGCCGCCACGAGCGCATGCTGGTGGCCTACGGCTTCGGTCTGTTTTCCCTGCCGCGTTACCGGGAAATCCGGGGCGAGGGCTGGCATATCCGCCATCATCTGCCCAGCATGTCGGAGGGCTATCTCACCCCCTCCTTCGTCGAGGGGAACCGCTTCGTGCTCTATCAGGGGCGGCGGCCGTGGATGTCCACCGGCCTGTTCGAGGTGGAAAGCCATGCCTTCCACGTGCATGCCGCCCATGGTCTGGTGGTGGTGGCCGGGCTGGGCATGGGCATGTACGCCTTCGCCGCCTGCGCCAGGCCCGAGGTGGAGCGGGTGGTGGTGGTGGAGCGCGATCCCGCGGTGATCGCCATGTTCTCCACCGCCGCCGGGCTGGAGAACTGGCCGGACCGTTCTAAGCTGATCATTGTTCAGGCCGACGCCCTGGATCCGGATTTGCCGAAGCTGCTGGCCGAGCCCTGCCAGGGCCGCGCCGCCGATTATTTCTATGCCGATATTTGGCCCGTAACCCCCGACGCCACCGCTCCGGGGCAGGCCGAAGCCATGGTGCGGGCCCTGGCCCCCAAGACGGCGGGCTGGTGGGGGCAGGAGCTGAATTTCGGGCACTGGTGCCTGGAGCGGGGCCGGGCGCTGGACCGGACGGCGTTGGAAGACTATGCCGCCGCCTGCGCCGTGCCCATTCCCGCCGACGACGGCTATGCCGCCTTCTGCCGCGATGTGGCGGCGGTGAACCATGCCCTGATCGCCCCGCGCCGGGCGCGGCGCGGCGGGTCGTGGTGGCGGACTCTGTTCCATCTTATACCGCCCGGCCCATGATGCGACCCGTTGGGCCACATCATGCATACATCCGCTATCGGTGGTGAGGTCAAAAGCAACACGGACGGACGCCGACGCCGCTTCGCGGCTCACGGATGAACGCAGATCATATTGATAATACATCAATTATCCGAGGCCATCCGTGTTGCCCAAGCTGTCAGGGCACAAGATATGGTGGGTGTCTGCCTTAACCGGAGAGGCATGAAATATATCTCTGCGTGCGAAGCACGCGGGCGTATCGGTCGGGGCGTCTTTTGAGGCAAATCAAGGGCCGACCGGTCTTAATAATGCCGCAGCAGCCCCACCAGACGGCCCTGCACCTTGACGCGGTCGGGGCCGAAGATGCGGGTTTCGTATTTCTGATTGGCCGGTTCCAGGGCGATGGAGGCGCCCTTGCGGCGGATGCGCTTCAAGGTGGCCTCGGCATCGTCCACCAGGGCCACCACGATGGTGCCGTTCTCGGCGGTGTCGCAGCGGCGCACGATGATGGTGTCGCCGTCGAGGATACCGGCGTCGATCATGGAATCGCCTTCCACCGTCAGGCAGTAATGCTCGCCCCGGCCCAGCATGGCGGCGGGCACGCTGATGGTGTCGGGGCCGCGCAGGGCCTCAATGGGGGTGCCGGCGGCGATTTTGCCCCACAGCGGCAGATCATGGGCCTCGGCCGGATTGGCCACCGGCGCTCCGGCCAGAACCGGCGAGAAATTCCCCTTGATGACGTTGGGCGTGAAGGCGGCGGCGGGCGGCGGCGCCTCGGCCTCGTCCGCCGGCGGGGCCAGGTTGTTTTCCGGCAGTTTCAGCACTTCCAGGGCGCGGGCGCGATGCGGCAGGCGGCGGATGAATCCGCGCTCCTCCAGGCCGGTGATCAGGCGGTGGATGCCCGACTTGGATTTGAGATCCAGGGCCTCCTTCATCTCGTCGAACGAGGGCGACACACCGCTGGCCTTCAGGCGCTGGTCGATGAACATCAGCAGCTCATATTGCTTGCGTGTCAGCATGTCGCACTCCCATGCGCGCGGATCACAACATATGGAACAAACCCGCAACGCTTGCGTTTGTTCTAGTTTAGTTCCATCCCGTCGTCAAGGAGAATAGGGAGCGGGTCACGCCGGATCGGCCAGCAGGGCGCGGGTGGCGGCGGCGACGTCGGCGTGGCGCATCAGGGATTCGCCGATCAGGAAGCGCCGCGCGCCGCAGGCGGCCATGCGGGCCAGATCGGCCGGGCTTTTCAGGCCGCTTTCCGCCACCAGCACCCGGCCGGGCGGCAGTTTGGCCGCCAGCCGTTCGGTGGTGGCGAGATCGGTGGTCATGGTTTTGAGATTGCGGTTGTTGACGCCGATCAGCGGCGAGGACAGGGCCAGGGCCCGGTCGAACTCGGCCTCGTCGTGCACTTCCACCAGCACGTCCATGCCGAAGGCCATGGCCTCGGCCTCCATTTCGGCGGCCAGGGCGTCGGGCAGGGCGGCCATGATCAGCAGCACGCAGTCGGCGCCCAGGGCGCGGCTTTCGGCGATCTGCCAGGGATCCACCATGAAATCCTTGCGCAGGGCGGGCAGGGGCACGGCGGCGCGGGCCGCCTGCAGATAGGCGTCGCGGCCCTGGAAATAGGGGCCGTCGGTCAGCACCGACAGGCAGGCGGCGCCGCCGTCCAGATAGGCCCGCGCCAGGGCGGGCGGATCGAAATCGGGGCGGATCAGCCCGGCCGAGGGCGAGGCCTTCTTGATCTCGGCGATCAGGCCGTAGCGTCCGGCCTCGGCCTTGGCGGCGAGGGCGGCGGCAAAGCCGCGCGGCGGCGTTTGGGCGCGGGCCTCGGCCTCGAGGACGGCTTGCGGACGCAGGGCCTTGGCCTTGGCCACATGGTCGCGTTTGTCGGCGCAGATCTTGGCGAGAATGTCGCTCATGCCTTTATGAAACCGTCCTGTCAGCGGTTGGTGATGGCCACCAGCTGTTCCAGGGTGCGCCGGGCCGCCCCCTGGTCGATGCTGGCGGCGGCCAGGGCCAGGCCCTGGGGCAGATCGGCGGCGCGCCCGGCCACCACCAGGGCGGCGGCGGAATTGAGCAGCACGATATCGCGGTAGGGACCGGCCTCGCCGTCCAGCAGGCGGCGCAGGGCGGCGGCGTTGGCCTCGGCGTCGCCGCCCTTGAGGGCGGCGGCCGCAACGCGGGGCAGGCCCACCTGTTCCGGGGTGATCTCGAAGCGCGTCACCCGGCCCTGATGCCATTCGGCCACCTGGCTGGGGCCGGTGGTGGTCAGCTCGTCCAGGCCGTCGCCGCCATGCACCACCCAGGCCCGTTCGGCGCCCAGGCGGCCCAGCACCTCGGCCAGCGGTTCCAGCCACTGGGCGGCGAACACCCCCATCACCTGATGGCGGGTGCCGGCGGGATTGGCCAGCGGCCCCAGCAGATTGAAGATGGTGCGGGTGCCAAGCTCCACGCGCGGCCCGGCCACATGGCGCATGGCGGCATGATGGCGCGGCGCCATGAGGAAGCCGATATGGATCGACCACAAGGCCTCGCGCACCAGGGCGCTGTCGGCGTCGATCTTCACGCCCAGGGCCGCCAGCACGTCGGCCGAGCCCGATTTTGACGACAGGGCGCGATTGCCGTGCTTGGCCACCGGCACGCCGCAGCCGGCCACCACCAGGGCGGCGGCGGTGGAGATGTTGTAGGTGCCCGAGGCGTCGCCGCCGGTGCCGCAGGTGTCGATGGCGCCGGGCGGGGCCTCGATGGCGGCGGCCTTGGCGCGCATGACGCGGGCGGCGCCGGTGATTTCCGCCACGGTTTCGCCGCGCACCCGGAGCGCCATCAGGAAGCCGCCGATCTGGGCCGGGGTGGCGTCGCCCGACATGATGATGTCGAAGGCGGCGGCGGCCTCGTCCTCGCTCAAACGCTCACCGGCGCCGACCCGCGCCAGCACGGCCTTCATCTCTGTGCCCACGGGGGCGGGGGTGGTCATGCGACGGTCCTTCAGCGGCGGTGGTGGGCGCGGGCCAGGGCCAGGAAGTTCCCCAGCATCTTGTGGCCGTGTTCCGAGGCGATGCTTTCCGGATGGAACTGCACGCCGTGGATGGGCTGGCTGCGATGGCGCAGAGCCATGATCAGGCCGTCGTCTGTCCAGGCGGTGGTTTCCAGGCAATCGGGCAGGGAGGCGCGCTCCACCACCAGGGAATGGTAGCGGGTGGCCAGGAACGGCGAGGGCAGGCCTTCGAACAGGCCCTGGCCGTTATGGTGCATCTGCCAGGTCTTGCCGTGCACCGGCGCCGGGGCCCGCACCACCTTGCCGCCGAAGGCCTGGCCGATGGCCTGATGGCCCAGGCATACCCCCAGCAGCGGAATGCGACCGGCCGCCGCGGCGATCAGCCCCAGACAGATGCCGGCCTTGTCGGGATCGCAGGGGCCGGGCGACAGCACGATGCCCTCGGGCGCAAGGGCCATGGCCTCGTCCACCGTCAGGGCGTCGTTGCGGACCACCCGCACCTCGGCCCCCAGCTCGCCCAGATAGTGCACGAGGTTGTAGGTGAAGCTGTCGTAGTTGTCGATGAGGAGGAACATGGGGAAAAACCGGCTGACTCATTGGGATCGGGAAGAATGCAATCCGCGAAGGAGGGCGTCAAGGACGGGTTTTCCGGGCGGGTTTCGCCGATGGTTTCGCAAAAATGATCTTGCAAACCGCCGCGGCTTGTGCACATTTTTCGGCATTCGAATTTGTTGGGTTTTTCCCAAGGTTGCTTCGGCAACAGGTTTTTCCTGGATATCCCGTAACTGATTTGATGCATCGCGCATGTGGCGTGATGTAACGCCAGCCTATGGGAGACATCATATGTCCACTGGCACTGTAAAATGGTTCAACGCCACCAAGGGTTACGGCTTCATTCAGCCGGAAGACGGCTCGGCCGATGTGTTCGTGCACATCTCTGCGGTCGAACGTTCCGGTCTGGGCCAGCTCCTGGAAGGTCAGAAGGTGTCCTTCGAGCTGGAGCGTGGTCGCACCGGCAAGATGGCCGCCATCAATCTGAGCGCGGTCTAAGCTTCGACTGAGTTCAGCACCGGCCGTATGGCCGGTGCGTGATGAAAAAGGGGGAAAGACCGAAAGGTCTTTCCCCCTTTTTTTGGACACAATCACCGGGCCTGGATCTGTCCCTCGCCGGGCGTCACAGGGAACGCTCGGCGCTAAGCCTCGGATGCTTTGTCCTCCTCGTCCTCATCCGGAAGGGAGGACGCCTCGCCATCGTCGCTTGGGCTTTCCTCGTCCTCATCCTCATCCTCAGTCTCTTCCGGCGGCGCCGGTTCGGATGAGGTGTCGTCGCGGTGCCTGGCGTCGGCGGCGGTGCGCGACCAGCCGCCGGGGCGGTGAGTCTTGCGGGGCGGCGGTGGCGGCGGCTCAACAAAGACCGCGCCGCATTTCGGGCATTGCGGGGTGGGACGCGACAGGTCGTAATATCGCGTTTCACATTCCTGGCAGATACGCTTTTGGCCCCGTCCCGTATGAAGGATATTGAGGGTCTTTTCCATCCTGTAATCCTTTTGTGCCGCCTCGCCTTATTTGGCGCTGCGGATGATTTTCCTGATATCGCCGCGCGGACAGCCCGACGTGGCGGCGATTTGGCGATCCTGTTCCGCGACGAAGGCTCTGGCGGCGTTCTCCTCGTCCTCTCCGGTCAATTCGCAGGCAGGAATCTTGCGGTTGGAGGTGCGTGAACCGTCGTCGTAAAAGACGTCGAACAGCACGTATTGGCTGGGTTTACTCTTCGATCGTGCGTTCAGTGCCATCTTGGTCCTCGTTTGGTTCGGCGGACTGCGCATTCAGGAGGGGATCGTCGGCGGTGTCGCTCTTCCGACGTGCGGCCCGGGCGGCCTGTTTTTCCTGTTTCCTGGCGTCCTTGCTGCGCGTGCGTTCGGCTCGGTCCAGGCGATAATTGGGCTTAAAAGGCATGAGACCATCTGTCCTGGTGAGGGTCGGAGACCGACAGGGGGCGGCGCGCCCGCCTTAAGTCGTGACCGAGGAGGAAATGGGGCGGGAAACGGCCGAATGAAACGGAGCGGCGTGGTCGATGGACGGCGCGGTGCTGGATCATGACTGTCCCTCTGAAATACCGCATGACTCCCGGAGAAGATCCCGGGGAGCATCAAATCGGTTGAGGGAGGAACCCAAGAACGGCTTCAAGGAAGTCCGGAGTGTGTAAGACCCACCGTCTTCGACCCGGCGAAGGTGGCAGCATGGGAGATGATTTACAATAAGATTCGGCGTGGTGAACGCATCCACCCCAGGGCAATCCGGTTCCTCCATAGGATCTGGCAGGGTGATCGCATATGGAAGCCGCTTTATGCGGCTGACTAGCGCATTGAGCGCGCCGGAGCGTTGCCGGGAGTCGCAGACGAACGCCGAAGGCGGACAGCGAAAGCGCAGGCATAAGTGAGGACAGCCAAGCTGGCGGAACGCCAGCGCCCGGCGCTTGAGGGACAATAAAGAAGCCAGGGTGAGCGCAAATGCGATCACCCTGATAGCCCTGGTATCCCCCCTTTCCTTCGCAAGGGGAGAGGTTATATAATAACGGGAAAAATCCGGCGGTGCCGATCGCGCGGAGCGGGTCACGGCAACGCCGTCCTGAAACGACGCGGTCCTGAAATAACGCGGTCTTGGAACGAAGGGCGGATCCGATGGCCATTCCCCAACTTCTGTCCACCACCATGGACAGCTATCAGCGCTATCTGACCGGCAGCAGCGGCACCGCCGCCCCGGCCGCGTCCACCACCGATACCACGTTCCTGAGCCAGGCCCTGTCGGGGCAAACGCTCAGCGCCAGCCAGCAGACGGCGGCGCAGGACGAATTGCGGTCGCTGACTCTCAACAGCCTGTTCAGCGCCGCCGCCACCGCGGTGGATACCAGCTATATCGATCAGGCCGTGGCGGGGAACGGGCTGTCGTCCACGCAATTGTCGGCGGCCAAGGGCGAGTTGCAACAATTGCTGATGAGCAGCCTTATGGGGCAGGCCTCTTCCAGCTATGCCCGCTGGCAGTCGGGCAGCACCAGCGTTTCCGCGTCGGGGCTGTCGACCCCGGTTCTCGATCAGGCCCTGTCCGGCGGAACCCTGAGCGCCGCGGATCTCAAGACGGCCCAGAGCGAACTTGAGCAAAGAAACCACAGTCTGCTTCTGAACATGATGACCTGACGGCCGCGTGGGCGACCGGTCATGACCCTGCCGCTTCCCGCCGACCGGGGCGCCGCCGACGATCGCCACCAACGCCGGTTGGAGCGGGCGGTGGATCGTTTCGAGCGGCGTTTGCCCGGACGGGGCGCCAGGATGGTGCGCGCCTTGCGGGCACCCGGGGCCCTGTGGCTGCGGCTGATCGCCGGTATTCTGCTGGTATTGGGCGGGCTGCTCAGCTTTCTTCCCATCCTGGGGCTCTGGATGTTGCCGCTGGGCCTCATTCTGCTGGCTTACGACGTTCCCCCGTTACGCCGCCCGGTGGGGCGGTGGCTGGTGCTGGGCGAACGGTTGTGGCGGAAATGGCGTCCCGGCCGCCGATTTTATACCAAGTCGCGATGAGTTTGACTCATCGCGACGCCGGTTAGGAGCAAGGCGACGCGCGCCTGATGGCGCGAAGCCAAGGGTTTCGGAGAAACCCGCCCGGCGCATGAGGGTGCAGTGATCGGTTCCGATCACTGCAATTTGGTCTTAGGCCAGAGCGCCCCCCCCTAATGATTGCGGTGCGAGGCGAAGGCGATTTTGTCGAGATAGCCCATCAGTACGGCCGAGACCACGAAGGTCAGGTGAATGATCACCAGCCACATCAGTTTGTTGTCGGGTACGTCGGAGGCGTTCATGAAGGCCTTCAACAGATTGATGGAGGAAATGGCGACGATGGAGGTGGCCACCTTCAATTTCAGGGTGCTGGAATCCAGCTTTCCCACCCATGTCAGGGTGTCGTCGGCGGTGACGTCGATACGGGAGACGAAATTTTCGTAGCCCGAGATGATCACCATCACCAGAAGATTGGCCACCAGCACCAGATCGATCAACGACAGAGAGATCAGCACCAGATCCTGTTCCTGCATGTCGACGATATGGAGGCCGACATGAAGGATTTCCTGGCCGAACTTGATCAGGAAGGCGAACAGCAGAAAGGTCAGGCCGACATAAAGCGGCGCCTGAAACCAGCGGCTGGTGAAGAGAAATCGTTCCAGAATCCGTTCGATCATGGCCTTTCCATTTTTCGCGACAAAGAGGCGTGCTCGGGATGCGGCGCGGCGCGCTCACTCCCCCTTGGGGAAGTCGGCGCTGAGGGTCAGGGCTTTCCAGCGTTCCATTTCGGCGGAAAGCTCCTGCAGTTTCGCCTGGGTGATGTCGTAGGCGGGTTTGCCCAGCAGCAGATGCAGCGGCGGCTCCTTGGCCTCCACGGCGGCCAGGATGGCCTGGGCGGCACGGACGGGATCGCCCGGCTGCTGGCCGCTATAGCCCTGCACGGCGTTGCGCCGGGCCCCGGCGGTTTCGGCATAATCGGCGATGGCGTTGCGCGGCACCTTCAGCGAGCGGCCGGCCCAATCGGTGCGGAACGGCCCCGGCTCGACGATGGTCACCTTGATGCCGAGCGGCGCGCCCTCCTTGGCCAGGGCCTCGGACAGGCCCTCGACGGCGAATTTGCTGGCGTTGTAATAGCCGATGCCGGGAAAGCCCACCAGGCCGCCCATGGACGAGATGTTGAGCACGTGCCCGGCGCGGCGCTTGCGCATGCCGGGCAGCACGGCGCGGGTGACGGCGGCCAGACCGAAAACGTTGGTTTCGAACATGGCGCGGATCTCGTCGTCCTCGCCTTCCTCCACCGCCGACAGGTAACCGTACCCGGCATTGTTGACCAGCACGTCGATACGGCCGAAATGCGCTTCGGCTTGCGTCACCGCCTGCGTGATCTGCCGGGGGTCGGTCACGTCCAGCGGCAGGATCAGGGCTGCGGCATGGCCGGCGAATTCCTCCAGACTGGCGAGGGTGCGGGCGGTGGCGACCACACGATGGCCCCGGGCCAGGGCGGCGCGCACCAGTTCGCGGCCGAAACCGGTGGAACAGCCGGTGATGAACCAAACGGGCGTGTCGGTCATGAAAGTCTCTCCTCGATCCAAGGCGCCCCGGGGGGCCGCCGCCTATGAGGTAGGGGGCGGGGCGCCGGAAATCCAGTCCCTCATGAGACGACGGCGCGGCGGTTGTGCCAGCCGATCATCAACACGCCGGCCAGGGCGGCGGCGGCCACATAATGCACCGGGGCGATGGGGCTGATCCCGGTCAGCAGCGGCACGGCCAGCGGCGTCAGCCCGCCGAACACGGCGTAGGACAGGTTATAGGCCAGCGAAATGCCGGAAAAGCGCACCGGCGGCGGGAAGGCCCGCACCATCACCACCGGCACCACGGCGATGGTGCCGACGAAAAAACCGGTAAGGGCGTAAAGCGGGATGAGCAGGGCGGGGGCGGCGGCGGCGGCGTGATAGAGGCCGTAGGACGAAGCCACCAGGCCCAGTCCGCCCGCCAGCATGACGCGGGCCGGGCCGAAGCGGTCGGCGGCCATGCCCACCAGCAGGCAGGCCACCGACAGCGCCAGGGTGGCGGCGCTGTTGGCCGGCAGCACCACCGCCTGCGGCAGGGCGAACAGCCGGGTCAGCAGCGTGGGGGTGATCAGGATCATCACCACGATGGCGGCGGTCAGCATCCAGGTGGCCACCACCGAAACGGCGATGGCGCGGCGGTGGTGGCGCAGCACGGTTTTCACCGGCATGTCCTCGGCCAGCTGTTCCATGCGGCTGATTTCCAGAAACACCGGGGTTTCGCGCAGATGGGTGCGCAGATAGACCGCCAGCAGGCCCAGAAGACCGCCCAGCAGGAAGGGAATACGCCAGGCGAAGGCCAGGATTTCCGCCGGGGTGTAATGCACGGTGACGGCGGTGGCCGACAGCGACCCCAGCAGGATGCCGCTGGTCAGGCCGCCGGTCAGCAGGCCGCAGGCCAGGCCCACATGGCGTTCGGGCACATGCTCGGACACGAAGACCCAGGCCCCCGGCACCTCGCCGCCCACCGCCGCGCCCTGCAGGATGCGCATCACCAGCAGCAGCAGCGGCGCGCCGTAGCCCAGCACGGCATAGGTGGGCAGGAGGCCCACCAGCAGGGTGGGGATGGCCATCAGGAACACGCTCAGGGTGAACATGCGTTTGCGGCCGAGAAGATCGCCGAAATGCGCCATGACGATGCCGCCCAACGGCCGGGCCAGATAGCCGGCGGCGAAGATGCCGAAGGCCTGCAACTGGCGCAGCCAGTCGGGGATGTCGGGCGGGAAGAACAGTTTGCCGATGGCGGCGGTGAAGAACACGAAGATGACGAAGTCGTAAAATTCCAAGGCCCCGCCCAGCGCGGCCAGAAACAGGGTCTTGACGTCGCGGCGGCCAAGCGGGCGGCCGGGGTGGAGAGGGGCGGAGGGCGTGCGCATCGGCGATCCTGGAAAAAATGAAGTTTGCCACTATCCGGGCGGGCGGCGGCGCGGTCAAGCTTGACCAGGGCAATCGGGTGAGCCCGATTGCCCTGGTTTTCACATGTCCGCTCAGGCGCCGGGCGCTGGCGTGCCGCCAGCTTGGCTTGCGCGCAAACGGTTGCGCGGGCGCGAGGGTGCGCCAACGCGGCGAAAATCCCGTGCAAACAAACAACGATCGCGCGTTCACCCGATTCGCCTGCAAGCTTGACCGCGGGCCGGCGCGGTCTCATCTATAGTCATCATGACTGCATCCTCCGCGCCCCTTGAGCGGGTATCCTTCGCCATTGGCGGGATGACCTGCGCCGCCTGTTCGGCCCGTCTGGAAAAAGTGCTGCGCCGCCAGAGCGGCGTGGCCGAGGCCTCGGTCAATCTGGCCAGCGAACGGGCCGAAATCGCCTTCGATCCCGCCGGCAACTCCATCGACGCCCTGATGGCGGCGGTGGCGGGGGCGGGCTTTTCCGCCACCGTGCCCGATCCGGAAGCCGATCCCGCCGAGGCCGAGGCCAAGCAGGCCCGGGAGGCCCGGCACGACCGTCTGCTGATTTTGGCGGCGGCCCTGCTGACCCTGCCGCTGGCGGCGCCCATGCTGCTGGAACCGTTCGGCCTCAAGGCGAGCTTGCCGGGCTGGGGGCAGCTTGTGCTGGCCACGCCGGTGCAGTTCGTCATCGGCCGGCGGTTCCTCAGCGGGGCCTGGGCTTCGCTCAAGGGCGGGGCCGGCAATATGGACGTGCTGGTGGTGATGGGCACCCTGGCGGCCTATGGCCTGTCGGTGTGGCATCTTTTCGCCGGTCCGCCGCAGTTCTATTTCGAGGCCTCGGCGGTGGTCATCACCCTGGTGCTGCTGGGCAAAACCCTGGAAACCCGGGCGCGGCGCAGCGCCGCCGCCGCCATCCGCGCCCTGATGGCGCTCCGGCCCGAAACGGCGCGGGTGGAGCGCGACGGCGCCCTGGTGGAGGTGCCGGCCCATCGGGTGCGCCCCGGCGAGGTGGTGGTGATCCGCCCCGGCGAACGGGCGGCGGTGGACGGCCTGGTGCTGGAGGGGAACAGCGCCTTCGACGAAAGCCTGCTCACCGGCGAAAGCCTGCCGGTGGAGAAGGGGCCGGGCGATCAGGTGATCGGCGGCTCCATCAACGGCGCCGGTCTGCTGCGGGTGGAAACCCGCGCGGTGGGCGCCACCTCCACGCTCGGGCGGATCATTCATCTGGTGGAGAGCGCCCAGGCCAGCAAGGCGCCGGTACAGCGGCTGGTGGATCGCATTTCCGCCGTGTTCGTGCCGGTGGTGGCCGGGGTGGCGCTGCTGACCTTTCTGGCCTGGTGGCTGCTGGGCCATGATCCGGTGCAGGCCTTCA
This sequence comes from Pseudomonadota bacterium, assembly GCA_021782815.1. Lineage (GTDB taxonomy): Bacteria > Pseudomonadota > Alphaproteobacteria > Rhodospirillales > Magnetospirillaceae > JAJZGK01. The sequence continues at coordinate 32,667 of JAJXUO010000023.1, forward strand.
ACGCCGCCGTTTCGGTGCTGGTGATCGCCTGCCCCTGCGCCCTGGGTCTGGCCACGCCCACCGCCATCATGGTGGGCACCGGCACCGCCGCCCGCCACGGCATTCTCATCAAGGACGCCCAGGCCCTGGAACAGGCGCACCGTGTCGGCGCTATGCTGCTGGATAAAACGGGAACCCTGACCGAGGGCCGCCCGGCGGTGGTGGCCCTGGCCGCCATCGACGGCGACGAGGCGGGAGTGCTGACCCTGGCGGCCTCGGCCCAGCTGGGCTCCGAGCATCCGCTGGGGCGGGCGGTGCTGGCGGCGGCCGAGGCGCGCGCCTTGCGCCTCACGCCCCCCTCCGCCTTCACCGGCCTGCCCGGTTTCGGACTGAGCGCCGACGTGGCGGGGCGGGCGCTGCTGTTGGGCAATGCCCGGCTGATGCGCGAGCGCGGCGTGGATATCGCCGCCCTGACGGCGGCGGCCGAGGGCTGGGAGGCGGACGGGCGCACGGTGATGTGGCTGGCGGCCGACGGCGTGCTGCGGGGAGCGCTGGCGGTGAGCGATCCCGTTCGCGCCACGGCCGCCGCCGCCGTGGCCGGGTTGCGCGCCATGGCGGTGCGCACGGTGATGGTGACCGGCGACAATGCCCGCGCCGCCGCCGCCGTGGGGCAGGCCCTGGGCATCGACGCGGTGCGGGCCGAGGTGCTGCCCCAGGACAAGGCGGCCGAGGTGGCGCGCCTCAAGGCCGAGGGGCTGGTGGTGGCCATGGTGGGCGATGGCGTCAACGACGCGCCGGCCCTGGCGGCGGCGGATATCGGCATCGCCATGGGCACCGGCACCGATGTGGCCATGCAAACCGCCGGCATCACCCTGATGCGCGGCGATCCGGCCCTGCTGCCCGCCGCCCTCTCTATTTCCAGGGCCACCTACAACAAGATCCGCCAGAACCTGTTCTGGGCCTTTTTCTACAATGTTGTCGCCCTGCCGCTGGCCGCCGGCGGTTTTCTAAGCCCCACCCTGGCCGGAGCGGCCATGGCCTTTTCCAGCGTTTCGGTGGTGTCCAACAGCCTGCTGCTGCGGCGTTGGCGGCGGTGAGGTCTTTTCCCGGTCGGACTCACGGGGTAGAGTGCCGTTCTTTTGCGAACAGGCGGGGAGAGCCAAGGTCGTGACGCGTTTGCTGGAGGGGTTGAAACGGGGCGGCTGGCTGGTTCTGGCCTGTGTGGCGGTCCTCCTGCTGGGCATGGGCCTGGGACTGTGGACCCGCCATCACCAGCATCCGGCGCCGGTGCGGCCCACGGTGGCCGCCGCGCCGCCACCCGTTGCCGTTCCGCCATCGCCACCCGCGCCGATAACAGCGCCCGCGCCGACAACGGCCCCGGCGCCGCCCGCGCCGACAAAACCCGAACCGGCGCCGTTGCCGCCCAATCCGCCGGCCACGGAAACCAGTCCGCAAACGGTGATCGAGGAGAGCGCGCCAGCCGCCGCGCCGCCGGGGCCCGAGGCGGCGCCTCTGCCCGGACCGGCGCCCGCCGGCCGGCCGGCCTGGGAAAAATACGCCCTGGCGGCGCCGCCCAGCGAGGGCAAGCCGATGATCGCGGTGATCATCGATGATATGGGAGTGGACCATCGCCGTTCGGAACGCATTCTGAAACTGCCGGGGCCGCTCACCATCTCGTTCATGACCTATGCCGAAAAACTGCCGGAAATGACCGCCGAGGCCCGGCGTCAGGGCGATGAACTGATGATGCATGTGCCCATGCAGCCCATGGCGGCGGGGATCGATCCCGGCCCCAACGCCCTGCTGACCTCGCTGCCGCCCGAGGAGATCCGCCGCCGCCTGCAGTGGGATCTGGCGCGTTTTTCGGGTTATGTGGGCATCAACAACCACATGGGCAGCCGCTTTACCGCCGATGCGCCGGGCATGGCGCTGGTGATGGAGGCCTTGCGCCGCCGGGGGCTGCTGTTCATCGATTCGCTGACCACGCCGCATAGCGTCGGCCTGTCATTGGCGCGGCGTTACGGCGTGCCCGGCACCGGGCGCAACGTGTTCCTCGATAATGCCGGGGATCTGCAATCGGTGGATCTGCAACTGGCCCGCACCGAGGCGGTGGCGCGGCGCGCCGGGACGGCCATCGCCATCGGCCACCCGCGCGACGGCACCATCGCCGCCTTGGCGGCCTGGCTGCCCACCTTGCGGCGCAAGGGATTTGTTCTGGTGCCCGTGACCGCCGTGGTGCGGGCGCGTTTGGCCGCCCATGGCGACCATTCCTGAGGAAGGAGCCTGAAAATGACCAAGACGATTTATAAAGTGGCCGGCATGACCTGCGGCGGCTGCGCCCGTTCGGTGGAACAGGCCATCAAGGCGGCGGCGCCTTCGGCCGAGGTGTCGGTGGATCTGGCGGCGGGTCAGGTCGGCGTCGACGGCGCCGATCAGGCCACCGTGGCCAAGGCCGTCGAGGCGGCGGGGTTCGATTTCAACGGCGCGGCCTGATCAGGCCCGCCGCATCCGCCGGGTAATTTTCGCTCAGGCCGCGCTGGACAGCGTGGCCTGACGGCGGTGCAATTCTTGCGTGGCCAGGGCGAGGATGGTGCCGGGGCGGGCGTTCGAGACGATGTCCCGCAGGAAGTCCACCGGCAGATTGCGAATCCATTCGTTCAACATGTTACACTCATTGTGATGTTGCGCTGCACAAAATAGGATTTTTTCTGTCCTGAATGCAAGCGTATGCCAATGCGGCGCCTGCGCGCCTGATATGCGTTTCAAGTATGTGTCGGTCCGCCGTTGCCCGCAAAAACGGCATGGCGCTTTGCAAAATGCAATGCGCTTTGCGCCGTCGGCCCCGGCCGCGTCTTGATGGCCAAAGCCAACCTCCCATGAAATCAATCTCTTATCCGGATCTCTACAGATAGTGGGTCGGCTCATCTCTCTGGCATAGACTTTGCGTCTTTTCCCGGTGGGAGGTCCTCTCTGTTGCCGTGTCACATCAGCATGGAGGTTGGATATGTCCGATACTTATGTCTGTTGGCGGGATAGCGCCCAGCTTGGCCCGTGGACGGTCTTTCGGGTGGGGCCCGATGGCCGCCGCCACGAAATATTCTGCTGCGACCGTTACCTGGACGCGGCGAAGTTGGTGCGGGAACTGCGGATGCAGCGCGGGGATGTTTTGTAATGCGAGCCGGCGCCGCCGCTCAGGAGAAAGCGATGTCATTCGAACCCAGACCTACAGCCGCTCCCGCTCCGGTTCGCTCTCCCGAGGGAGATCGCCGTCGTTATAATCGGTTGCGGGAGACCGGCCTGATGGCCAATGTCGCCGGACGGCTGGTGGAGGTGCTGGATATTTCCCTGAGCGGCGTGCGCTTGCCGGGCGAGGTGGGGCTGACGGACGGCGCCATCGGCTTCACCCTGATCCCGCGCCATCTCCAGCATCTCGACGTCAACAACAGTCTGGCGGTGAGCGGCCGGGTGGTGCGCATCGACAAGCGCGACGGCAGCATCGGCATCGCCTTCGACCGCATGGGCTTCCATCTGGCCAAGATGATCATCGATACCTATGCCCGCCGCACCGGCGTCGAGCCTTATCTGTTTCGCTGATTATTTGCCCCACATCTGGCGTTGAAACTCCCAACCGGCGGGGCGCAGACGGCCGTCGGGCTCGAACAGGGAAGCGGTGAGCCCGTTTTCCAGGCTGTACCAGATCACCAGCTTCATATCGGCGGCGAAGGCGGCGCGCAGCAGCGGCCGCACGTTTTCGGGATCGGCATCCCAGCGCCATTGGCCGATCTCGGTGCTGACCACCGGTTTCCCGGTAATGCGCTGAACAAAATCAACGGTTTGCGACAGAGCGCGAGCATCGTGGATGAACCAGTGAAAGTTCACCACGTCGAGGGCGGCGTGCCGGTAAAGGGCCAGCAGGCGGTCGGCTCCGGCCAGGGCGGCGGCGGCCACCCGGGGCGGCACCTCGGCGCGGCGGCGATAGACGCATAAGGGGGCGCCGGCCTGGGGATTGCCGCGCACATAAAAGGCGCGTTTGGCGAAATCGCAGGCCTGATCGGGCAGGCCGCGCCGCAACAGATCCAGCCAGGCGGCGGCGGCGATGGAGGTGCTGGTCAGCCCGCCATTGGTGCAATAGGCGCCGTGGGCATGGGCCTCGGCGCAGGCGGCATCCAACTCGGCGAGATAGCCGGAGAAATCGTCGCCCAGGCCGGTGAGGGCCAGGGGATCGTTCTCCTCGGCCTCCACCATCAGCACGGCGGGCCGCCAGGCCTCCAGCACCTGCGCCAGCCGGGCCCGGTAGGCGGCAAGGTCGGTGGGCACGGTGGCGGGACGGCGCGTGGGCTGATCCTCGCCGCCATTGCGCACCACCAGCGCCAGCTTCAGGCCGGAACGGTGATAGGCGCCGCAATCGGGGCAGTCGCCGCTCCAACGGTCGAGATAGACGGCGGGCGGGCGGAACCACGCCACCCCCAGCCCGCGCGCCCGCGCCAGGGTCATCTCCAGGCCGTCGCCCTGCTGCGGCCATAGCATCACCCCGAAAGGATTGTCGGCCCGCGCCGGAACGGCGGCCAGAATAAGCAGCGCGGCCAGCAGGAGAGATGTCCGGAAAAAGGCGGGAAACCTCATGTGTGCGGATTGTCCGTGAGAGATCGGGAATGGCAGAATGGCATAAAGGCGGCAGGATTGCTTTTGCTTAAAATGCCATACTTGATTCGCTTCCGAATCGATTCGGTTTCGGAATCACTTTAACTGCGTTTGCAGATTCTTCGCGTCGGCGAAGGCGCGCAGGGCCTGGGCCAGGGCGCTCAGGGGGCTTTTCCAGTCGCCGGCGCGGGGCTGGCGGAACAGGCGCAGCGTGGGATACCACGGCGTGCGCTCGCCATGGTCGCCCCAGCGCCAGTCGGAATAGTGCAGCAGCGGCACGAAGGTGGGCAGGCCGAGGGCGCCGGCCAGATGGGCGATGGCGGTGTCGCAGGTCACCAGGGCGTCGAGGCCGACCAGCAGGCGGGCGGTGGCGGCGAAATCGGTCAGGACCGGGCCGAGGTCGTGCACGAAGGCGGCGGCGCCGCTGTCGGCGAGATCGCGGGCGCGCGGGCCGGTTTGCAGGCTGTAAAGGCGCCAGCGCGGATCATCGAGGTGGGGCAGCAGGGCCTCGAGGGGGAAGGAACGGTCGCGCGGGGTGGGTTTGCCGGCCCATACCAGGCCCAGTTTCAGGCCGCCGTCGCCGGGCAGGGCGATGGGCTGGGGCCGGGGCAGGGTGGGCAGGGGGGCGGGCAGGGCGTCGGCGCCCAGGCCCAACAGGCCGGGCAGGCTGAGCAGCGGGGCGTAAAGAGCGCAGCCCTCGGGGACAGGGGCGCCGCGCGGCACCACCGCGTCCACCTCGGGCAGGGTGGCCAGCAGCGGGGCCAGGGCCGGCGGGCATTGCAGCACCAGGCGTCCGGCGCCGCGCCGTTTGGCCTCGGGCAGGAAACGGGCGAACATCAGCACATCGCCGTAGCCCTGCTCGTCCAGCAGGAACAGGCCGCGGCCCTCCAGGGGCGCGCCGTCCCAGCGCGGCAGGGGCACTTGCGGCGGCGGGCTGCGCCGCAACAGCCAGCGCGCCTCGTAGGCGGGAAACCCGCGTGCGAGATCGCCTTCGGCCAGCAGGGCCAGGGCATGGTCCCAGCGGCAGTCGCCGTTGTCGGGCTGGCGCTCCAGCACCGCCTCGAACAGGGCGCGGGCCAGGCTGGGATTGCCGGCGTCGCGGGCCACCAGGCCGGCATTGTACTGAAAGGTGGGATCCTGCGGCGCCAGACGGCGGGCCAGATCGATGGTGTGCGCCGCCTCGTCGAGGCGGCCCTGTTCGCGCAGAACATTGCCGAGGTTGGACAGGCAGCCGGCGTGGTGGGGCTGCAGGGCCAGGGCGCGGCGGTAGCAGGCCTCGGCCGCCTCCAGGCGGCCCAGGCCGCGCAGGGCCACCCCCAGATTGTTGTAAAGGTCGGGATGCAGCAGCGACAGCCGCCCGGCCCGTTCGAACTGGCGCAGGGCTTCGGCGGTACGCCCCTGCGCCAGCAGGCGGCTGGCCTCCTGGCTGAGGGCGCGGGCCTGTTCGAAGCCCTCCAGCCAGGGATCCTCCGGCGGCGGCAGGGGCGGCGGCACGGTATAGGCGGGCAGGGGGGCGAGATCGGCGGCCAGCTCCAGCACATTGCCGGGCGGCATGTCCTCGGTGAAGGGCAGCAAGGGGCCGGCGGCGGTCTCGTCGGCGAAACGCCAGGCGGTGAAGCCCAATGCCGCCAGCCGGGCGCGCAGGCGGCGCAGCCGCTCCCGGCCGCCGGGGCGGTCGTAGTTTTGCCCTTTTTCCCAGATCACCGCCGAGACCCGGCCGCTGGCCAGCACCCCGGCCATACCCTCCACCACCTCGGGTTCCAGGCCCTCCACATCGATCTTCACCATCACCCGGCCGTCGGCCAGGGGCGGACGGGCGGCCAGCAGGCTGTCGACGCTCTCCACGGCAACGGCGCCGTGCGGCAGGCGCACCAGGCTGTGCCCCATGCTGCTTTCCGGCCGCAAGGCGCCCCGGCCCGGCTGATCGGCCACGGCCACCGGGCACACCTCCACCTGATCGGCGCAGCCGTTTTCCGCCAGCCAGCGCGCTAAATGCGGCAGATTGGCCGCCAGCGGCTCGCAGGCCAGCACCCGCACCCGGCCCGGCCAGCGGCTGGCGGCCTGCAGGGACATCAGCCCCCAATGGGCGCCCACGTCGATGAATACGTCGTCGGGGCCGAGATGGGCGTCGATGAAGCAACGGGTGGCGGTTTCGTAGCCGGGGCCGCGTTCCTGACGCAGCAAATGCCGCAAGCCGGGATCGATCACGGCGCGGCGCGGCAGCGACAGGGTGAAGCGGGGGCGGCCTTCGGCGGTGGCGAAGCGGCTGGGCAGCGGCGACAGGGCTTGCGCCTCGGGATCGGGAGCGGCCTGGATCCGCGCCGCCAGATCGGCGGCGAGACGGGCCACCACATCCTCCCAGGCGTCGGGCGTGGTTTGGCGATAGAGGCGCAAGGTGGGATACCACGGGCTGTCGTCGCGCCCCAGGATCCAGCGCCAGTCGGGGGCGAACGGCGTCAGCATCCACACCGGCCGTCCCAGGGCGCCGGCCAGATGCGCCACGGCGCTGTCCACGGTGATCACCAGATCGAGTTGCGCCACCACGGCGGCGGTTTCGGCGAAATCCTTCAAGACCGGCGCCAGATCATGCACCAGCAGGCCATGCGCCTCGCGGGCGATATCGGCGGCATGGGGCCCCACCTGCAGGGAATAAAGCCCGATACCGTCCAGGCCCGCCAGCGGCAGCAGGGTGGCGAGGGGCAGCGAGCGTTTATGGTCGTTGGCGTGTTTGGGGCTGCCGGCCCACACCAGGCCGACGCGCAGCCGTTCGCCGGGAATGCGCGGCAGGAGCGGGCCGGCGGACGGCGGCGTCAGATAGGGAATGGATGGGGCCAGCAGATCCTCGCCCAGGCCGGTGATGCGGGGGATGGTGAGCAGCGGCACATGGTAATCGTAGGCGAGATCGCGCGGCAGGGCGGCCATCACCTCGGCCACGCCGTCGAGGCTTTGCAAAAGCCGCGTCAGCGGCTGCGGCACCGCCAGCAGCAGGCGGGCGCCCCGGCGGGCCAGCGGCGGCAGATAGCGCACGAACTGCAGCAGGTCGCCGAACCCCTGTTCGCTGTGCACCAGCAGGGTTTTGCCGTCCAGGGGCTCGCCGTTCCACTCCGGCCCCTTGAGCTTGGCCATGCGGAAATCCGCCTTGCGCCGCCGCCATTCATATTCCACCCAGCCCGGTTGCAGCGCGCCCTCCAGCAGGAGTTTGCGCGCCAGGCCCAGGCGGGCGTCGAGATGTTCGGCGTCCAGTTCCATGGCGCGGCGCAGACAGGGTTCGGCGCGGTCCAGCTCTCCCAGATTGATATAGGCCTGGCCCAGGGCGGCCTGGGCGTCGGCCGACAGCGGCGCCCGCGCCGCCGTTTGCCGCAGCAGCGCCTCGGCCTCGGCGTAACGGCCTTCGTGCGCCAGATGGGCGCCCAGGCGCACCTCCCACGCGGTGGTGCCGGGTGCCAGGTCCAGGGCGCGGCGCAGGGCGGCCTCGCCCGCCGCGCTTTGGCGGCCCTGAAACAGCAGCGAGGCCAGCAGGGCCCAGCCCTCCTGATGGCGGGGATCCCGCGCCAGAATGTCCGACAGCACGGCCAGGGCCTCGCTCCGGCGTTTTCCGGCCGCCAGGGCGCGGGCGATCTGGAGCAGGAGCGGCTGAGGCCGAGCGCCGGGGGAGGCCAGGGCGCGCCAATAGTCGGCCAGGGCCTCGTCGATCCGGCCCAGGGCGCACAATGCCGTGCCGCGATGGGTCAAAACCTCGGCATTGCCGGGGCTGAGGGCCAGGGCGGCATCATAAAACGGCACGGCCTCGGCCGGTTTTCCGGCGCGATGCAGGGCCATGGCCCGCTCCAGCGGAAGGCGGCCGTCGTGCGGAGCGGAGTCCATGGATGTGGAGGTTAACCGCCGACAGCGACCGCCTTGGCCTCCAGGGCCAGCGCCCCGGCGCTCTCCGCCTCGTCCTTGGTTGTATCGGCCTTGTCGGCCGGCTCGGCGCTATCCGGTGTCGGCAGGGCTTTCAGGGCGGTGTTGTCCATGCGGTTGAAACGGCCCTCCACATAGGCGCCCGCTTCCACCGACAGGGTATCGTGCTGAATGTCGCCGATCACCCGGGCCGAGCGTGCCAGCTCGACGGCGCGGGATTTGATCTGTCCGGTGACATTGCCCAGCACCCGCACCAGATCGGCGCTGATTTCGCCGGTGATGTTGCCGCTGGTGCCCACCACCAGGATTTCGCAGCGCACATCGCCGTTGACGCGCCCATCCACATGGACCTCGCCTTGGCTGAGAATATCCCCGGTGATGGCGCAATCGCCCCCGATGATCGAGGGAGAATTGCGCAGATCACGGGGTTGGTTGGCTTTATTGGCTTTTAAGAACATCGCGTCCTGCCAGAATGAACTTCATGGGGTTGGTTGGAACATCATTGATGCGCACTTCATAATGCAGGTGCGGTCCGGTGGTGCGGCCGGTGGCGCCCAGCAGCCCCAGGGGCATGCCGCGCGTAACCCGTTCACCCGGTTTCACCAGGATGCGGGCCAGATGGGCATAGCGGGTGTGAAGCCCCATGCCGTGATCCAGATCCACCATATTGCCGTAACCATCTTCCCATCCGGCCTTCACCACCCGGCCATCGCCGGTGGCGGTGACCGGAGTCCCCGCGGGGGCGCCCAAGTCCACTCCCTCATGGATGGCGCTCTTCTCATTGATCGGATCGACGCGAACGCCGAACGGACTGGTGATGTCGTAGTCCAGCAAGGGCTGGGCCAGGGGCACCGCCTTCAGGGCCAGGGTCAGATCGTCCAGTCGCGTAACCTGATGGTTGTAAAGGGCCACCTCGGTCATCATGGTGCGAGGGGCCGGGGGATAGGCGGCGATGAAGGGGCCACCCTCTCCGTAAATCTTATGCGGGGTTTGGCCATCGCCCAGACGGCGCATTTCCGCCCGCACCAGGGTGTCGGCGTTGACGCCCACCGACGACAGCACATGGGCCAGGGTGCCGTAACGGTCCTCGGTAAGGCTGGCCGAATGTTCCAGAAAGGCGTTGTGGCTGGCCTTCAGCTGTTGCAGGCCCTGTTCCAGCTCGTGCACCTTCTTTTTCAGCTCGCTCTGCTCGGGTCCGGTGGGCAGGGTGCCGACGATGTGGGTGGTGTCGCCGCCAGGGTCCGCCGGGGCCTGGGCGGTTTGCGCGCCCCGGCC
>JAJXUO010000097.1 GCA_021782815.1 Pseudomonadota bacterium
GGCCGAGGTGGTGACCCGTCCGCTTGCCGCCGCGGCGCCCCGCGAGGAGGCTCCGGCCGAAGCCGCGGCGCCCGAGGCCGAGACGGCGCCCGAAGGGGAACTGCCGCTGGCGCCGCCGCGCCCGGCGCGGCGGCGTCGAGGCCGCCCGCCGCGCCAGCCGCCCGCGGCCCAGGCCGAACCGGCCCAGGGCTGAGATGAGACGCCGGCGACAGGTCTCCTGCCGCCGGTTTTTCATATGTGGGGCCAGGGTCATCGGGTGAACGCGCGATCGTTGTTCGTTTGCAAGGGGATTTTCGCCGCGTTGGCGCACCCTCGCGCCCGCGCAACCGTTTGCGCGCAAGCCAAGCTGGCGGCCGGCCCGCGCCCGGCGCCTGAGCGGACATGTGAAAACCAGGGCAATCGGGTTCACCCGGTTGCCCTGTGTGTGGGGCCCGCTTGCGGCCGGTCTTCCTTGCTCCATATTAGGAGACGACACTTGTCGGAGGCCGGTCGCCTAATAGTGGGGCCGCCCTCCGGTCGCCGAGGAGGGACAATATGAATTTCGAAAAGTTTACCGAGCGGTCGAAGGGGTTCATCCAGTCGGCCCAAGGGTTGGCTTTGCGCGCCAACCACCAGCGTCTCACCCCCGAACATCTGCTGAAGGTGCTGCTGGACGATCGGGAAGGCCTGTGCGCCAACCTCATCGGCGCCGCCGGCGGCGATGCCGCCCGCGCCCTGAAGGAAACCGAGGCCGAACTGGAGCGCCAGCCCAAGGTGGAGGGCGCCGGCGCCGGTCAGGTCTATATGGATCCGGCTGCCGCCCGCGTTCTCGATCAGGCCGAACAACTGGCGGAAAAAGCCGGCGACAGCTTCGTGCCGGTCGAGCGGCTGCTGCTGGCCCTGGCCCTGGCGGCGGGCACCCCGGCGGCGAAGATCCTGGCCGATGCCGGGGCCAATCCGCAAGGGCTCAACCGCGCCATCGAAGAGGTGCGCAAGGGCCGCAAGGCTCATTCCGCCAGCGCCGAGGACGGCTACGACGCCCTGAAGAAATATGCCCGCGACATCACCGCCGTGGCCCGCGAGGGCAAGCTCGATCCGGTGGTGGGCCGCGACGAGGAAATCCGCCGCGCCATCCAGGTGCTGTCGCGCCGCACCAAGAACAATCCGGTGCTGATCGGCGAGCCGGGGGTGGGCAAGACCGCCATCGTCGAGGGGCTGGCCCTGCGCATCGTCAACGGCGACGTGCCGGAAGGGCTGAAGAACAAGCGCCTGCTCAGCCTCGATCTGGGGGCGCTGGTGGCCGGCGCCAAATTCCGCGGCGAGTTCGAGGAGCGGCTGAAGGCGGTGCTGACCGAGGTGTCGGCCGCCGCCGGCGAAATCATCCTGTTCATCGACGAGATGCACACCCTGGTGGGGGCGGGGGCCTCGGAAGGCTCCATGGACGCCTCCAACCTGCTGAAACCGGCCCTGGCCCGTGGCGAGCTGCATTGCGTGGGCGCCACCACCTTGAACGAATACCGCAAGCATGTGGAAAAGGACGCCGCCCTGGCGCGGCGCTTCCAGCCGGTGTTCGTGCCCGAGCCCACGGTGGAGGACACCATCTCCATCCTGCGCGGCATCAAGGAGAAGTACGAACTGCACCATGGCGTGCGCATCGCCGATGCCGCCCTGGTGGCCGCCGCCACCCTGTCCAACCGCTATATCACCGATCGTTTCCTGCCCGACAAGGCCATCGATCTGATGGACGAGGCCGCCAGCCGCCTGCGCATGCAGGTGGACAGCAAGCCTGAGGCCCTGGACGAGCTGGATCGCCGCATCATCCAGCTGAAGATCGAGCGCGAGGCCCTGAAAAAGGAAAGCGACACCGGCTCGCGCGAGCGGCTGGTCAAGCTGGAGGCGGAACTGGCCGAGCTGGAGGGCGAGGCCACCCAGCTCTCGGCGCGCTGGCGGGCCGAGAAGGAGGGGCTGGCCCAGGCCACCCGCATCAAGGAACGGCTGGACCAGGCCCGCGCCGAACTGGAGATCGCCAAGCGCCATGCCGATTGGGGCAAGGCCGGCGAGCTGGAATACGGCGTCATTCCCGATCTGGAACGCCGCCTGAGCGCCGCCGAGGCGGCCGGTGACGGCAAGGACGGCGCCATGGTCGAGGAGGTGGTCAACGAGGAGCAGATCGCCAGCGTGGTGTCGCGCTGGACCGGCATCCCGGTGGACAAGATGCTGCAGGGCGAGCGCGCCAAGCTGCTGGCCATGGAGGAGGCGCTGAAAAAGCGGGTGGTGGGCCAGGACGAGGCCCTGGTGGCGGTGTCCAACGCCGTGCGCCGGGCCCGCGCCGGATTGCAGGACCCCAATCGCCCCATCGGCAGTTTCCTGTTCCTGGGCCCCACCGGCGTCGGCAAGACCGAGCTGACCAAGGCCCTGGCCGAATTCCTCTTCGATGACGAGAGCGCCCTGATCCGCATCGACATGTCGGAATATATGGAAAAGCACGCCGTGGCCCGGCTGATCGGCGCCCCGCCCGGTTATGTCGGCTACGAGGAGGGCGGCACCCTGACCGAGGCGGTGCGCCGCCGCCCCTATCAGGTCATCCTCTTCGACGAGGTGGAAAAAGCCCATCCGGACGTCTTCAACGTGCTGCTGCAGGTGCTGGACGACGGCCGCCTGACCGACGGCCAGGGCCGCACCGTGGATTTCCGCAACACGGTGATCGTGCTCACCTCCAACCTGGGCGGCGACGTGCTGGCGGCGCAAAGCGAGGGCGAGGACAGCGAGGCCGTGCGCGAGCAGGTGATGGAGTATGTGCGCGCCGCCTTCCGGCCGGAATTCCTCAATCGTCTGGACGAGATCCTGCTGTTCCACCGCCTCGACCGCAAGAACATGGGCGGTATCGTCGAGATCCAGCTGCAGCGCCTGCGCCGTCTGCTGGCTGATCGCAAGATCACCCTGGAGCTGGATGCCGCCGCCAACGGCTGGCTGGCCGAGGCCGGCTATGATCCGGCCTGGGGGGCGCGGCCGCTGAAGCGGGTGATCCAGCGCTCCTTGCAGAATCCGCTGGCCGGGTTGCTGCTGGAGGGGCGGATCGCCGATGGCGCCGTGGTCAAGGTTTCGGCCGACGATCGGGGGCTGATCCTCGACGGACAGAGCGTGGCGGGATGATCCCCGCCTGTCCGGGGGCTTGCGGCGGGTTTGCCGCAAGCCCCCCGGACAAGGTCAATGCACGTGTTGCAGGAAGTCCTTGAGGCGGCTGCTGGGCGGATTGGACAGCAACTCCACCGGATTGCCGTCATGCACGATCTTCCCGCCCTCCATGAAGATCAGGCGCGAGCCCACCTGGCGGGCGAACTCGATCTCGTGCGTTACCACCACCATGGTCATGTTCTCGGCGGCCAGGTCGCGCATCACCTTCAGCACTTCGTGGCGCAGTTCGGGATCGAGGGCCGAGGTGGGCTCGTCGAACAGCATCAGGGCGGGGCGGATGGCCAGGGCGCGGGCGATGGCCACGCGTTGCTGCTGCCCGCCCGAAAGCTGGGCCGGGCTGTGGTTGGCCTTGGCCTCCAGCCCCACCTTGCCGAGAATCTGCACGGCCAGGGCGCGGGCCTCGGCCTTTTTCATGCCGCGGGCGTTGATGGGGCCGAACATGACGTTTTCCAGCGCCGTCATCTGCGGGAACAGATTGAACTGCTGGAACACCATGCCGGCTTCCAGGCGGATCTGGTGGATCTCCTCCTTGCCGCCGCGCACGCTGCGGCCATCCACCAGGATGTCGCCGTCCTGGATGGTTTCCAGGGCGTTGATGCAGCGCAGCAGCGTGGATTTCCCCGAGCCCGAGGGGCCGATGATCACCACCACTTCGCCGGGTTCGATGGACAGGTCCACCTTGTCGAGAACGGTGAGGGAACCGAAGCTCTTCACCACCTGTTTGAATTCGACCATGCTCATAGGATCGGCATCCGCTTTTCGATGTATTTCAGGCCATAGGCCATGGCGGTAAGGATCAGGAGATAGATCACCGCCACCGCCGTCCAGATTTCCACGGCGCGGTAGTTCTCGGCCATGATCTCCTGGCCCTGTCGGGTCAGTTCGCCCACGCCGATCACGATGAACAGCGAGGTGTCCTTAAGGCTGGTGATGCATTGGTTGCCCAGGGCGGGGATCATGCGGCGGAAGGCCAGCGGCCCGATGATCAGGCGCAGCACCTTGCGGAAGGGCAGGCCCATGGCCAGTCCGGCCTCCTGCAGACCCTTGGGAATGGACAGCAGGGCGCCACGCACGATTTCGGCCACATAGGCGCCCGAATTGATGATGATGCTCAGGATGGCGGCGGTCAGGCCGTCGATGCGCACCCCGGCGATGATGGGCAGGGCGAAATAGATGAACATCACCTGCACCACCAGCGGCGTGCCGCGGATCAGCAGGATATAGCTGCGCGCCAGCCAGTCGAGGCTTTTGGGCCCGTAGGTGCGGACCATGCCCGCCAGGGCGCCCAGCGTCAGCCCGCCGGCCAGACCCACGGCGGCGATAAGGATGGTCAGGCGCGCCCCCTGCAACAGGTTGGGCAGGGCCTCCCAGATGACCGACCATTGAAAATCCACTGTGATACCTCGCGTGCAGAACGAAAGAAGAGGGCGGCGGGCCGGGTGCCGTTAGGCGCGGCCCGCCGGGCAACGGGGCTTATACCAAATTGCAGTGATCGGAACCGATCACTGCACCCTCATGCGCCGGGCGGGTTTCTCCGAAACCCTTGGCTTCGCGCCATCAGGCGCGCGTCGCCTTGCTCCTAACCGGCGTCGCGATGAGTCAAACTCACCGCGACTTGGTATTACGGGGCCTTGCCGAACCACTTCTTGTAAAGGGCGGCGTACTGGCCGTTGGCCTTCATGGTCTTCAGGGCCTTGTTGAACTTGGCGACGATGGGGCTGCCCTTGGGGAAGGCGAAGCCGTAGAACTCGCCCGAGCTTACCGGCGGGTTCAGCACCTTGGTGGTGCCCTTGCCGGCGGTGGTGGCGTAATAGGCGACCACCGGGGTATCGAACAGCACGGCGTCGGCGCGGCCGGTCTGCAGTTCCAGGAAGGCGTTGTCGATATTGGGGAAGCTGCTGACGTCGACGCCCTTCACGTGGGTGCGCAGATAATCCACCGAGCTGGTGGCCTGCTTGGTGGCCACATGCTTGCCGGCGAGATCGGCCAGCGAGGCGATGCTCTTGTTGTCGGCGCGCACCAGCAGCGACAGGCCGCTTTCATAGTAGGGATCGGAGAAATCCACCACCTTCTGGCGTTCCGGCTTGATGGTCATGCCGGCCAGGGCGGCGTCGAGGGTGTGGGTCTGCAGGGCGGGAATCAGCCCGTTGAAATCCATGGGTTGCAGCGTGAACTTCACGCCCATGATCTTGGCGGCGGCGGTCCAGAGATCGATGTCGAAGCCGACATAGGTGCCGTCCTTCTGGAATTCGAAGGGCATGAACGAGGTGTCGGTGCCCACCGTCAGCACCTTCCCGGCGGCGAAGGAGGGGGCGGGCGACAACGCCAGGCCGACCAGGGCGGCGCAGGCGATCAGGGTCTTCTTGAACATATAGGACTTCCTTCCGCAGTGGAGACGAAAACGACCGGGCGGCGGATCCGGGGTCAGGGAGACGGAAGGACGGCCGCGCGCCGGTTTGCGAGAAGACATCTCTCCTGAAAGGTTCCGCGCGATGACGGAACGGAAAATTCAGATTTAATCAGTCCCCGGGGGTAATCAAGCGTAATCTGCGGCGGGGGGACGATTGAAAAATTAATTAAACCATGGGGTTATCTGGCCTGATGCCATTCATCCCCACCGGTATGCCGGGTTTTGGGGAGGGGAAGAGTAAAAGCCTATTTCAAAATGCCATGAATTTTAAGTAAATTTTACCTGTTGATGCAATACTTGTGGTTTATTGCAACCATTCAGTGCTGGATGTAGTGTGATGGGGATCACGGGGGAACCGTGTTCGCCGTTTGGGAGGGCATGGCTGATGCCGCTGGAATGGCGCGAAGCGATGACGGTGGGCCATACGGCCATCGATGCCGATCATCGCCGTCTGATCGAGATCATCAATCGCTTCGAGGCCCGGCCCGATCGCCTCCACGCCGATCGAACGGCGCGGGATCTGCTGGCCTACGCCCAGGACCATTTCCCCCGCGAGGAGGCGGTGATGGAGGCCATCGGCTATCCGTTACGCACCTTGCACCGCATTGCCCACGAGGATCTGCTGGGCCGCTTGAAGGATCTGGTGCGCCGCTATTTCCTCGATCCCGCCGGTGGCGGCGGAGAGGAGGCGCTGGTGGCCGAGTTGCGCCAGCTGGTGACCGACTGGCTGGTGGAGCATGTGCTCGACATGGATCTGGGGCTGAAACCTTATCTGCGCCCCGCGGCCACCGGAACCGGCCTGTCGGGCGGGCGCGGCGTGGTGGTCAAACAGGGGCAATGTGTCAGCTGGGGGGTGGAGCACGGCCAGACCCGGGCCTTCCTGGCGCAATTCGCCGCCATGGACCAGGGCGAGGTGGTGTGGCAATGAAAAACGCCCCCGGCCGAAGCCGGGGGCGGCAGGATCAGGCCTGTTCCAGTACCGGATAGTCGGTATAGCCGGCGGTGCCGGCGCCGTAGAAGGTTTCCATGCGCGGCGGCGTCAGCGGCGCCTTGCGCTGCAGGCGCTCCGGCAGATCGGGGTTGGAGATGAAGAGCTTGCCGAACGACACGGCATCGGCCTCGCCCGAGCGCAGCAGGGCCTCGGCGCTGTCCAGGGTCAGCCCCTCATTGGCGATGTAGCCGCCGCCGAAGCTGGCCTTCAAATGCGGACCGATACGCCCCTCGCCCAGATGTTCGCGGGCAAAGAGGAAGGCTAGGCCGCGGGCTTTGGCCTGTTCGGCCACATAGCCGAAGGTGGCGGCGGGGTTGCTGTCGCCCATGCTGTGGGAATCGCCGCGCGGCGCCAGATGCAGGCCGACACGATCGGCGCCCCACACCGAAATGGCGGCATCCACCGCTTCCAACATGAGCCGGGCGCGGTTTTCCACCGGGCCGCCGTAGGCGTCGGTGCGGTGGTTGGTGCTGTCTTGCAGGAACTGGTCCAGCAGATAGCCGTTGGCGCCATGAATCTCCACACCGTCGAACCCGGCGCGGCGGGCATTCTCGGCCCCCTTGCGATAGGCTTCGATGATGGCGGGGATGTCCTCCAGGGCCAGGGCGCGCGGCACCACATAGGGCCGTTCGGGGCGCAACAGCCGCACATGGCCTTCCGGGGCGATGGCGCTGGGGGCCACCGGCAGGTCGCCGTCCAGCAGGCTGGGATCGGAAATGCGCCCCACATGCCACAGCTGCATGACGATGCGGCCGCCGGCGTTATGCACGGCCTTGGTTACCTGCGCCCAGCCCGCCACCTGCTCTTCCGACCAGATACCGGGGGTGGCGGCATAGCCCACGCCCTTGGGCGTAACGGCGGTGGCCTCGCTGATGATCAGTCCGGCCGAGGCGCGCTGGGCGTAATATTCGGCCATCATGGCGTTGGGCACGCGGGAGTCGCCGCTGCGGGTCCGGGTCAACGGCGCCATGACGATGCGGTTGGGCAGGTTGAACGCACCCAATTTGACAGGGGTGAAAAGAAGCGACATCGGAATCCTCGATCTGGTTGCCCCCAAGCAAGCACCCAACATAGGTAGGGCTTCCTGCCGGGATGACAACCACCCTTTTGTACAAATGTATTTAAGGATTGGTGGTCTCGATGGTCCCGGCCGTTTGCTTCAGCAGCACGGCGTCCTGGCGCATGGTGTCCTGGAAGCGATGCAGTTCCGCCCCGGCCAGGCGGATGCCCGACTTGAACTTGACGTTCATGGGGTTGACCTGAACGTTGTTGACCAGAATCTCGTAATGCAGATGCGGACCGGTGGAGCGGCCGGTGGAGCCGGAATAGGCGATCACCTGGCCCTGGCTCACATGCTTGCCGGGGCGGATGCCCGCCGCCAGGCGCGACAGATGGGCGTAGGCGGTGGCATGCACCGGATCGTGATTGATGCGCACATAGATGCCGTAGGAGCCGAAGCGGCCGGCGCGCATGATCACGCCGTTGCCGGCGGCCATCACCGGCGTGCCGACGCGCACGGCGAAATCCACCCCCTTGTGCAGGGTGGTGAAGCCCAGGATGGGATGCATGCGCAGGCCGAAGCCCGAGGTGATGCGGGCGCCGTCCACCGGGGTGCGCAGCAGCGCCTTGCGCACGCTTTCCCCCTTGGGGGTATAAAAATCGGTCAGGCCGGCGCGGTCGGTATGGCGGTAGATGGGCAGGGGGCCTTCGGCCCGCACCAGATTGGCATAAAGGATGTTGCCGGCGTGCACCACTTGGCCGCTTTTGTCGATCATGCGCTCGAACAAAAGGTCGAAACGGTCGCCGGGATGGATGCCGCGCTGGAAGTCGACGTCGTAGGAATAGGCGTGGATCATGTCGTCCAGCACCGAGCCGGGCACGCCCTTGGCGCGCGCCGCCTCGAACAGGCTGCCCTTGATGGTGCCGGTCACCCGCACCACCTGGCGGGTCAGCACCCGCTTGACCTCGTTCACGACAAAAGTGTCGCCGCTGCGGCGGGCCACCACGCTGAGGCCGGGATCGGTGCGCAGGCTGAAGCCGGCAAAGGGGCCAATGCCGATATGATCGGCCGGGCGCTGGAAGGTGACAGTCACCTCCTGTCCGGCTTTCAGCTGGCGCGGATCGAAGTGATCGCCCAGGGCGGCGATGGCCTGCTGGGCGTCGCCGCCGGCCACGCCCGCCCGCATCAGCACGTCTTGCAGGGTGTCGCCGCTCTCGGTTTTGACGATGCGGTCGATGGGGCGGGAATTGCGGTCTTCCAGTTCGGCATCGGACTCCGGCTGTCCCAGTTGGCCGTCGGTGTAATAGGGGGCCAGATCGGGGGCCGCCGCCACGGCCGGATTCACCGGCAAGGGCCGTTCGCGGTGATGGCGATGCAGCCCGAACCATAAGCCCAGGCCGAGGACCAGCGTCGCCGCCAGTCCGCCGCCGATCAGAGTGGCTCTGGTGGCGGGGGTCGGGGGCAGGGCCATACCGTCTGGTCTCCGGGTGCGGGTGGGCGTCTCTAATTAAGGCGTGGCCCTGTCATCAATCCGACATACCGGAAGACAGGGCCCAGCAGGTTATGCCCTGCCCTCGGCCAAAAGGCAAGGAAGGGGCGGACAACAAAAAGAGGCCGATCTGTAAAAACCCGGTTGACAGGGTGTGCCAGGGGGCGTAGAAACCGGCCTCCCGACGACGCCGCAAGGCAGTCGGGTCGGGATCCGAAAGGTAATTAACTCCTTGAAAGATCTTGAAAAAAG
>JAJXUO010000024.1 GCA_021782815.1 Pseudomonadota bacterium
CCAGGCCGCTGCCGCCGTAGCGGCGGTTGATGGAGGTATCGGCCTGGCTGAAGGAGCGGAACAGCTTTTGCCGGATATGGGGCGGAATGCCGATGCCGGTATCGCTCACCTCGAAACGCAGCTCCACCGTTTGTTCCGTTTCGGCCAGGGCGGCCACCCCCAGGCGCACCGTGCCCCGATCGGTGAACTTGATGGCGTTGCCCACCAGATTGAGCAGGATCTGGCGCAGCCGCAGGGGATCGCCGCGCAACCCGAAGGGCAGGGGGTGGGCCATGTCGGTATCGAGGCGCAAGGCTTTTTCGCGGGCGCGCGGCGCCATCAGCCCCATCACCGCCGACACCACGTCGGCCAGATCGAACACCACGCTTTCGAACTCGATCTTGCCCGCCTCCAGCTTGGAAAAATCCAGAATGTCGTTCAGGAGGCCCAGCAGGGCCTCGCTGGAGCTGTAGATGGTGTCCACGTAATCGCGCTGCTGCGGCGAGAGCGGACTGTCCTGCACCAGTTGGGCCATGCCGAGAATGCCGTTCATGGGGGTGCGGATCTCGTGGCTCATCACCGCCAGGAATTCCGATTTGGCGCGGTTGGCGGCCTCGGCGGCATTCTTGGCGGCGGTCAGTTGCTCCTCGTCCTGTTTGCGGCGGCTGATATCCTCGAGGATCGACAGATAATGGGTGATGGCGCCGCCGGCCTGGCGCACCGGCGAGATGAAGGCCAGAACCCAGTACTGGCTGCCGTCCTTGCGCAGGGCCTGAAATTCCCCGTGCCAGTTCTCGCCGCTTTGCATCACCTGGCGCATGACGTCGCCCATGGGGCAATCGGCGTGATCGCAGCAGGTATGCTGCGGACGGCCCAGCATGTCGTCCAGGCTGTAGCCGGTGGTGGCGCAGAAGCGGGGATTGACATATTCCACCAGGCCGTCGCGGTCGCTGATGATCACCGCCAGGGAGCTCGATTCCACCGCCTGATGGAATTTACGCAGCTCGTCGCGGGCCCGCTCCAGGGCGAGATTGCTGGATTCCAGCTGCACGGTGCGGCGGCGCACCTCGGCCTCCACCCCGTCGTAGGCGTGGCGCAGATCGTAGGCCATGCGGTTGAAGGCCTGGGCCAGTTCCCCCAGTTCGTCCTGGCGTTCCACCGGCACCCGCCGTCCCAATTCGCCGCCGCCCATGCGCCGCGCCGCCACGATCAGTTCCTGAATGGGCCGGGTGATGCTGCGGGCGGCGAACAGGGCCAGCAGGGTAACGCCGGCCATGGTCAGCAGGGCCACGGCCAGCACCAGCTGGCGCTGGCGGTCCACCAGGGTCAGGGCTTCCTTGCGGTCGATCTTCACCACCAGGCCCCAGTGCAGGGCGGGAATGGCGCGCCAGGCCGCCAGCACGGGATGGCCGCGGTAATCCAGGCTTTCGCCCTCGCCGTTTTCACCGGCCAGGGCCAGGTCCACCGGCCGCGGCGCATGATCGGCGGTGATGGACGGCAAACGGCGGAGCGCGGGGGAGCCGTCGTCGCGCGGCGGCGTCACGATCATGATGCCGCGCGCCGTTTTCTGCCCCAGCACGGTGCCGCCGCTTTGGCCCAGCCCGCCCCGGTCGGAAAAGGCCGCCAGAAATGCGCCCGGATTCAACTGGGCCGCGCCGACCCCGCGCAGAACGCCGTTGCGCACCACGGGGGCAACCACGTAAAGCGGCGGATCGTTGTCCGACAAGACCAGATCGAAGGGCGTGAGGGCCGGTTGCAGGCTGCCCAGGCTTTGCCGCACCGCCTCGGCCAGGGCGCTGTGGCGCAGGGGCGGGGTTTCCAGGGTTTGGCCGGGACGGAAGCGGGTGCCGGTGGTGAACAGCACCCGCCCCAGGGGCGAGAACAGCACGAAATCGCTGTAGTTCGAGGGCTGCAGCAGACCGGCGATCTGGAACGGGTCGCGGGCATTGTCGGGCGGCCGGGGCCGGGACTGAAGGGCGGTCAGGGTATCGGCCATCTGCGGCGCCCGCATCTGCGCCATCAGGGTGACCTCGTTGTCCTCCACCAGATTGGCGATTTGCAGGGCTTTGGCCTCGGCGATGGAGGCGAGGTTGGTCATTTCGTTCTGGCGGATCAGGGTTTCCGCCAACTGCTGGCTCAGCAGCAGCAGTAAAACGATGGGCACCAGGGAAATGCCCAGAAACCACAGGATCAGACGGTGGGAGATGCCCAGCCGTAAAGCGGCGGGCTTCGCGGGGGCGCAGGGGGGCGGGGACGAGGGCGAAGGAAATGAGGGCGCAGTCATCCCCCGCCTCTCCGCCAAGCGGCGCGTATCGGCTTCCCGGATGGAACGGCCGCCCCGGTCATGATGCCTCCCTTCGCCCTCTTCAGGGGTCGATGGCAGCAGGAACGCAGTTTTTTCTAAAGTCTGAATAAGAGTACGGTTTTTGTCGACACCGCCAAAAGGCGGACGCGCGGGATAAGAGGATTAATAGCTGAGGAAGGCCCCGATGGCGCCGAGCACGGTGGTGAAAAGGCCCAGCAGCAGATTGATCATGGCCAGGCCGCGCAGACGGCCCAGGGCGTGGGTGGCGGCGGGGGTGTCGCCACGGTCGAGGGCGTGGCAGAAGTCCTGCCAGGGCCGGGTCCACAGCAGCACGAACACCGCCACCATGAAAAGGCCGGTCAGTTGCATGATGCGCACATGCAGGCCCACCGAGGCGAAGCCGTCATAGCCGAAAAACACCACGCCGTAGCCGGTGATCAGCAGCAGGGCGATGCACTGCCACACCCAATGAAAGAACCGCCCCAGCACCGTGCGCCACAGGGTCAGGCGGGTCATGTCGCCCAGGGAGGCCGAGGCGGGGCGCAGCACCACCAGCAGAAAGAAGATGCCGCCCACCCAGATCACGGCGGCAATGGTATGGATGGCGAGGGCGAAGGGAATCATGATGCGGACCGTCCGGCGGAAAGGGAGAGGCGCCCGGCGATTTCGTCGGCCAGGGCGATGATTTCAAGGGCGGCGGGGCTGCGCGGCGCGGTTTCCACCACGCCCTTGCCGTCCATCATGCTGGCGGCGAAGCCCGAGCGGTTGCCTACCATGCTGTCGGCCACCGGCAGATCGTCCTCGGCGATGCGGGCGCGGATGGTGTCGGTCAGGCGGTTGCGGGCCGGCACGCGGTTCAGCACCAGCAGGGCCGGGGTGCGTTCCTTGCGGGCCATTTCCAGGGTGGGGGCGCTGGCCCACAGATCCATGGGGCTGGGCTGCACCGGCATCAGGATCAGCCCGGCGGCGCGTACCGCCACCCGGGCGTCGGTCTCGGCATGGGGCGGGGTATCGACGATCAGAATGTCGTAAGCGGCCTTCAGGCGGTCGATTTCGGTGGCCAGTTTCCAGCCCTGCACCTCCTGGGAGACCAGGCCGTCCTCCTGGCCGTTGCGGCGGCGCATGCCGTACCAGGCCGACAGCGAACCCTGGGGATCGACATCCAAAAGGGCCACGCGGTAGCCCTGACGCATCCAGGCCACGGCCAGTTGCGCGGCGATGGTGGTTTTCCCGGCGCCGCCCTTCTGTTGCGCGATGGCGATGGTGGTGGCCGTCATGCCGCGTGTCTCCCTGAAGTCGCTTCGCTCCGCCTCTCCGGCGGCCCTCTGCGCAGGCTGAACCGGAACGCGGGATTTTTCAAGGGGCTGGCTGTGGACGAGGGGGATTCCCCTGCCGGCGTGAGGGAATAGTGCGAAAAGCGCTTGCAAATGCGAGTGATTATCATTAACTCTGTCGATGCGAGGCCGCTTGTTGTCCCGCACGCCTCATTTCAAGGAGTTCACGCATGTCCAAACGCGTCGCCGCCGCCTTTGTCGGCCTCACTTTGCTCGTGGCGTCGCCGGCTCTGGCCGGTGAGCATTCCATGGGGGATCCGGTCACGGTCAACGGCCTCATTCTGCATCCGGTCTATCTGCAGCCGGTGGACATGGCGCCGATGCTGCCCGGTATGAACGGCGCCGCCTTCGACGCGCATCTGGAAATCGACATCCACGCCGATAAGAACAATCCGCAGGGTTTCGAGCCGGGCTCCTGGATCCCCTATCTCACCGTCAGCTATCAGATCCGCAAGCAGGGCTCCGACTGGTCCAGCTTCGGCACCCTGATGGCCATGGAGGCCAATGACGGGCCGCATTACGGCGCCAACATCAAGTTCGACGGCCCCGGCACCTACACCGCCAGCTTCCGCGTCGTGCCGCCGCCCTACAACGCCTTCTTCCGCCATACCGATAAGGAAACCGGGGTGCCGGACTGGTGGGGCCCGTTCCAGAAGAGCTGGACCTTCACCTATGTGGGCGGCGTTGGCCACAAGGGCGGCTACTAAGGCGGGGAGGCAGGGATGACGTTCCAACGGAAACTGGGCGCGTGGAGCATTCTGGCGTCGGTGCTGGGCGTCGTCCCGGCCTGGGCCGCCGGGCCGCAAACCACTTTCGATCTGGTGCTGCGGGGCCAGGCCTTCACGCCGCAAACCCTGACGGTGCCGGCGGGCCAGACCCTGACCCTGATGGTGGACAACCGCGACGCCCTGCCCGCCGAATTTGAAAGCGGCGATCTGGGGCGCGAGAAGGTGATCCCCGGCGGCACCCGGCTGCCGGTGGTGGTGGGGCCGCTGAAGCCCGGCCGCTACGATTTTTTCAACGACTTCCATCCCGCGAGCACCGGCGCCCTCATCGCCGTGCCGCCCAAGCCCTGAAGGTGACGCATGCTGGCCACGGCAATCATTGTTTTCCGCGAGGTTCTGGAGGCGGCGCTGGTGGTCTCCATCGTGCTGGCGGCGGCCAAGGGCGTGGCGGGCCGGGGCCGCTGGGTCGGTTTCGGCGTCGTCCTCGGCGTGGCCGGCGCCTGCCTGGTGGCGGCCTTCGCCGGCAGCATCGCCGGCGCGGTGCAGGGGCGGGGGCAGGAACTGCTCAATGCCGGCATTCTGCTGACCGCGGTGGTCATGCTGGGCTGGCATAACGTGTGGATGAGCCGCCACGGCCGCGAACTGGCCCGCGAGATGAAGGCGGTGGGGCATGACGTGGCCATGGGCGAGCGGCCGCTGTCGGTGTTGATGGTGGTGGTGATGATGGCGGTGCTGCGCGAAGGCGCCGAGGTGGTGCTGTTCGGCTACGGCATCTACGCCGCCGGCACCGGCCGCGACGCCATGCTGAGCGGCGGCCTGGCCGGTCTGGGCCTGGGGGTGGCGGCGGGGGCGCTGCTCTACAAAGGCCTGTTGCGCATCCCCACCCGCCATCTGTTCGCGGTGACCGGCTGGATGGTGCTGCTGCTGGCCGCCGGCATGGCCGCCGACGCCGCCGGATTGCTGACCCAGGCCGGATTTCTGCCCGCCATCCAGGACGGGGTGTGGAACAGTTCCTGGCTTTTGACCGAACAATCCCTGACGGGGCGGCTTTTGCACATCCTGGTGGGCTATACCCAGCGTCCCTCGGCCCTGCAGCTGCTGTTCTACGCCGTGACCCTGGCGGTGATCGGCGGGCTGATGGCCCTGGTCAATCGCGGCGGCGCCCGTCCGCAGCCCCGGACGGAGACCCCCGATGCCCGGTAATGCCGAAAGGACACTGCGCCGCCCCGCCTGGCTGGCGCGGCTGGAGGCCTGGGCGGTGCGCCACCGCGACAAGCTGGCCTGGCTGCATCTGGCCATGCTGGTGGCCTTCATCGCCCTGATCGTCGGGCCGCTGCTGCTGCCCCCGCCCGGCGACAACGCCACCGTCCTCAACAATTTCACCCTGCTGACCAACTTTCTGCTGTGGGGGCTGTGGTTTCCCCTGGTGTTCATCTCGGTGATCTTTACCGGGCGCAGCTGGTGCGGGATTTTCTGCCCCATGGGCGCCTGCTCGGAATGGGCCAACCGCATCGGACCGAAACGCCCCATTCCGGCCTGGGTGCGCTGGGAAGGCACCCCGGTGGTCAGTTTCATCGTCGTCACCGTGCTGGCGCAGACCGTGGATGCCCGGGGCTTTGCGCAAGGGGCGGCGGTGGTGTTCGGTCTGGCCTTCCTCTGCGCCGTGCTGCTGGGCTTTTTCTACGGCACCGGCGGCAATAAGCGGCCCTGGTGCCGGCATATGTGCCCCATCGGTCTGATGCTGGGAGTGTTTTCGCGCATCGGCGCCGTGCAGTTCGTTGCCAAGCAGCCCCGGCCGGGCGGCGACGCCTATGCGGAAAAGGGCCTGTGCCCCACCATGATCCACATCGCCCGCAAGACGGAATCCCGCCATTGCATCGAATGCATGCGCTGCGTGCAGCCCACGGCGCGGGGCGGGCTGGCCGTGGTGTTGCGCCCGCCGGGCCAGGAGGTGGCGCAAATCCGCCATCACAATCCCAACGCCACCGAGGTGTGGTTCCTGTTCCTGGCCAGCGGCCTGGCCCTGGGCGGCTTTCTGTGGCTGGTGCTGCCGCAATACGACACCTGGCGTCAGGCGCTGGGCGAATGGGCCATCGGCCGGGGGTGGGACTGGATCGCCATGCCCGGCCCCTGGTGGCTGATGTCGGTGCATCCGGCCCAGCACGAAACCTATACCTGGCTCGATGTCTTCACCATTTCCGGCTTCATGCTGGGCACGGCCGTGGCCTTGACGGCGACGCTCACCCTCCTGACCGCGCTGTCGTCGTGGCTGGCCGGGCGGCTGGGGGGCGATCTCACCTTCCGCGCCCGTTTCGTCGAGCAGGCCTATGCCACCATGCCGGTGGCCATGGTGTCGCTGGTGGTGGGGCTGGGCGCCACCCTGTTCCAGGGGCTGCCGCTGCTGGGGCTGCCGGCCTGGTCGGCCGCCGCCGCCAAGGCGCTGCTGTTCGCGCTCGGCATGGGCTGGAGCGTGCATCTGGGAGACAGGCTTCTGGCCGGCGAGGGTTTGAACGGTTGGCGCCGCCGGTTGACCCTGCTGCCGCTGCTGGCCGGCATCGCCCTGGTGGCCCTGGCCTGGCGCCCGGCCATCTTCGGCTGGTAGGCCCGCCGCCCCCCGGCGCCTGAGACGAACAGACTCCAGGCGGATCGCGAATGCGATCCGCCTGGAGCGCTTGACCCCTTCGCCATGCAGGCTACTCTGGCGGCAGATGGAAAGGGGGAGGGGCATGAGCGGCGAAGAGGCGCGGGATCTGCGCGAACGGTTGGCGGCGGTCACGACGCTGCTCGGCGCGAAAGACTGGGACGGCGCCTGCCGGGCCTGCCGGTCCGGGCTGGAGCGCTATCCCGGCAGCGGTGATCTTCATCATCTGCTGGGCATGGCCGAGATGCAGGCCGGACGGCCGCTGGAGGCCCTGGCGCCGCTGGAACGGGCGGCGCGCCTCGATCCCCGCCATCCCGGTTTCCTGCAAGGATTGGCGCGGGGCTTGCGGGCCCTGGGGCGCGCCGAGGAGGCGTTTCGTGTGGGGGAGCAGGCCTGGCAACTGGCCATGACGCGCCCGCCGGCCCCCACCCCCGGCCATTATCTGCAGGCCCGCCCCATCAACCGCGTGCATTTCCGCAAAAGCAAGGCGCTGGACGATCTGCTGGCGTTGTTTCTGTCGTCAGCCCACCATGCCGGGGATCTGGCCCGCCTCTATTTCCTGGCCGACAACATTACCCGCGCCCTCCGTTTGGGGGTGGCGGGCGATCTGGCGGAATTCGGCGTGTGGCACGGCCATAGCGCCCGCGCCCTGAAGATGCTGGCCCCCGGCCGCATGCTCTATCTGTTCGAAAGTTTCAGCGGCTTTCCCCCCGGCCGTTTCGCCGAGGACGACCGCCGCCGCGCCCTGTTCCGCGATTGCGACGCCGCCGCCACCCGCGCCCTGGTGGGGGCCGATCAGGTGGTCTGGTGCGAGGGGATTTTTCCGGCCAGCATTGCCCTGGCCCCGCCCGATCTGCGCCTGGCGGTGGCCCATGTGGATTTCGGCGAGGCCGAGGCGACGCGGGCGGCGCTGGCCTTCGCCTATCCCCGCCTGTCGCCCGGCGGCCTGCTGTTCGTGCACGATTACGCCCACGACGGCTGGCCCGGCGTGGCCCACGCCGCCGATGCCTTTCTGGCCGACAAGCCCGAACGGCTGGTGGTGGCCCCCGATCGCGGCGGCACCGCCCTTTTGATCAAGATGTGATCAGTCGGGATTGGGCGGCAGGTCCTGCGGCCGTTGTTTCAGCACGTCGAGGGCGGCCCCGAGATCGCCCTCGAAGGCCATGGCGCCGGTATGGGTCAGCTTGCTTTGGGTATAGGCCCAGATTTCGCCGCCCATGTCGGTCCAGCGCTTGCAGAAGGTGTAATCCTCGCTGAGATAGGCGCCGCTCTGCTTGTCGATGACGCAGTCGAAATAGGCGCAGTTGGTCTGGTTCTGCACCGCGGTGTTCGAGGCGACGTGGATGTTGCTGAAATGGATGTCGGGATAATGCTCGGCCATGCGGGTGAACACGTCGCGGCGGATCAGCATGAAACCGGTGCCGATATAGCGCACCTTGGCGAACTTCTGCTCAGGCGTCGGCAGTTCGGTGTTGTCCAGCAGGTCCACCACGTAATTCAGGGCCGAGGTCAGGGGCTTGGGGGCGCCCAGCGCGGCATGGGCCTGGATGCGCTCCCAGTTCAATTGCTTCAGGGGATAGATGCAGCCCGAGATGTCCTTGTCGGCGTCCAGCAGCACCATCACCTGATCGGGGGTGAAGCCGATATCGGCATCGACGAACAGCAGGTGGGTGGCGGTGGGATCGGCCAGGAACTGCTGCACCAGGATGTTGCGGGCCCGGGTGATCAGGGCGTCGCCGCCGATCAGGCGGAAGGAGATCCCGATATTGAGCTGCATGCAGGCCCGCTGCAACGACACCAGGGACACGGTGTAGGAGGAGGTGACGTTGCCGCCGTAGCAAGGCGTGGCGACGACGATATGATGACGCTGGGGAAGCAGGGACATACCGGAAAAATCCTTGGGGCAAAGACGCTCTCGATGCGGCAGCTTACAACCAAAAGCGTTCGATGCCGAGGCCGTCCATGTCGATATCGGTGGGGCGGCCGGACAGGATATCGGCCAGCAGACGGCCGGACCCGCAGGCCATGGTCCAGCCCAGGGTGCCGTGGCCGGTGTTGAGATAAAGGCCCGGCACCTTGGTGGCGCCCAGGATCGGCACCGAATCCGGGGTGACTGGGCGCAGGCCGCACCATAGCTCCGCCTGACTGTAATCTCCGGCGCCGGGAAACAGCCCCTCCGCCAGTTGGGCCACCAGCCGGGCGCGGCGCGGGTCCATCTCGGTGTTCCAGCCCGCCAGTTCGGCGGTGCCGGCGCAGCGCAACCGCTCGCCCAGGCGGCTGTAGACCATTTTATGCTCGTCGTCGGTGATGCTGACGCTGGGGGCGGCGGCGGCATCGGTGACCGCCAGGGTGGCGGAATAGCCCTTGGCCGGATAGATGGGCAGGCGCACATCCACCTGGCGCGACAGCCGGCCGCTCCAGCTGCCGCCGGCCAGCACTACGGCGTCGGCGTGCAGGCGGCCCTTGCTGGTGGCCACCGAGGCCAGGCGCCCGCCGTTCAATTCCAGGGCCTGGATCCAGGTGTCGAAATGAAAGATCACGCCCTTTTCGGCGCAGCGTTCGGCCAGACGGCGGGTGAAAAGGTGGGCATCGCCGGATTCGTCGCCGGGGGTGAGGATGGCGCCCGCCAGATCCTTGTGCGCGGCGGCCAGGGCCGGTTCCACCGCCACCGCCTCGTCGGGGGTTTTCACCTCGCGGGGCAGGCCCAGCCGGCTCATCAGCGCGGCGGCCTTCTCGGCCTGCGCGAACTCGGCGCCATCGCGGTAGATATGCAGGATGCCCTTGGTCTGCTGATCATAGGCGATGCCGGTGGCGGCGCGCAGCGCCTGCAGGCAGCCGCGCGAATAAAGCGCCAGACGCAAGGTGCGGTCGGTATTGACGGCGGCGCGGCGGGCGGTGCAGTTCAGCAGGAAACGCGCCCCCCAGGCCCACAGGGCGGGATCGAGGCGGCGCCAGCGGAACAGCAGGGGGGCGTCGTCGCGGCCCAGCCATTTCAGCGCCTTGGCCGGCGTGGCGGGATTGGCCCAGGGTTCGGCATGGCAGGGCGAGATCTGGCCGCCATTGGCGTAGCTGGTTTCCAGGCCGGGGCCGGGTTGACGGTCCACCACCTCCACCTCGTGCCCGGCCTCCGCCAGATACCATGCGGTGGTGGTGCCGATGACGCCCGAGCCCAGAACCAGAACTTTCACCATCGTCCCCTTTGCGGGAAAAACCTTATCGCGCCCCCTATATAGCCCCGCCGCCGCCGCCGCGCCAGACCCGGCATGGCGGATGTGCCGGAAAAGGGGGGTACGGCATCTGTCGCTCTCTGGTAGAATAAGCCGTTGTAATGATTGGGAGAGCCGCCTTGACCCCATTGTTCACCACCGGGCAGATGGCCGAGGCCGACCGGCTGTGCGCGGCGCGCGGCCTCGGCGTGGATCGGCTGATGGAGGCGGCGGGCTGGCAGGTGGCGCGTCTGGCGCGCCGTCATTTCCGCCCGCGCCGGGTGCTGGTGTTGTGCGGGCCGGGCAACAATGGCGGCGACGGCTTCGTGGCCGCCCGGCTGCTGGCCGCCGAGGGCTGGCCGGTGACGCTGGCGCTGCTGGGCGGACGCGAAAGCCTGTCCGGCGCCGCCGCCCGCATGGCCGCCTTGTGGCGGGGGCCCTGTCTTCCCTGTTCCCCGGCGCTGCTGGCCGGCGGGCCGCTGGTGGTGGATGCCCTGTTCGGCGCCGGTCTCAACAAGCCGCTGGCGGGCGCGGCCCTGGAGATGGTGGCCGCCCTGGCCGAAAGCGGCCTCGACGTGGTGGCGGTGGACGTGCCCAGCGGGCTCGACGGCAATAGCGGCCGGCCTTGTCCGCTGGCGGCGCCGGCCCGCCTGACCGTGACCTTCGGCCATGCCAAGCCCGGCCATCTTCTCTGGCCGGGGCGGGAACTGTGCGGCACCCTGGCGGTGGCCGATATCGGCATTCCCGCCGCCGTTTATGCCGAAACCGCGCCGCGGGCCTGGCGTAACGATCCGGCCCTGTGGGGGGCGCTGTTGCCCCGGCTGGAGAGCGACGGCCATAAATACCGGCGCGGCCATCTTTTGGTGGCGGGCGGGGCCCGTTTCACCGGCGCCGCCCGTCTGGCCGCCCGCGCCGGGCGCCGCGCCGGGGCGGGCTTGTGCACCCTGCTGGCGCCGCAGGCGGCGCTGGCGGCCTATGGCGGCGGCGATCCCGGTCTGATGCTGCGCCCCGACGGCGATTGGCCGGCGCTCCTGGCCGATCCGCGTTGCCCGGCGGCGGTGATCGGCCCCGGTCTGGGGGTGGGGGCGGAGACCCGCGCCCTGGCCCTGGCCGCCCTGGCGGCGGAGAGGGCGGTGGTGCTGGATGCCGATGCCCTCACCAGTTTCGCCGCCGATCCCGCCGCGCTGTGGCGGGCGGGCGGGCGTATGGTGCTGACCCCGCACGACGGCGAATATGCCCGGCTGTTCGCCCATACCGGCGATCGTCTGCATCGGGCCCGCGCCGCGGCGGCCGAGAGCGGCGCCGTGGTGCTGCTGAAAGGCCCCGATACGGTGGTGGCGGCGCCCGATGGCCGTGCCGCCATCACCGCCGATGCGCCGCCCAGTCTGGCCACCGCCGGATCCGGCGATGTGCTGGCCGGGATCATCGGCGGGCTGCTGGCCCAGGGCATGCCCTGTTTCGAGGCCGCCGCCGCCGGGGCCTGGCTGCATGGCCGGGCGGCGGCGGCCCGCCCGCCCGAAGGCCTGATCGCCGAGGACGTGGCCGAGGCCGTGCCCACCGCCTTGGCGGCGGCGGTAAAAACCCTATTTAAAAAATAAAACAGGAGCGGAGAGCCCTCATGGAAGAGATCAAACTGGTGTCGTCGCCGCAGCCGCCGGCGGGATTTTTCGACCGCCTGAAGCCGTTGCGCGGCCTGTGGCGCGATATCGCCGCCTCGCTGGGGGCGGCGCCCAGGAGCATCGCTCCCGAACTGCCGCCCGGTGACGCCGAACTGCTGCGCGCCCAGATGCGGGATTGCCTGCGCGAACGGGGCGGCGAGGTTTCGGCCCGGGCCCGCGCCGCCGCCCTGGGGCGCTCGTATCTGTCGCTCAACGCCGAGGGGCGCAAACGCTTTCTGCGCATGCTGGCCGATGAATTCGGCCCGGTGGCGGCGGCGGTGGATGCCGCCATGGACGCAGTGCGGGCGGCGGCCGATCCCGCCCGGCGTCTGGCGGCGGAGCAGGCTCTGCGCCAGGCCCTGGAAAGCCCGCGTCTGCGTCTGCTCACCCAGTTCAACGCCCTGCCGGAAGGGGTGAAGTTCCTGGTGGATCTGCGGGCCGAACTGCTGCCGCTGACCCGGGGCGACGCCGCCCTGGCGGCGCTGGACGCCGATCTCAAGGATCTGCTGGCGGCATGGTTCGATGTGGGGTTCCTGGAGTTGCAGCGCATCACCTGGCGCTCGCCGGCCCTGGTGCTGGAAAAGATCATGGCCTATGAGGCGGTGCATGCCATCGAGGGCTGGCGCGATCTCAAGAACCGCCTGGATTCCGACCGCCGCCTCTATGCCTTTTTCCATCCGCGCATGCCCGACGAGCCGCTGATCTTCGTGGAGGTGGCCCTGGTCAAGGGCATGGCCGACGATGTGCGGGCCCTTCTGGACGAGAACGCCCCGGTGGGCGATCCGGCCCAGGCCGACACCGCCATCTTCTATTCCATCAACAACGCCCATAAGGGCCTGGTGGGCATCAGCTTCGGCAATTTCCTCATCAAGAAGGTGGTGGACAGCCTGTCGCACGAATTCCCCAACCTGAAAACCTTCGCCACCCTGTCGCCCATTCCCGGTTTCCGCGCCTGGCTGGACGCCCGCCTGGCCGAGGGCGAGGAGCAGGTGCTGACGGCGGCCGAGCGCAAGCTTCTGAGCGTGGGCGGCGGCCTTAAGGCGGCGCTGGACGGCCCCTGGCACGAGGACGAGGATCTGGCCGAACGGCTGCGTCCGGCCCTGCAGCGCCTATGCGTGCGTTACCTTACGGAAAAACGGGGCAGCGCCCCCGGCCGCGCCCTCGATCCGGTGGCGCATTTCCACCTGTCCAACGGCGCCCGCCTGGAGCGTCTGAACTGGATGGGCGACGCCTCGGCCAAGGGCCTGGCCCAGTCGGCGGGGATGATGATCAACTATCTCTATAAACTGTCGGATATCGAGGCCAATCACGAAAGCTACCGGGGCGATGGCCGCATCGTGCTGTCCTCGGCGGTGAAGGCCCTGGGCAAGGGCTGAGGTTGGGAGGCGCGGGAGGGCGGGGCGTTTTCGCGCCTGCCCTCCCAACGCTCCTCTCCATGCGGCATCCCGGACACCCGCCTGTATTATTCTCTGTGATTATTCTCCGTTGCGGATATTGCCGAGGAAGGCGCCGACGCGGCTGTTGAGGCCGTCGGACTGGCGCGACAGTTCGCTGGAGGCGGCCAGCACCTCGCGGGCGGCCGAGCCGGTTTCGCTGGCGGCGCTGGTCACCAGCGAGATGTTGCGGGTGACCGTGCCGGTGCCTTCGGCGGCCTCCTGCACGTTGCGGGCGATCTCCTGGGTGGCGGCGCCCTGTTCCTCGACGGCGGCGGCGATGGCCGAGGCGATCTCGCTGATCTGGCCGATGGTCTGGCCGATGCCTTGAATGGCCGACACGGCGTCGCGGGTGGCCGATTGCACGGCGGTGATCTGGGCGGTGATCTCGTCGGTGGCGCGTCCGGTCTGGTTGGCGAGGTTCTTCACCTCGCCGGCCACCACGGCGAAGCCCTTGCCGGCCTCGCCGGCGCGGGCCGCCTCGATGGTGGCGTTCAAGGCCAGAAGATTGGTCTGGCTGGCGATGTCGTTGATCAGCTTCACCACCTCGCCGATCTTGCCGGCGGCCTCGGTCAGGCCCTGCACCATGGTGTTGGTGCGCCTGGCCTCTTCCACGGCGGCGCCGGCGATCTGGGTGGACTGCACCACCTGGCGGCTGATTTCCTGGATCGAGGCGGTCAGCTCCTCGGTGGCGGCGGCCACGGTTTCCACATTGGCCGAGGCATGTTCGGCGGCGGTGGCCACGGCGGTGGACTGGCGCAGGGTTTCCTCGGCGGTGCCGGCCATGGTCTTGGCGGTGGTTTCCAGATCGCCGGCGGCGGCCGACACCACTTTCAGAACACCGGTGACGTCCTTTTCGAAGGCGTCGGCATGGGCGTTCATCAGGGCGGCGGCCTGATGGCGCTTCGAGGTTTCGTCATAGACCGAGATGGCCACGTCCATGTCGAGGAACACCGCCTTGTTGATGGCGGAGATGATCTCGGCGGCGCGCTGCGGCTTCTTGCGATAGGCCTCCAGCACCAGGGCGACCATGCGGTTCAGGGTGAAGGCGTAGGCGGCGATATACCAGCGCGGCTCCAGCCCCACCCGTTCGTGAATTTCGCCGATCTTGGCCACCTGGGCGAAGTAAGCGTCGCTGAAATCGCCGCTGAAGACGTTGTCCAGCCAGTGTTTGCGCTGCATGGAGCGGGCATGATCCACCGAGGCGCCGGATCCGGCGCCGAACAGGCGGGCCACGGCGGGGGTGCGCTGCACATGGGCGTAAAAGGCGTCCAGCACGTCGTCGATGTGCCGGGCCAGGATGTCGCGGAAGTCGCGCAGGGCGGCACGGGTCGCGTCATCCACCAGCAGGAAAGACAGCCGGCCTTCGCGATCCAGATCCTTCGTCATAATCCAACCTTTCTTCCGGTTAAGGGGGCTTGGGGGAACCGGACTAAGCAGTCTGTTAATGGCAATGCAAAACGTATAATGCAATATGGAATAATTGCAAAAACTCTCCGGGTATAAATGATTTTGAAAGGACTTGACGCGGGGATGGGCGGCACGCCGGCGCCCGGCGCCTGAGCGGACATGTGAAAACCCGGGCAGGCGGATTCGCCCGATTGCCCGGGCGCATGCGAAGAGACTTGCGCGGTGCGACTTTCCTGAATAATGTCCCCGGTTCATGGCCGGGGAGCCGGGCATCCGGACGGGGGTAAAACCTCGGATCCGGGCTGCGCCAGCCGGGGGTCCGTCGATCTTTCGAGGTCGGGCGGGTGTGGTGGAATTGGTAGACACACTGGATTTAGGTTCCAGCGGCGCAAGCCTTGGGGGTTCAAGTCCCTTCACCCGCACCAGATCCGGAGTCCCGAGGTTCCGGCAACGGTTTTTTTGAACGCGCATCCCGCGCTTGATGTTGACGATTGCGATTGGCAGAGAATTCTATGCAAGTAACTCAGATCAATGCCGACGGCCTGAAGCACGAATTCAAGGTCGTCATCACCGCCGGTCAGTTTGACGAGAAGGTGAAGGACCGCCTGACCGAGGTCGGCCAGTCCGTCAAGGTTCCGGGCTTCCGTCCGGGCAAGGTGCCGATGGCCATTCTGCGTCAGAAGTACGGCAAGTCGGTGATGGGCGAGGTGCTGGAAGGCGCCGTCAACGAGGGCGCCCAGCTGGCCGTCGAGCAGAACAAGCTGCGTCCGGCCCTGCAGCCCAAGGTCGAGATCACCAAGTTCGATGAGGGCGGGGATCTGGAATTCTCGGTGGCGGTGGAAGTGCTGCCCGAGATCGAGGTGATGGATCTGTCCACCCTGACCCTGGAAAAGATGGTGGCCGAGATCGACGAGGCCGAGCTGGAAGAGGCCCTGAAGGGCCTGGCCTCGCGCCGCGAGAAGACCGATGCCGCCCCCGCCGGTCAGGCCGCCGCCTCGGGCGACGTGGTGGTCATCGACTTCCTGGGCAAGGTGGACGGCGTCGCCTTCGAGGGCGGCAAGGGCGAGGGCTACAGCCTGAAGCTCGGCTCCAACAGCTTCATCCCCGGTTTCGAGGACCAGCTGGTGGGGGCGAAGGCCGGCGACGAAACCGTGGTGAAGGTGAGCTTCCCCGCCGACTATCACGCCGAAAACCTGGCCGGCAAGGCTTCGGAATTCGAGGTCAAGGTGCACGAAGTGCGCACCGTGGTTCCGGCCGAGATCGACGATGAGCTGGCCAAGACCGTGGGTCTGGAAAACCTGGCCGCCCTGAAGGACGCCCTGCGCGAGGAAATCGGCCGGGATTACACCACCATGGCCCGCGCCCACCTGAAGCGCGCCCTGCTGGACCGTCTGGCGGAAAATCACACCTTCCCCGTGCCCCAGGGCATGGTGGACATGGAATTCGACGCCATCTGGAAGCAGCTGGAGGCCGACAAGGCCGCCGGTCGTCTGGATGAGGCCGACAAGGACAAGAGCGACGACGAACTGAAGGCCGAATACCGCGCCATCGCCGAACGCCGCGTGCGTCTGGGCCTTTTGCTGTCGGAAGTGGGTCAGAAGAACAGCGTGCAGATCACCCAGGAGGATCTGAACCGCGCCGTGCTGAACGAGGCCCGCCGTTTCCCCGGCCAGGAGCATCTGGTGTTCCAGTACTACCAGAAGAACCAGGACGCCCTGAACAGCCTGCGCGCGGCCATCTTCGAGGAAAAGGTCATCGACTATATCGTCGAGCGGGCCCAGGTCTCGGAGAAGACGGTGAGCCCGGAGGATCTGCGCAAGGATCCGGACGCGGCCCCCGACGCCGCCGAGGCCAAGCCGAAGAAGAAGGCGGCCTCGAAGAAAAAAGCCGATAAGGCCGAAGACTAAGCCTGGCAAACGGGTGGGTCCGCCGGACCCACCCGTTTTTCACAAAAAATGCATATCCCGGCTTTCCAGCCGGAAAAAAGCAACTATGTTAGTCAATTGGTTAAGCACTTTTTATTCGTGCGTTTGCAGGCGAAAAGGATGATCCGATGAGAGAGCGCGATCCGATCGATCTCTACATGAATACCCTGGTCCCCATGGTGGTCGAGCAGACCAACCGGGGCGAGCGCGCTTACGATATCTATTCCCGCCTCCTGAAGGAACGCATCATTTTCCTGACCGGGCAGGTGGAGGATTACGGCTCCAGCCTGATCTGCGCCCAGCTGCTGTATCTGGAATCGGAAAATCCCAGCAAGGATATCGCCTTCTACATCAATTCCCCGGGCGGCGTGGTGACCTCGGGCATGGCCATCTACGACACCATGCAGTATATCCGCCCCGCCGTTTCCACCGTGTGCATCGGCCAGGCCGCCTCCATGGGCTCGCTGCTGCTGACCGCCGGGGCGGCGGGCAAGCGTTTCGCCCTGCCCAACGCCCGCGTCATGGTGCATCAGCCTTCGGGCGGGGCGCAGGGCCAGGCCACCGATATCGAGATCCAGGCCCGCGAGATTTTGTCGATGCGCGCCCGCCTGAACGGGCTCTACGTGCAGCATACCGGCCAGCCGCTGGATGTGATCGAGCGCACCATGGAGCGCGACAAGTTCATGACCGCCGAGGAGGCCAGGGAGTTCGGCCTGATCGACGAGGTGGTGACCAGCCGTCCGGCGCCGGCCGGCGAGGGCGAGTAATTTTTCCGGACCTTAAAGGCGTGGCCCGAGCCGCGCCTTAAGGTCCGGCCTGCAGTTTTAGCCGTTGTATGACGGCAATTATCGGGTCTAACATAGCCCGATAACGGCCATCCTACCCTATGGAGACCCGATGACCAAGTCCACGAGCGGCGATTCCAAGAATACCCTCTACTGCTCGTTCTGCGGAAAGAGCCAGCACGAGGTCCGCAAACTGATCGCCGGGCCGACCGTATTCATTTGCGATGAATGCGTCGAGCTGTGCATGGACATCATCCGCGAGGAGCACAAGACTCATCTGGTGCGGTCGCGGGATGGCGTGCCCACGCCCCGCGATATCTGCGCGGTTCTGGATGATTACGTGATCGGTCAGCAGCATGCCAAGCGCGTGCTGGCCGTGGCGGTGCACAACCATTACAAGCGCCTGGGCCAGGGCGGTAAAAGCACGGATGTGGAGATCGCCAAGAGCAACATCCTGCTGGTGGGCCCCACCGGCTGTGGCAAGACCCTGCTGGCCCAGACCCTGGCCCGCATTCTCGACGTGCCCTTCACCATGGCCGACGCCACCACGCTGACGGAAGCTGGCTATGTGGGCGAGGACGTGGAGAACATCATCCTGAAGCTGTTGCAGGCCGCCGACTACAATGTGGAGCGGGCCCAGCGCGGCATCGTCTATATCGACGAAGTGGATAAGATCAGCCGCAAGTCCGACAACCCCTCCATCACCCGCGACGTTTCGGGCGAGGGCGTGCAGCAGGCCCTGCTGAAGATCATGGAGGGCACGGTGGCCTCGGTGCCGCCTCAGGGCGGGCGCAAGCATCCGCAGCAGGAATTCCTGCAGGTGGACACCACCAACATCCTGTTCATCTGCGGCGGCGCCTTCGCCGGTCTGGAAAAGATCATCAGCGGCCGCGGCCGCGGCACCTCCATCGGTTTCGGCGCCGACGTGCGCAGCCCGGAGGAACGCACCACCGGCGACATCCTGCGCGAGGTGGAGCCCGAGGATCTGCTGAAATTCGGCCTGATCCCCGAGTTCGTCGGCCGTTTGCCGGTGCTGGCCACCCTGACCGATCTCGACGAGGCGGCCCTGGTGGATATTCTCTCCAAGCCCAAGAACGCCCTGGTCAAACAGTACCAGCGTCTGTTCGAAATGGAGAATGTGCGCCTGACCTTCTCGGAGGACGCCCAGAAGCTGATCGCCCGCAAGGCCATCGCCCGCAAGACCGGCGCGCGCGGCCTGCGCTCGATCATGGAAGGCATTCTGCTGGATACCATGTTCGATCTGCCGGGTCTGGAAACGGTGGAGGAAGTGGTTATTAACGGCGAGGTGGTGGAAGGCCGGGCCCAGCCGCTCTATATCTATGCTGACCGCCGCGAGGATACCGGCACCAGCGCCTGACGGGATCGCCCCGCCGGGGGTGGGTGCGGTTCGCGGCACTCTTCGGCGGGGTCTTCCGATGGAAGTTCCTGAAAAGACGTCCGAGATGATGGACGGACCCGGCCGATCGGTGTCCGCTTGCGGGGTGGCCCGCGCGATGGCGCGGGTTGAACGGGATCGAAGCGAATTTTAAGAGGTAACATGGTCGAACTTGCGCCAGGTGATGTCTTCCCGGTTCTGCCGCTGCGAGACATCGTGGTCTTCCCGCACATGATCGTGCCGCTGTTCGTCGGACGGGAAAAGTCCGTGCGGGCGCTGGAAGACGTCATGCAGGACGACAAGCAGATCCTGCTGGTGGCCCAGAAGAACGCCGCCCAGGACGATCCCACCACCGACGACAGCTATCAGGTTCTGACGGTGTCCACCGTGCTGCAGCTTTTGAAGCTGCCCGACGGCACCGTGAAGGTGCTGGTGGAAGGCGGGCGGCGGGCCCATATCACCGAATTCACCGGCAACGAGGATTTCTTCCAGTGCCATGCGGCGCTGATGGACGACGATCTGGGCGATGCGCAGGAGCTCGAGGCCCTGTCGCGCTCGGTGGTGGCCCAGTTCGAGCAATATATCAAGCTCAACAAGAAGATCCCGCCGGAAGTGCTGGTGTCGGTCAATCAGATCGAGGATGCCGGCAAGCTGGCCGATACCGTGGCCTCGCATCTGCAGCTGAAGATTTCGGAAAAGCAGGAACTGCTGGAACTGGCCACCGTGTCGGAGCGGCTGGAGCGGGTTTATTCCTACATGGAATCCGAGATCGGCGTGCTGCAGGTGGAAAAGAAGATCCGCAGCCGGGTCAAGCGCCAGATGGAGAAGACCCAGCGCGAGTATTATCTGAACGAGCAGCTGAAGGCCATCCAGAAGGAGCTGGGCGAGGGCGAGGACGGACGCGACGAATCGGCCGAGATCGAGGAGCGCATCCAGAAAACCCGCCTCAGCAAGGAGGCCCATGAAAAGGCCATGGGCGAGCTGAAGAAGCTGCGCTCCATGAGCCCGATGTCGGCGGAAGCCACCGTGGTGCGCAATTATCTCGACTGGATCCTGTCGATCCCGTGGAAGAAACGCACCAAGGTCAAGCGCGACATCAAGGGCGCCGAGAAGATCCTCAATACCGACCATTACGGCCTGGACAAGGTCAAGGAACGCATCCTGGAATATCTGGCCGTGCAGGAACGCACCCAGAAGGTCAAGGGGCCGATCCTGTGCCTGGTGGGGCCGCCCGGTGTGGGCAAGACTTCGCTGGGGCGGTCCATCGCCACCGCCACCGGCCGGAATTTCGTGCGCATCTCCCTGGGCGGCGTGCGCGACGAATCCGAGATTCGCGGCCATCGCCGCACCTATATCGGCTCCATGCCCGGCAAGATCGTGCAGGGCATGAAGAAGGCCAAGTCGTCCAACCCGCTGTTCCTGCTGGACGAGGTGGACAAGCTGGGCGCCGACTGGCGCGGCGATCCGGCCTCGGCTCTGCTGGAGGTGCTGGACCCCGAACAGAACGCCACCTTCAACGATCATTACCTGGAAGTGGATTACGATCTTTCCGACGTGATGTTCGTTACCACCGCCAACACCCTGCGCATGCCCCAGCCGCTGCTGGACCGCATGGAGATCATTCGTCTGTCGGGCTACACCGAGGACGAAAAGGTGGAAATCGCCAAGCGCCACCTGATCGACAAGCAGGCCAAGGCGGCCGGTTTGAAGAACGGCGAGTGGTCGCTGTCCGACGACGCCCTGCGCGATCTGGTGCGCTACTACACCCGCGAGGCCGGGGTGCGCAATCTGGAGCGCGAGATCGCCAACCTGACCCGCAAGGCGGTGAAGGAGATCGTGACCAAGGGCCAGGGCACCAAGGTGACGGTGACGCGCCGTAATCTGGAAAAGTTCGCCGGGGTGCGCCGCTTCCGCTTCGGCGAGGCCGAGCTGGAGGATCTGGTGGGCGTGGTGACCGGCCTGGCCTGGACCGAGGTGGGCGGCGAACTGTTGTCCATCGAGGCGGTGTCCATGCCCGGCAAGGGCGTGTTCAGCCATACCGGCAAGCTGGGCGACGTCATGCAGGAATCGGTGCAGGCGGCGCGCTCCTACGTGCGCTCGCGCTCGGTCGATTTCGGCATCAAGCCCAATGTCTTCGTCAAGCGCGACATCCATGTGCATGTGCCGGAAGGCGCCACCCCGAAGGATGGTCCGTCCGCCGGCGTCGCCATGTGCACGGCCATCGTTTCGGTGCTGACCGGCATTCCGGTCCGTAAAGATGTGGCCATGACCGGCGAGATCACTTTGCGCGGCCGCGTGCTGCCCATCGGCGGTCTGAAGGAAAAATTGCTGGCGGCGTTGCGCGGCGGCTTGAAGACGGTGCTGATCCCCAAGGACAACGAAAAGGATCTGGCGGAAATCCCCGATAATGTGAAGCGCGGTCTGAAGATCATTCCGGTGGCGGTGGTGGACGAGGTCCTGGCCAACGCGCTGACCCAGCCCATTACCCCCATCGAGTGGGAGCCGGAGGACGACGAAGTAAAGTCCGTGGCGAAGACTGACGCGACAGAGACTTCAGACACAACAGTGATGACCCATTAAAGGTCTGCAGAAAGACCGATGCTTCCGGGCATCGGTCTTTTCTTTGGCAGGCTTTCTGTGACGCCCATCACACCTGAGGCGCGGGGGAAACGGCTTTCCGACTTGGCAAGCGAAAAATCGGCGGAAAAGCTGGGGGAAAGCCCTTATCTTCGATTGACGGGGTGCGGAAAGTGGAATTAGACTGCGCGCCATCCTATAAGTAGTCAGCATGTTGCTGGTTCCTATGAGTTGTTTTGACGGAAGGGGGTCCCGTGGCTAACAAGAATGATCTCGTCGCCGTTGTGGCTAACAGCACTGGCCTGTCCAAGGCCGACGCCGCCAAGGCGGTTGATGCTGTGTTCGCGGCGATTACCGAATCCCTGCAGAAGGGTGATGAAGTCCGCCTGGTCGGTTTTGGCACGTTCGCCGTGTCCGAACGCGCTGCGTCCGAAGGCCGCAATCCGCGCACCGGCGAAAAGATCGAGATTCCGGCCTCCAAGCAGCCCAAGTTCAAGGCTGGTAAGGGCCTGAAGGACGCCGTGCAGTAAGCACCGCCTTCATCGGGAAAGGCAATGCCGGTTGCGTTGGCGGCCGGCATTGTCGTTTCTGGAGGGCGGTTAGCTCAGTTGGTAGAGCGCCTCCTTTACACGGAGGATGTCGGGGGTTCGAGTCCCTCACCGCCCACCATAAGCCCGAATGAAATAAAAGGCGCTCCGGTTTTTCGGAGCGCTTTTTATTTTGTTTTAAAGCGTTTGATGAAATAAAAATAGACCCGGTGTATAATTCTGCACCGGGTCTTTTCTAATGTATTATTGCTTCACATGTTGTTCGTTGTGGTGCGATGGATTACTTGTGGTGCCAACCAATGGCTGAATCCTCGCCGGGATCATCCTCCTCGACGTCCTCGGTCTGGCATCCCCAGGCCGCCAGATCGTCGATGTCCCGGTCCGTCATCTGGACCACCAGCCAGGACCGGCCGTTGCCTTGCGGGGCGACGGTGGCTTCGTCGAGAATGCGCCGCAGGAGGGCGCTGGCGCTCTCCTCCTCGTCGGCGCGCAGCCGTCGCCAGGACCACCCCGCCGGAATGGGTGGCTTGTTTTCACATTTCCCTGTCATGTCGCACACTACCTTTGATGACCCGGCTCCCTGCTGAAGGGAGGGCGAGTCCGCTGTTGGCGGGACGGCGTTTCGTGTTCAACCCGGCACCGTGGCTCGACAGGTGGCCCCCTGTCGGCCCTCGCTCTTGCAAGGGGTGCTTGGTTATCGTCAGAGAAAAAGGCTTTTTGCAAGCGGCGGCGGGAGCGGGCCGGGTTTAAAACACCTCGGGACGATAGGCGCCCACCACCAGGGCCAGCACCTCCACTTCCTCGCCGTCGTCGACGGCCAGGGGGGTTTGATGCGCCGGATCATCCGACAGCGGCCACAGCCAGGAGCGGCCGCGCCCATCCACCCGTAATTCCTTCACCGTGGCTTCCACCAGGCCGGTTTCGGACCGGCGTTGCACCACCACCCGCTGA
This sequence comes from Pseudomonadota bacterium, assembly GCA_021782815.1. Lineage (GTDB taxonomy): Bacteria > Pseudomonadota > Alphaproteobacteria > Rhodospirillales > Magnetospirillaceae > JAJZGK01. The sequence continues at coordinate 22,874 of JAJXUO010000024.1, forward strand.
CCGGAGCGGGGGGATTGCTGAATATCGGAAAAGCGCACGCAGACGATGACACTGCCGTCGGGATAAAGGCGGTTCATGCTGCTGCCGCGCACCTCCAGGCCGAAATGCTCGGCCTGGGGGAAGCGCGGATCGGGGGCGGCGCCGGGCACCGGCCGCCACTCGGCCGCATTCCATTCCAACGCCTCGATCCAGCTTCCGGCCTGCACGGCGCCCCGCGTCAGAATGGCGGAGGGAGCCTCGCGCGGCACGGCCATGGGGCCTTCGCCGTCCAGCAGCCAGGCCAGGCGAATGCCGAGGCGGGCGCAATAGTCGCGCGCCACGCTGCGCTTCAGGCCGCGGCCCGAGGATTCGTGGGCGGAATAGGTGGCCTGGGGCAGGCCGAAGGCCGACCAGAAGGCTTTCTGGGTGCGGAACCCTGCCGCCAGCCGGGCCTGTTTCAGGCGGGCGGCAATGGCGGCGGTATCGGCGGAACGGGGAGCGTCGTCGTCCATGGCACGGATTGTAGTGCCCGCCGTCGGGAAGGCAATGGCGGAAAAACTACAAAACGCGATACAAAACCTTGACGAGAAATTACGTAATGTAATATTTCCGAGGGGCGGCGAAGGGGATCGCTGCTCTCACCCATCGTTGTTTCGTCCTGAAGCAATGCGGATGGTGGGGATACCTTTCACAATGAGGGGTTGATTTTCATGAGCAACATGCCCGAACGGGCCTTGTGGATTGCCGTTCTGCACCGGGCTGTCGAGGACGTGTTCGGCATCGGCACGCAGCGGGGAGGGCCCGACGCCAAGGGGGCCGATCTGGACCGCGACCGGGCCCTGCAATGGGTTCTGCGCGGCGGGCCCGACTTTCGCGACGTCTGCGAAATGGCCGGGTTCGAAGCCCGCACCGTTCGCCGCGTCATCCTGAGCGGATGGGCGGCGCGGCGTGAAACGGCATCTTTCGCCTTGCAGGATATTTTCGCTCTGCTGAAGGGCGGCGAACAACACGGAGAGGGAGACAATGAGAGCCAAGCCGAAACTGCATAAAGGCGGACGCAAGCGCCAAAGCGGCCCCCGTAGCGCTTCGGGCGCCCTGAAACCCGGGGATGCCGCTCCGATCGCCCTGGTGCGCCGCCGCGCCGCCATGGCCGGGGTGGCCGAGGAGGTGGTGCGCGCCAGCCCTCTGGCCGGGTATGCCCTGGGGTTGCTGCTGCTGCGCGGGGTGATCGGCCGCGATCAGCATGATGCCGGCCTGCGTTTCGGGCGGGATTGGAACCGATGGTCGCTGTTGGCCGGCCTGCCCGCCCATCAGTTGCGCCTGCCCACCGGCGGGGTCCGGCCCGAAACCACCGAGGCCGATTGGCTGCGGGTGCGCGACCGTTATCTGGCGGCCTGCGCCGAGGTGCGGCCGGTCTGGCCGGTGATCGAGGCGGTGGTGATGGACGATTGGCCCGACAGCCCGGAAAGCATGGCCCTGTTTCTCGATCGTCCCCAGGCGGTGGCGGCGCTGAAATCAGGGCTGGATTTTCTGGCGCGGTTTTATCGTATCGGCACCTGTGGACGGGAAGGCGGTGCTGGAAAACCGTAAAAATAAGCTTTCATAAAAATAAAGGTTGTGCTTTTTTCCGGCCCGTGCCATATACGTAATATCACGTTGAGCAATTGCGCCCGGACCTGCTGGTCCGGGCGTTTTCGTTTTGGGGTGCCATGTCCAGCCGATCCAAGCTTAGCGATGACCAATGGTTGCAGATCGAGGCCGCCCTGCTGGCGGGGGAGAGCGTACCGGCCTTGAGCGCCCGTTACGCCATCAGCGAAAGCGCCATCCGCAAACGCATGCGTGGCCGCCTGACAATGATGCGGGAACTCTGTTCCTGGCCCGATGCCGTGGAGTCGCCCCGATCGCTGTCGGCGCAGTTGCGCGCCGTCTCCCGCCATCTGGCCCTGGCGGCGGCCTTCGGCAGCGCCACCGCGCACCGGTTGGCCGAACTGGCCCATGACCAGGCCGGCCTGTTGGGCGCGGAGAGCGGCGATGCCGGCGATCAGGTCAAGCGCACGCTGGCCCTGATCGCCGGCGCCAACGAGGCGGCGCGCATCGGCCTTAATCTGTTGAACGCGAAAACAGAGGTGGTGGGCGAGGAGGACGAGCCCACCCGCTGCGGACTGGGGCATTTTTATGGAGAAGCCGACCCTTAATCCGGCGCTGAAATCCTTCTGGACCGCTCCGGCCCGCAACCGCGTGCTCTATGGCGGCCGGGCTTCGTCGAAATCCTGGGATGCCGCCGGGTTCGCGGTATTTCTCGCCGCCAATTACCGCCTGCGCATCCTTTGCGTTCGGCAGTTCCAGAACAAGGTGGAGGATTCGGTTTACAGCCTGCTGAAGCACCAGATCGGCCGTTTCGGCCTGTCGGCGCGCTTTCGCATCCTGCGCAACAAGATCCTGGGGGTGAAGACCGGTTCGGAATTCCTGTTCTACGGCCTGTGGCGCTCCATCGACGAAATCAAATCCCTGGAAGGGGTGGATATCCTGTGGATCGAGGAGGCGCACAATCTGAGCGAGGGTCAGTGGCAGGTTCTGGAGCCCACCATCCGCAAGGATCATTCCCAGGTGTGGATCGTTTTCAATCCCCGGCTGGTCAGTGATTTCGTGTATCGCCGCTTCGTGGCGGCGCCGCCGCCGGAGACCGTGGCGCGCCGCATCAACTACGACGAAAATCCCTTCCTGTCGGCCACCATGCGCCGCATCATCGCCGCCGCCAAGGCCGAGGATTACGGCGACTACGAACATGTCTATCTCGGCGTGCCGCGCGACGACGACGACGATGTGGTCATTCGCCGTTCGTGGATCATGGCGGCCATCGATGCCCACAAAAGCCTGGCCCTGGCCGTCGAGGGACGGGGGCGCCTGGGATTCGACGTGGCCGACAGCGGTCCGGACAAATGCGCGGCGGTCTATGCGCAAGGGCCCCTGGTGGCCTGGGCCGAGCAATGGCAGGCCGGCGAGGATGAATTGCTGGCCTCCTGCGTCCGCGTGCATCGGGCGGCGCGGGCCCGCCAGGCCACCATCATCTACGACTGTGTGGGGGTGGGGGCGGCGGCGGGGGCGCGCTTCATCGAGCTGAACGAGCAGGGCGGGGCCGCCGTGGCCTTCGCCCGCTTCAATGCCGGGTCGGCGGTGGCGCGGCCCGACGCCCCTTATGCCGGCGGCGTGAAAAACCGCGACATGTTCGCCAATCTGAAGGCCCAGGCCTGGTGGCTGCTGGCCGACCGCTTCCGCGCCACCCACGCCGCCGTCCGCCAGGGACGGCCGCTGGAGGCCGGACAGATGATCAGTCTGGCGGCGGACCTGCCGTATCTCGATCAGTTGATCGATGAGCTGTCGACCCCGAAGCGGGATTTCGATCCGGCCGGACGGGTCAAGGTGGAAAGCAAGAAGGATCTGGGGCGGCGCGCCGTGGCCTCGCCCAATCTGGCCGATGCCCTGGTGATGGCCTTCGCCCCGGTGGCGGTGCCCCTGGCCATCACCGCCGACGCCTTGGCGGCTTTTTAACATCAGCGAGGTTCCCATGCGAGTGTTCTTCCGGCCGCGCGCGGCGGCGGCGCCTGCCGCGGCGCCGCCCCGGCCCGTTCTGGCCCTGCGCGAGGCCGTGCCGCCGCCGATGCCCCGGCCCCGCCCGCTCACGCTGCCCAAGGCGGCGGAACGGGTGATCCCCGCCGCCGCCAAGCTGGCGGTGGATGCCGACATGGCCGCCGTTTACCGGGGCCTGCCCGGTGGCGGCGGCGGTTTTCCCGGCTATGCCGCCCTGGCCGAGCTGTGCCAATGCCCGGAATACCGCCGCCCCGCCGAGATCATGGCCAGCGAGATGACGCGCAAATGGCTGCGGCTGGTGGCCACCGGCGATAGCGACGCCGGGGCCAAGGCGGAAAAGGTGCGGGCCCTGACCGCCGAATTTCAGCGTCTGAAGGTGCGCGAGCTGTTCCGCCAGGCCGCCGAGCAGGATGGTTTTTTCGGCCGCTCGCAGATCTTTCTGGAACTGGACGGGGGCCGCACCCCGCCGGAGGAGTTGGAAAAACCGCTGCTGGACAGTCCGGCCAAGCTGGGGCGGGGCCTGACCGCTCTCCGGGTGATCGAACCGGTGTGGACCTATCCCGCCGACTACAATTCCGCCGACCCCCTGCGCGACGATTACTTCCGGCCCGACTGCTGGTATGTGCAGGGCCGCAAGGTGCATGAAACGCGCCTGCTCACCCTGGTGTCGCGCCCGGTGCCCGATCTTTTGAAACCGGCCTATTGTTTCGGCGGGCTGTCGCTGTCGCAGATGATGAAACCCTATGTCGACAACTGGCTGCACACCCGCCAAAGCGTCAGCGACAGCGTTTACAACTTCTCCACCTCGGTCTTAAAGACCAACATGGCGGGCATTCTCGAGGGCGGCGCCGCCACCGCCCTGTGGCAACGGGTGAAGCTGTTCACCCAGATGCGCGGCAATCGCGGCGTGATGGTGCTGGACAAGGACAGCGAGGAGTTCGCCGCCGTCACCACGCCGCTGTCGGGCCTGCGCGATCTGCAGGCCCAGGCCCAGGAGCATATGGCCGCCGTCACCGGCATTCCGCTGGTGAAGCTTCTGGGCATCACGCCGTCGGGGCTCAACGCCTCGTCGGCCGGCGAGATGCGGGCCTTCTACGACTGGGTGGAGGCCTGCCAGGAACGTCTGTTCACACCGCTGCTGCAACGCCTGCTGCGCCTGACCCAGCTTTATCTGTTCGGCGCCGTCGATCCCGGCATCACCTTCCGCTGGGAGTCGCTGTGGAGCCTGGACGAGGCCGAACTGGCCGCCGCCCGCCAGACCGAGGCCGAGACGGCGGCGCTTTATGTCGGCCAGGGGGTGTTGAGCGCCGCCGAGGTGCGGGCCGGCCTGGTGGGGCGCGAAGGCAGCCCCTATGCCGCTCTTGACCTGACCTGAAGAGGAGCCTTGATGACTGCGTTCGCCCTGGACCGCGCCACGGTGCGGTCGCGGGATGCCGACGGCCGCCTGCATGTGGCCGCCACCCCGCTGAGCAAAGCCAATATCTGCGCCTATTGGGGGGCGGAAATTCCCGATGCCGCGGCCCTGGGCCTGGCCCAGGACCGCCTGTACCGCCTGCTGCGCCACCCCGAGGAGCTGGCCGCCGCCGCGCCCAGCTTCAACAATCTGCCGTTGCTGTCCGAGCATGTGCCGGTTTCCGCCGAGGATCACCGCCCCGATCTGGTGGTGGGCAGCACCGGCACCGATGCCGTGTTCGCGGCGCCTTACCTGAAAAATTCGTTGGTGGTGTGGGCGCAGGACGCCATCGACGCCATCGAAAGCGGCCAGCGGCGCGAGCTGTCGGCCGCCTACCGTTATCGCGCCGACATGACCCCCGGCCAGTACCAGGGGCAGCCCTATGACGGGGTGATGCGCGACATTCGCGGCAATCACGTGGCCCTGGTGGCCATGGGCCGCGCCGGTCCCGACGTGGTGGTCGGGGATTCTCAAACGAAGGAAACAGGCATGACGAAACAGGCCCATAAGGGCAAGGCGGCCTTGCTGGCGGCCCTTACCCCCAAACTGGCGGAAGGCGAGGACCCCGCCGCCCTGGCGGCGCTGCTGGAGCAGCATTTTCCCGCCGACGACCCCGCCGCCGTCGACGATCCCGCGCCGCCGGAAGAGGACGATGATCCCGAGGATGACGGCGGCGGCGATGCCGACGCCGTCGATGCCGGGGAGGGCGATCCCGCCGCCGTTTCCGCGCCGGGCGGCGGCTCCGCCCGCCTGGATCAGGCCCTGAAATTCATCGAGGCCCGCACCGTGGCCCGCATGAACGCCATCCGCGACGCCGAACGGGCGGTGCGCCCCTTCATCGGCGATTTGGCCGTGGCCCAGGACAGCGCGGCGGCGGTCTACCGTCTGGCCCTGGATCATCTCAAGGTGGATCTGGCCGGCGTGCATCCCTCGGCCTATCCCGCCCTGCTGCGCCTGGCCGCCGACCGCGCCACCGCCGTTTCGCCCCGCGTCGGGCTCGATGGCGACGCCGTGGCCGCCCTGGCCCGGCGCTTTCCCAACGCCGCCCTGCTCAAGCGTTAAGGAGATCATCGCATGAGTTTTCAAACGCAAGTGAACGCCACCCCGGCGCCGGCGGTGGCCGGGGATTTCGCCTCGACCAATCCCCGCGCTTCGGTGCTGGCCGGGCCGGACGGCATCGTCGCCGGAAGCGGCGGCCTCACCGTGGGCTGCTTCGCCTGGCTGGATAGCACCGCTTACACCACCGCCGCCAATACCGGCTCCGGCCTGCCCGACGGCTTCGTGCGCAACAGCCGCTCCGGCCTGATCACCGCCTATGGCGCCGAGGCCAGCCTGGTCATTCCCGCCGGTTTTCCGGTGGAGCTGTTCAACGAGGGCGATTTCTGGGCGAAAAACGCCGGCGGCACGGCCGCCGTGCCCGGTCAGAAGGTGTTCGCCAGCACCACCACCGGCCAGGTGGCCTGCGCCGCCGCCGGTACCGCCCTGACCGGCTTCGTCGAGACCAACTGGGTGTGCCGCAGCGCCGGCGCCGTTGGCGAACTGGTGAAAATCTCGTCCCGCGCCGCTGCTTAAAGGAGACCCGCGCATGCATCCCGAACTTGCCGCCCTGGCGGCGGCCTATGGCATCCATTTCCCCGAGGCCGAGGATTTCCTGGCCGAACACACCACGCCGGGCCTGCGCGTGGGCATGGACGCCCAGCCCGGCCTGGTCACCACCAGCAATGCCGGTATCCCGGCTTTTCTCTCCAGCTATGTGGATCCCAAGCTCATCGAGGTGCTGGTCAGCCCCAATAAGGCCGCCGAGATCCTGGGCGAGCAGCGCAAGGGCGACTGGCTGACCGAAACCGCCCTGTTTCCCATGGTGGAATCCACCGGCGAAACCTCGGCCTACGGCGACTTCGCCGAAAATGGCCGGGTGGGAGCCAATGTGCAGTTCGAAAACCGCCAGAGCTACCTCTATCAAACCATGACCGAATGGGGTGAGCGCGAGCTGGAACGCATGGGCCTGGCCAAGGTGGACTGGGCGGCGCGCCTCAATATCGCCTCGGCCGTCACCCTCAACAAGTTCCAGAACCTCTCTTACTTCTACGGTATCGGCGGCTTGCAGACCTATGGCCTGCTGAACGATCCCGGCCTGTCGGCGGCCATCACCCCGGCCACCAAGGCGGCGGGCGGCACCGGCTGGAAGGCGGCGCAGCCGCAGGAGATCCTGGCCGATATCCAGGCCCTGTTCGCCGAGCTGCAGGCCCAGACCGGCTCGGTGCTGGAAATGGACGCCGAGATGACCCTGGCCCTGCATGCCGCCTCGGAACTCGCCCTGATGAACACCAATCAGTACGGCCGCAGCGCCCTCGACATGATCAAGGTGGTCTTTCCCAATCTGCGGGTGGTGCAGGCGGCCCAGTATCTGTCGGGCGGGGTCTATTCCGCCCAGCTCATCGTCAAGGAGGTGCAAGGCCAGGAGGTGGGCTATTGCGCCTTCAACGAAAAGCTGCGGGCGCACCGCCTGGTGGCCGGGGCCTCCAGCTTCCGCCAGAAGAAAACCCAGGGCACCTGGGGCGCCATCATCACCTTCCCGGCGGGCATCGCCCAGATGGCGGGCCTCTGATACCTCCCCAGTCTTCTTCCGTTCCCCCCCTGGGCCGCCCCGCGCGGCCCTTCTTTTTCGGAGATCGTCCCATGCCCGGTACCGTTACCGTCGCCTGCAAGCATCCGCACGGCCTTCATCTCGATGTGATCGACAACGGCGGCACCCGCCGCCGCGTGACCCTGGCCGGCAATGCCCGGTCCTTCGGCGCCGCCGACGCCACCGTCGGCGGCTATGCCCTGACCGAGGTGGAGGCCGAGCACTGGGCCGCCTGGGCCGAACGCCACAAGGACAGCGCCCTGCTGCGCGAACGCATCGTTTTCGCCACGGCGAAGCCCCAGTCCACCCAGGCCCAGGCCGCCGAGCAGGCGGCGGTGCCGGCCATCGCCCCGCCGCTGGATCCGGCCGCCGTGCCGGGGGTGGAAGCGGCCAAGGCGGAGTAGGGGCATGGGTGTTGTCGCCTTCGATTACACCGCCTGGAGCGCCCGTTATCCCGAACTGGCGGTGGGGGTGCCGCAAAGCCAGGCCGCGCTTTATTTCGCCGAGGCCTGCCTTTATTGCGACAACACCCCCGCCAGCCCGGTGGCCGACGACAGTCCCGGCGGCCAGCGCGCCCTGTTCCTGAACATGATCACCGCCCACATCGCCGCCCTGACCGCCAGCACCCTGGTGGGACGCATCCTGGAGGCCGAGGAGGGCAGCGTGCTGGTGAAAACGGAAAACCAGTATCCCCCCGGTTCGGCGCAATGGTGGCAGCAAAGCCGCTACGGCGCCGCCTTCTGGGCCGCCAGCCAGCAATATCGCGCCATGAGGTATGTGCCATGAGCCTGCATGCCATCGCCGCCACCGCCCTGGCGGGGCTCAATCCGCCGCAAAATGCCGTCTGGCAAAGCGCCCAGGGCTATCAGACGGCGGCGGACGGCAGCCGCACCCCGCTTTACGCCGCCCCGCAGACGGTGAGCCTGACCCGGCAGCCGGCCACGCCCTCCGAACTTTCGGTGCGCGCCGGTCTGGACCAGACCAGCACGTTCAGCAGCTTCACCCTGCCGGTGGCGGCCCGCGCCGCCAGCCGTCCCGACCAGGGCGGCGGCGATCTCCTCACCCTGGCCGACGGTTCGCTGTGGCTGGTGGTGGCGGTGCTGGAGGACTGGTTCGCGCAAAGCGGCTGGGTGCGGGTGCTGGCCGAACGGCAGATGCCGTCATGAGCGTGGACATCTCGCCCGATGAAAGCCAGATCCTGGCGGCGGCGCGGGCCTGGCTGCTGGCGGTGCTGCCCGTCGGCACCGAGGTGGTGCGGGGCCAGGACAATCGCGTGCCCCAGCCCAGGGGGCCTTGTTTCGCCGTGCTGACGCCGGGGCAGCTGGAGCCGCTTTCGACCCCGGTGACCGGCTATGCCGACACCGCTCCGCCAAGTTCCAGCAGCCGCTGTGACCGGCTGTCGTGCCGCCTGACACTGATGCTCGATCTTTACGGCCCCAATGGCGCCGATCTGGCGCAGACCGTGGCGGGCCTGTTCGCCCTGGGCCCCGAACTGGCGCCCTGGCCCGATCCCGCCATTCAGCCCCTTTATGCCGAGGCGCCGCGCCAGGGTCCGTTTCTCGACGGCGAGCGGCAGATGGAAGAGTGCTGGCGGCTGCCGCTGCTGCTGCAGATCAACCAGACCCTGACCACCGCCCAGGATTTCGCCGCCGTTCTCACGCCCACCCTGATCGAGGTGGACACCCTCGCCTCATAAAGTCCCAGGAGTCTTTCCGTTATGACCATTCCCGCCTCGGCCATCGTTTCCGTCGTGCCCAATGTGTTGAGCGCCGGCGGCTCGGCCCTCGACCTGTCCGGCATCATCCTGACCGAAAACACCCGCATTCCCATCGGCGCGGTGCTGTCCTTCGCCTCGGCCGCCGATGTCTCGGCCTATTTCGGGCCGTCCTCCAGCGAATACGCCGCCGCCGAAATCTATTTCGCCGGGTTCGAGGGCTCGACGGCGCTCCCCGCCGCGCTGCTGTTCGCCCAGTACAACGCCGCCGCCGTGGCCGCCTACCTGCGCGGCGGCTCGCTGTCGGCGCTGACCCTGGCTGAGCTTCAAGCTCTGTCCGGCACCATCGACGTGACGGTGAACGGCACCGCCTACACCTCGGCCACCATCACCCTGTCGTCGGCCACCAGCTTCTCCGCCGCCGCCGCCCTGATCCAGGCCGCCTTCACCAGCCCGCCCTTTACGGTGAGCTATGACGGCCTCGCCCAGGCCTTCGTCTTCACCGGCAGCAGCACCGGGGCCGCGTCGTCCTTCAGCTTCGCCACCGGCACCCTGGCCGCCGCCCTGGCCCTGACCGGCGCCGCCGGAGCCGTTCTGTCCCAGGGCGCCGCCGCCGCCAGCCCGGCCGCTTTCATGACCGCCGTGGTGGCCCAGACCACCAATTGGGCCAGCTTCATGACCCTGTTCGATCCCGATGGCGGCAGCGGCAATACCGTGAAGCAGGCCTTCGCCGCCTGGGCCGGACAGCAGAACAACCGCTACCTCTATGCCGCCTGGGATACCGACATCACCCCCACGGAAAGCGCCAACGCCGGCACCAGCCTGGGCGCCATCCTGAAGGCCGACGCCACCAGCGGCACCGCCTGCATTTATGGGCCGGATTACACCATCGCGGCCTTCCTGTGCGGCGCCATCGCCAGCCTGGATTTCTCGGCGACCAACGGCCGCGCCACCCTGGCCTTCAAGAGCCGGTCCGGCCTTGCCGCCAGCATCGCCAATCAGACCGCCGCCGCCAACCTGATGGCCAACGGCTATAATTTCTACGGCGCCTACGCCACCGCCAACCAGGACTTCACCTTCTTCTATCCCGGCGCGGTGTCGGGCGAATACCTGTGGATCGACGCTTACGTCAACCAGATCTGCCTGAACAATCAGCTGCAACTCGCCCTGATGACCCTGCTGACCTCCACGAAGTCGGTGCCCTACAACGCCGCCGGTTACGCCCTGATCCATGCCGCCTGCATGGATCCCATCAACAGCGCCCTCAATTTCGGCGCCATCCGGCCCGGTGTCGGTCTGTCCGCCCTGCAGGCCGCCGAGGTGAACAATGCCGCCGGCGCCGCCATCGATAGCGTGCTGTCGTCGCGCGGCTGGTATCTGCAGATCAAGGATGCCGCCGCCAGCGTGCGCGCCGCGCGCGGCACGCCCCCCATCAATTTCTGGTATATGGACGGCGGCTCGGTCCAGTCCATTACCGTTCCCTCCGTGGAGGTTCAGTAAATGGCTTCGATTTCCGCCGCCAATGCCGTTTTCATGCTGGGCATCACCAGCCTTTACACCGTGCCGCAGCAGTTGCAGGGCTTTTCCGCCGACGACGTCTTCGACGCCGAGGCGGTGAGCGATGTGGAAGTGCTGATGGGGGTGGACGGCATCCTGTCGGCCGGTTACGTGCCGCAGCCGGTGAAGCAAAGCATCACCTTTCAGGCCGACAGCGCCAGTATTTTGCTGTTCGAGGCCTGGTATGCCGCCCAGAAGGCGGCGGGAGACATCTACTTCGCCCAGGGGCTGGTGACCCTGCCCAGCGTCGGGCGGATCTACACCTGCAGCCGGGGCGTGCTGTCCAGCTACAGCCCGCTGCCGACGGCGAAAAAACTGTTGCAGCCCCGCAAATTCGGCATCACCTGGGAATCGGTGATCGGGGCGGCGGTGTAGGATGGCGCGCAAAACCGCCCTCGTGGTGATCGAGGCCCAGGGCCGCGATCACGGCAAACAGTTCGCCTTGCGGGAAATGCCCGCCTCCCAGGCCGAGAAATGGGCCATGCGGGCCTTGCTGGCCCTGGCCCGTGCCGGTATCGATCTGCCCGACGATCCGGCCGAGGCCGGTCTGCCGGAAATCGCCCGTATCGGCCTGTCGGCGCTGGGGGCCATGGCCTTCGCCGACGCCGAGCCCTTGATGGACGAAATGATGGCCTGTGTGCGGGCGGTCCCCGATCCGGCCCGCCCCGCCATCCTGCGCCCGCTGATCGAGGACGATATCGAGGAGGTGGCCACCCGCCTGCATCTGCGCCGCGAGGTGTTCCAGCTGCATGTGGGTTTTTCCATACCCGCCGTCCCCTGGCTTTGAGCGGCGGCGGCGGTGTGGATCTGGCGGGCACCCCCAACGTGCCGCGCGCCCTGGCGGCGGTGATCTCGGCCCGGCTGGCGACCCTGGCCGAGCTGGAAACAAGGCTGGGCGCCGAGGATCTTTACGACCTTCTGGAAATTCTGGCGGTGGATGCCCACAACCGCGCCCGGCTGCGGGCGCTGCAGGAGTAAGCCATGACGAGTTCCGAGACCAACGGACCCGGTGAAACGGCGGCGCTGGCCGCCCTGTTGCGTCTGCTGCAAGCCGCTCTGCGCCGCGTGTTCGCGGCGGCCGAGCGGGGCGGTGCCGGCAGGCTGGTGCTGGCCGGGCTGACGGCCCGGCGGCGCCTGCGCCGGAGCGGGACGGCGGGCACCTCCGGCGCGGTCTTGGAAACCGCACCGCGCGGCGGGACCGACGCGGCGGCGGGCGGAGCGGACACGGTACCGGGCCTGCCGCAGGGACGCGGACAGAGACAAAAACCGGCGGCGTTTTTCCGGCAGGGGGCGATCACGATTGCGGCTGGGGAGCCGACGCCGACGCCCACACCCACGCCCACACCCACACCCACACCCACGTCGGCGTACGGGGAAACGGGGGCGACGTCTTCCGGAGCGGGATCCGTGGCGATAGCGCCCGAAGGTGAAGGCGGAGCTTTTAAAGCACCTCGTATTCCTTTGAAAAATAAAGTGAATAACGCCCCCTCCGCGGTGTCCGTCGCGACCGGGCGGGCCCTGGTGACGGCGGGAACCCTGGTCGCCGGTGCCGCCGGACTGATGGGCGGGTTGGCTCTGGCCGTCGGAGCGACGGAAGAGGAGAGGGGGGGCGCGACGGCGGCGGCGGACGGGCGGCGCCCTGCCGGTTGGACGCCATTCGTCGCCGGAGCCGGTCCGGGCGATAGGGGGGGCTGGGACGCCGCCATGGAAACCGGGGGGGATAGCGCGACCGCCTCGCCTCTCGATGCCGCGTCTGCGTCCCCGGGCACCCCGGCCGTTGCGGCCGCGATGCTTCCGGACAAGGCCGCCGCCGCCGCTCTTTTGCGCGGTCTGGGGGCGCTGCAACGCGGGGCGGCGGTGCGGGGCGGCGGCCTGACGGCGGCGGCGGCGCTCTCCGAGGGGGGGATGGACCTGGGGCGGTCCCTGGCCCGGCGTCAGGCCGTGGAGGGCGGGCCGGGCAGCGGCGGACCGGCCGTCGGCACCGGGATCAGCATCGGCAGCATCACCGTGCAGTCCGATGGCGGCGATCCTCAGGCCCAGGGCCGGGCGGTGGGGGCGGCGTTGCAACGCTATGTGACCGTGGCCCAGGCCAATCAGGGGCAGATGTAGATGTCGATCGCCTCGGGCTATCCCAGCCTGCTCAACCGTATCGGACGGGCGCAAAGCAAGGTGACCTTGCTGGCCGCCGACGCCGTGGAGGTCCTGTCCGGGTTCTGCGGGCCGCAATGGGGTCTGTTCAGCAACGGCCAGCCGGTGTTGTGCCCCGACAGCCTGCTGGCCCAGGAGGTGCGGCGGCTGTGGCAGGTGGCGACGGCGCCGGTGGAGCAGGGGGGCTTTCAATCCTGCAACAAGGTGGCCCTGCCGATGGAAATCCGCCTGCGCATGACCAAGGGCGGCAGCGCCGCCGAGCGGGCCGCCTTCCTGGCGGCGCTGGATATCCTGGCCGCCGGGACCGGCACCTATGACGTGGTGGCTCCCGATGCCACCTACACCGGCATGACCTTCACCCGTACCGGCGCCTGTCGCAACGGTCACGGCGGGGTGGGGCTGCTGACGGTGGAGGCGGGGCTGATGGAGGTGCGCGTGCCGGGCCAGGCCTCCGGTCTGGTCAATGTGGCCCGTGCCGCCTCGGCTTCGCCGCTGATCCCCGGCCTGCGCCTGCCCGGCCTATCCCAGGCGGGCGGCGCTCTTTTATCCCTGGTGACGTGATGCAGACGATCCCGCTTTCCGACAGCGCCAATCAGCGCCTCGCCATCACCCTGGGCGGTCAGGCCTGTGAAATAAATCTTTATACGGCAGGATCTTATGGGATGTTTTGCGATATTTACGTGAGCGGTGTCCTGCTCATCGGCGGGGTGGTCTGCCAAAATTTGAACCGCCTCGTCCGCGAGGCCTGGCTGGGCTTCACCGGGGATCTGGTGTTTCAGGACAGCCAAGGCGCCGACGATCCCTCCAGTCCCGGTTTGGGCACACGCTTTCTGCTGTGGTATCTGGAGGCGGCGGACGTGGCGGCGCTGTCATGAGCTTCAGCCGCAAGATCATCGCGGTCACCCTGCTGCCGGGCCATGGCTCCGGGCAGCCGCCGCTGACCTTCTGCGGACTGCGCGCCCAGGTGCGCATCGAGGAGGTGGGCAACGAGCAGATGGGCACGGCCACCGTCCGTCTGGCCGGGCTGTCGCCCGATCACATGAACGCGCTGTCGGCCCTGAACAGCGCCGCCATGCTGGCCCGCGACAACCGCCTCCGCATCGCGGCGGGCGATGCCGACGGTCTGACCACCCTGTTCCAGGGATCGCTGCAACTCGGGCAAATCGATATGACGGCGGCGCCCGAGGCCGCCGTGCAACTGGTGGGCATGGCCGGCGGCTGGGACAAGATGGCCCTGGCCCAGCCCCGCAGCTATCCCGGCGCCGCCAGCGTGGCCCGCATCATGGCCGATCTGGCGGAAGTGATGGGATATCTCTTTGAAAACAACGGGGTGACGGATGTTCTTCAAACACCGTCCCTGGCCGGACCCTTGTGGGAACAGGCGCGGCGGGTGGCCGAGGCCGCCGGTATCAACTGGACCATCAGCAACGCCACCCTGGCCATCTGGCCGCGCGGCGGCTGCCGCGCCACGCCCACGGTGCCGCTGCTGGACAAGGAGAACGGCCTGGTGGGCTATCCCGGGTATCTCACCGGCTGGAACGGCGTCTGCCTGACCAGTCTGTTCAATCCGGCGCTGAAACTGGGCGGGTTGGTGGATGTGCGAAGTTCCCTGGTGGCCGTGGCCAACGGCCGCTGGGTGATCCGCACCCTGGTGCATGAGCTGGACAGTGAAACCCCCGGCGGCGCCTGGCTGACCCATCTCGACACCATCGAACCGGGAGAGTCTTAGCATGGTTCAGGGAATCGTCGGACAGGCCGGGCGGGCGGCCCCCGGTTCGGAGCTGTCGGCACAGATGTTTCTGGTGCGGATGCTGCTGGGGCGTCTGGCCACCGCCACCCTGGCCCGGGTGGTGGCGGTCAGCAACGGCGGCGGCGTCTCGCCGGTGGGCAGCGTCACCCTGCAGCCCCTGGTCAATCAGACCGATGGGGCGGGCAATGCCGTGCCGCAGCCGCGGCTGTTCGGCTGTCCTTACGTGCGGCTGCAAGGCGGGGCCAACGCGGTGATCCTGGATCCGCAGGTGGGGGATATCGGCATCGCCCTTTTTGCCGACCGCGATATTTCCAGCGTCATCGCCACCAGGGCCCAGGCCAATCCCGGCAGCCGTCGCCGTTTCGATCTGTCGGACGGGCTCTATCTCGGCGGGGTGCTGAACGGCACGCCCAGCCAATATGTGCAGTTCAATGACGGCGGCATCACCCTGACCTCGCCCATCGCCGTCACCATCAACGCCCCCACCACCATCAACGGCGCCCTCGCCGTCAACGGCACGATCAGCAGTACCGGAAACATGACGGCGGGCGGCATCGATCTGCAAACCCACGTTCACGGTGGCGTGCAGAGCGGGAGCGGCAGCAGCGGAGGCCCCAGCGGATGAGCGGAAAAACCCTGTTCCTCGATCCCGCCACCTGGGATCTGTCCCTGGACAGCGGCGGCGGCATCGCCGTGGCCACCAGCAGCTATTCCCTGGCCCAGGACGCCGCCTCGGCCATCCGCACCTTCCAGGGCGAATGCTACTACGACACCAGCCTGGGCCTGCCCTACTGGGCGCAGATCCTCAATAACGGCCAGGCCTCGGTGGCCCTGGTCAAGGCGCAGTTCGTCGCCGCCGCCCTCACCGTGCCGGGGGTGGTGTCGGCGCGCGTGTTCTTCTCCGGCCTTTCGGGCCGCAACCTCACCGGACAGGTGCAGGTGACCGATTCTTCTGGAACCGTCTCAACCGCCGAGTTCTGACCCCATGAGCAGCTACACCACCAACGTCCCGGCGCCGAGCTTCGGGGATACCGGCTTCGTCGTGCCCACCGAGGCGGCCATTCTGGCCGGGGTGCAGGCCGATCAGTTGGCCGCCTTCGGCTCCGACCTCAATACCGGCCTGACCACGCCGCAGGGCCAGCTCGCCACCTCGGAAACCGCTATCCTGGCCGACTGCTACGACCAGTTCGTCGCCCTGGTCAACGGGGTGGACCCGGCCTATGCCTCGGGCCGCATGCAGGATGCCATCGGGCGCATTTATTACCTCACCCGCATCGCCGCCACCGCCACCACCGTGACGGCCACCTGCACCGGCCTGGCCGGAACGGTGATCCCGGTGGGCGCCCAGGCCCAGGACCAGGCGGGCAACCTCTATCTTTGCACCGAGGCCGGGACCATTCCCAGCGGCGGCAGCATCGATCTGACGTTCCAGGGCGCCAGCACCGGCCCTATCGCCTGCCCGGCGGGCTATCTGTCCGCCATCTATCAGGCGGTGCCCGGCTGGGAGACCATCACCAATGCCGCCGCCGGGGTGGTGGGCCGTGATGTGGAGACGCGGGCGGCCTTCGAGGCGCGGCGCGCGCAATCGGTGGCGGGCAACGCGCAAGGCACGACGGCCGCGGTGCTGGCCGCCGTACTGGCGGTGCCGGGCGTGTTGGACGCCTATGTGCTGGACAATCCGCTGCCGGTGACCAGCGGCGCGGTGGTCACCGGCAGCCTTTCCGGCACTACCCTGACCGTGACCGCCGTCGCCTCCGGAGCTTTGGCCGTGGGGCAGATGGTCATCGGCTCCGGTGTGGCCCAGGGCACCGCGATCACCGCTCTCGGCACCGGCACGGGCGGCGTCGGCAGCTATAGCGTCAATCTCGGCCAGACCGTGACCTCGGAAAGTCTGACCTGCGCCCAGGGCGGCGTGCCGCTGGCCGCCAACAGCCTGTATGTGGCGGCCTATGGCGGGACCGCCGCCGCGATCGGCGCGGCCATCTGGTCGAAGAAGTCGCCCGGCTGCGGCTATAACGGCAGCACCACGGTGACGGTGAGCGACGATGGCGGCGGCGTTTATACCGCGCCCTATCCCAGCTATCCGGTATCGTTCCAGATCCCCGCCGCCACGCCGGTTAAGGTGGCGGTTTCCCTGCGGCAGAACATGTCCGTGCCCTCCACGGCCGTCGCCCTGGTGCAAAACGCCGTCCTGGCCGCCTTTACCGGCGAGGACGGCGGCGACAAGGCCCGCATCGGCGGCGCCCTCTATGCCAGCCGCTTTTTCACCGGCATCGCCGCTCTGGGCGGCTGGGCCCAGATCAATTCCGTGCTGGTGGGGGTGGGGTCGGCCACGCAAGCCTCGGTGCTGCTGCGCATCGATCAGGTGCCCACCCTGGCCGCCGCCGATATCTCCGTGGTGTTCAGCTGATGAATGATCTCGACTCCACGCTGCTCAGCCAGTACGCCAACAGCGCCTCGCTGCTGGCCCTGATCGGCAGCTTCAACGCGGCGGCCGACCCGGCGGCGCTGATCGACGCCTTCTATGCCGATGTCTGGAATATCGCCACCGCCAGCGGCTACGGCCTGGATGTGTGGGGCCGCATCGTCGGGGTGACGCGCATTCTGTCCTTGAGCGGCGGCAAGACCCTGGGTTTCGAGGAGGCGGGCGACGCCAGCGCCGATCCGTTCGGGCCGTCGCCGTTCTATGGCGGTCCGGTGGCCTCGCAGAGCTATGCCTTATCGGACAGCGCCTTCCGCGTTTTGATCCTGGCCAAGGCCTATTCCAACATCTCGCGGGCCGCGATCCCGGTCTACAACGCCATTTTGCGGCAACTGTTCGCCGGGCGCGGCAACGCCTTCGTCTGCGATACCGGCGGCATGAACGCCCGCCTGACCTTCATGTTCGCGCTTCGGCCCTATGAACTGGCGATCCTGAAACAATCCGGCGCCTTCCAGCCCCCCACCGGGGTGCGCTTCGAGATCCTGCAGGCCCCCGGCTGTTTCGGCTTCGCCGAGGCCGGGGGCGGCGCCCCCTTCAACACCGGCATCTTTTTCGGAGGCTATTCCTGATGCTTGCCGCCGCGCTTCCCCCGTTTTTCAACATCCCCTTCGCCAACGGCGCCGGGGCCTCCTATATCCGGCCCATCCCCCAGGCCTCGCAGATCGGCGTCACGCCCGGCGCCGCCAGCCTTGCCGACGGTTTTCCGCCGCTGTGCTTCCTGCCGGTGTCGGCGGGCGGGGTGCCGCCCTTCGGTCAGGACATGAACGGCATCCTGAACGAGATCACCGCCAACCTGCAATGGCTTCAGGCGGGCGGGGTGCCGGCTTATAACGCCGCCTTCAGCGCCGCCATCGGCGGCTATCCCAAGGGGGCGGTGCTGGCCAGCGCCGATGGTGTGGGATTTTGGCTCTGCGCCGTGGATGGCAATGGCAGCGATCCCGATACCGGCGGCGCGAATTGGACGGCGTTCGGCGGCGGCGGCACGGGGTGCTGCCGTGATCTTGCCGGAACCTCGGCGGGATTGGCGGCAACCGCCACCTGGACGGTTGCGGAGCTTACCGCCGCCCGCGCCGTGGGCGGATTGTCGGTCAAGGGCGCTGCCCTGTCCCTGTCGTTCAATGGCGCGACCCTCGGTGCGAATGGCATGGATAGTGGGGCCATGCCCGTTAGCGGCAGCCTGTACATCTACGCCATCTATAACCCCGTCACGCGCGTCTGGGCCACGCTGGGCACGGTGGCGGGCAACGGCGCGCCCGTTTACAGCGGCGGCGCCATGCCGACCGGCTACAGTTATTCCGCTCTGATCTGGGCCGGGGTGACCAATAACGCCGGTCAGTTCACGGGCTTTGTGCAACAGGGCCGGATGGTGGCGTTTCCGCGCACGCAAATCCTGTCGGGCGGCACCGCAACCGTGCTGACGGCGGTCGGGATCGGCAGCGTGGTGCCTTACAACGCCAAATCGGTCAG
>JAJXUO010000025.1 GCA_021782815.1 Pseudomonadota bacterium
TCGGTTTGATCCTTAGGTTCGGTGTTCGGTCTCGCAACCAAACCTTACCGAAGATCTTCGATGACCTCCCAGGGGATGATGCCTCCGGGCGCTACGCACCCTACGCCCTCATCCCCTGGGAAACCCTATTACACCACTCTGTGGGACGCGACCGCCACCGGCCCCGGAGAACAACTCAAGCACCTTCATTAACGTCCCCTCAGTCAAGGAAAGCCGCGAGCCTCGCCGACAGGCTTTGGCGGTCCTTCAACTCGCATTCCCATATGACCAGAATTTTCCAGCCCAAGCTAGCCGCCATTATGCACCGCGCTGATGGGCGCGGTTGACGCCAGCGCAATCACTCGCGGTCAGGTTGCGCCTGGCGCGACGCTTCGTCGCCAGCCTGAGACGGCGACGTTGTGCCATGGAATCACACATGATTCGCCGATTCAGCCAAAGAGTGAGTCTTGTGTCGCGCAGACGCGCGCCCCCCTCATCCCCAACCCTTCTCCCCGCAAGGGGGCGAAGGGCTTCGGCCCCTCTTACGATATGCATGGATGCCCGGATCAAGTCCGGGCAGGGCGAAACAGGCTTAAGATAGATCGAAGCGGAGTTTTTCCGCAGCTTGTTGGGTCGCCGCGCGCTCTCTAACGCTCCTCCTCGCCGCCGGCCTTGCGGTAACGGTAGGCCAGCTGGGCGCGGGTCAGGCCCAGCTTGCGGGCGGCCTCGGCCAGGTTGCCGTCGGCCTGCCGCACCGCCGCCTCGATGATCATGGCCTCCAGGGTGTCCAGCGGCAGCTCGCTGCCCAGGATCTGCTCCACCATGCCGGGGGTGGCGGGCAAGGCTTCGGCCTGGCTGCTGTCGGTGAGCTGGCCGTTGGCGTCGAGGCCGAAGAAGGGGGCGTTGACCTCGTCGCCCTGCACGAAGAGATGGGCCACATCCAGCGGCGCGCCGTTTTCCGGGGTCAGGATCACCGCCCGTTCGATGATGTTTTCCAGTTCGCGCACATTGCCGGGATAGCCGTAATCCAGCAGATGATCGAGGGCGCGGTGGGTCAGGCTGGACACGGTCTGGCCGTGGCGGGCGGCGTATTTGGCCAGGAAATGGCGCACCAGCAGGGGGATATCCTCCTTGCGCTCGCGCAAGGGCGGGATGCGCACCGGAAAGACGTTGAGGCGGAAGAACAGATCCTCGCGGAACTGGCCCTTCTGCACCGCCCGCCGCAGGTCCACATTGGTGGCGGCCACCACCCTGACATCGACGCGCCGCGCCGCCGTGCCGCCCACCGGTTCCACCTCGCGCTCCTGCAAAACCCGCAACAGCTTGCCCTGCGCCGCCATGTTGAGGGTGCCGATCTCGTCGAGGAAGATGGTGCCGCCGTGGGCGCGCTCGAACTTGCCGGGGCGTGACTGCACGGCGCCGGTGAAGGCGCCGCGCTCCACCCCGAACAGCTCAGATTCCACCAGGGTGTCGGGAATGGCGGCGCAGTTGATGGCGATGAAGGGCTGCTCGGCGCGCGGGCTCAAGGCATGCAGGGTGCGGGCGAACATCTCCTTGCCGACGCCGGTTTCCCCCAGGAACAGCACGGTGGCGTTGGTGGCGGCCACTTTGCGCACCAATTGATGGGCGGCGGTGAAACCCGACGAGATGCCCACCAGCCCGCCGGGCCGCTCGGAGCCGTCGTCGGGCTGGAAGGTTTGCACGCCGTGTTCGCGCTCCACCAGCCGGGGCAGGGCGTCGGGCTGGAAATAGACCATGTCGGGGGCGGGATCGTCCCATTCATGCACCGGCTTGCCGATGATGCGGCAGTGGGGGGCGCCGGTGCCCCGGCATTCCACCTCGCGGTAGAGGATGGGGCGGCCCATATAGACGCTGGTATAGCCGGTGGCATAGCCGATCTGCATCCAGCATACCGGTTCGTCGCTGATGCCGAAGGCGGCGAAATGGGCATCCACCTCCGAGGAGGAATGCCACAGGAACTCGCCGTAATGATGCCCGGCCTCCAGATCCACCTCGGCGCGGATGGTTTCCACCCGCACGATGCCTTCCAGGGCGTGTAGCTGCGGCCCGGCCAGAAATCCGGCCACCGGATCGCCCTGGCGCAGCCGTTTGCTCATTTGCGCGTCCTTGCTGCCCGAGGCGTAGCCCATGCGGGTCAGCAGCCCGCGCGCCGCCGGGCGGCCCAGGGACTGCACCAGCTCGTGGCGCAATCCGGCCAGGGCCGACTGGTGCAGCAGCAGCATGCGCTGGTCGTCCAGCCAGATGCGGCCGTCCTTGGGGCAGAAACGCAGGCGCGCCAGCAGATCGGCGAAGTCGGGATCGGCTTCGCTGATGCGCGTCAGCAACGGAATGCTGGCGTCTTCAAACGGTGTTACGGTCAACAGAGCCTCCCAGACACTGTTTCGGCCTTGTTCCCTGGGGTGTTTTCACCTCGTCATGGAGCGGCCCGTCGCCAGCCTACCCGGTGCGGCCGAGGCGGCGCAATCCCCCTGCCTTGCCGGATTGATAAAAACGGTGCCGGCCGCTACGCCGGACGGTGATGATTTCATCACGCTGCGCCGCGTCATGCGGGGGCGTGCTGATGAAATCATCACCTGGGAAGGGCGCTCTCGCCGCCGCCATGGATTTCGCAAAAATCGATATTTCAGGAAAACTGCGAAATTTTGCCCTTTGACGGCATTTGGCATGGCGCTTGCTCCTCCCCCGTCAAGCGCCGCCGTCGATGCGGCGCAAAAAATGGTCACGGGAACGTCTGGGGTTGATGTCATGGAGCAAGCGATGGAACGGCGCGTCTGCGTCAAATCGATCCGCAACGGCAAATTCGTCGAATTCGAGTTTTCCATACTCGACGCCGATCTCGCCATCGAGCTGATCATGCCCATCGCCGCCTTCCGCGAGTTCTGCGCCGCGCAGAACGCCATCGTCTCCCATGCCGATCTCCTGTCCGCGAGGGGCGAGGCCGATCCAGCCCCGAAATCGGTGGCCGGATTGTACCGCCGCCCCGACCAGCATCGCGTCCCGAACGGCTGACCGCGCCGTTCGTCCCGGTGCGCCTCCCGGCGCCGGGCGGGACGAAAACAACACCGGAGAGGATGGAGGAACGCAGGTGACAATCGATATCAAGACTTTGAAGGTGGAGCCGCGCCGCAACACCTTCGGCCATATCGCCCGCCGTCTGGGAGCCGACAAGCCCGCCTCGCGCTATGAAGAGGCGACGCTGGACATTCAGGCCACCGACAATTTTCACTATAAGCCCTTGTGGGATACCGCCCACTGGCATTACGACGCAAGCCGCACGGCCATCCGCATGCAGGATTGGTACGTTTTGCGCGATCCGCGCCAGTACTACTACGCCAGCTACAACATCGCCCGCGCCGGCCAGTATCAGGCCACCGAGCGCAATTTCGATTTCGTCGCCAAGCGCGGCCTGCTCGACGGCATCGAGCCGGAATGGCGCGATACCGTGGGCTTCTATCTGCTGCCGCTGCGGCATATGGAATGGGCCGCCAACATGAACAGCACCAACATGTGCGACCGGGGCTACGGCACCGCCGTCACCGCGCCCTGCATCTTCTCGGCGGGCGATCATCTGGCCATGGCCCAGATCCTGGGGCGCGTCGGCCTGGCCCTGGACGGCAATCTCGGCACCTCGCTGCAGGAGGCCAAGACCGCCTGGATGGAGGCGCCGGAATGGCAGGGCCTGCGCAAGCTGGCCGAGGACAGCCTGGTGATCGAGGACTGGTTCGAGCAGATGGTGGCGCAAAATCTGGTGATCGACGGCCTGCTCTATCCCCTGGTCTACGGCGCGTTCGACAAGGCCGGTCAGACCCGGGGCGGCACCGGTCTTTCCATGCTCACCGAGTTCATGAACGACTGGTTCGCCGAGCACAGCCGCTGGGTGGATGCGGTGATCAAGACCGCCGCCGCCGAATCGGCGGAAAACAAGGCCCTGCTGGGGCAGTGGTGCCGCCACTGGCTTCCGGTGGTGAAAGATGCCTTCGCGCCGCTGGCCACCCGTGTGCTGGGCGCCCAACAGGGCGCCGCCGCCCTCGACGAGGTGTGCGCCGCTTTGAGCAAACGCGCCGCCGCCCTTGGCCTGTCTTAAGACGGAAAGGACAGAACGTTATGCCCCGCATCGTTTCCATCACCCTGCAAAACACCGATGACGCCCGGCCCATCATCGCCGCCATCACCGCCGACAATCCCGGCGCCCGCATCAATGCCATGCCCGGCATCGTCAAGATCGACCGCGACGACAGCCTGACCGTGCGCCGCGCCTCGGTGGAGGACCGCCTGGGCCGGGTCTGGGATCCGCAGGAAATCCATCTTTCCATCGTCTCCATGGCCGGCAACCTCGACGAGGATGACGACTATTTCAATCTCTCCTGGTCCTGACCGTTAACAAGGGAAACCACGATCATGAACGCACCTTTGAAACTGGGCCTGAAGCAGCGTTACTCCCTGCTGACCAGCGGTCTGGACTGGACCCCCTCCTACCAGCCCTTCGAGAAGATCTATCCTTACGCCGAGTTCGAGGGCATCAAGATCCATGACTGGTCGAAGTGGGAAGACCCCTTCCGTCTGACCATGGACGCCTACTGGAAGTTCCAGGCCGAGAAGGAGCGCAAGCTCTATGCCGTGCTCGACAGCTTCGCCCAGAACAACGGCCAGATGAATTTGAGCGACGTGCGCTACGTCAACGCCCTGAAGCTGTTCCTCACCGGCGTTTCGCCGCTGGAATATCAGGCCCATCGCGGCTTCGCCCATGTGGGCCGCCATGTGCCGGGGGTGGGGCCGCGCATCGCCGCGCAGATGCAGTCGCTGGACGAGCTGCGCCATGTGCAGACCCAGGTGCACACCTTAAGCCATTACAACAAGTTCTTCGACGGCTTCTCGGAGTTCCGCCACATGCACGACCGCGTGTGGTACCTCTCGGTGCCGAAGTCGTTCTTCGACGATGCCCGCACCGCCGGCCCGTTCGAATATTTCATCGCCATCGGCTTCGCCTTCGAATATGTGCTGACCAACCTCCTGTTCGTGCCCTTCATGTCGGGCGCCGCCTATAACGGCGATCTGGCCACCGTCACCTTCGGCTTCTCGGCCCAGTCGGACGAAAGCCGCCACATGACGCTGGGCATCGAGGTCATCAAGTTCCTGCTGGAGCAGGATCCGGGCAATCTGCCCATCGTGCAGAAGTGGGTGGACAAGTGGTTCTGGCGCGGCCACCGCGTGCTGGGGCTGGTGGCCATGATGATGGACTACATGCTGCCCAAGAAGATCATGTCGTGGCGCGAGGCCTGGGAGATCTACTTCACCGAGGCCGGCGGCTCCTTGTTCGAGGATCTGGCCCGCTACGGCCTGAAAGTGCCGAAATACGCCGATGTCGCCACCGCCGAGGCCGATCATCTGTCGCACCAGAACTGGGCCACCTTCTACCAGTACTGCCATGCCGCCGGCTTCCATACCTGGCTGCCCTCGGCCGAGGAGATGGACTGGCTGTCGGAGAAATATCCCACCACCTTCGACAAGTACTACCGTCCGCGCTTCGAGATGTGGGCCGAGATGGAGAAGGAGGGCAAGCGTTTCTACAACAACGCCCTGCCGCAGCTCTGCTCGGTGTGCCAGATCCCCATGGTCTATACCGAGCATGGCGACCACGGCGCCACCAGCTTCCGCGTGTCGGACTACAAGGGCGAGAAGTATCACACCTGCTCGGACGGCTGTAAGGACATCTTCGACGGCGAGCCCGAGAAGTACAGCCAGGCCTGGCTGCCGGTGCACCAGATCTTCCAGGGCAATTGCGGCGGGGCCGGCCTCGAGGATGTGCTGAAGTGGTACAAGCTCAATCTCGGCGCCGACAATCTGCAGCAGGCCGGCTCGCCCGACCAGAAACTGTGGGACGAATGGATGGCCGCCAAGGACAAGGTGGCCGGCTGACCCCCACTGTCAGGACGGGCGGCCGGAGCCGCCCGTTCCCTCAAAAAAAATTCCAAGGAGAACGTTCATGTCGGTTGTCGCTCTCGACAAACAGTATGCCGATAAGGTGGAAATCCGCGACCGGCTGGAAAATTTCCACGGCAATCAGGTGGTCTATGTGCATTGGGAGGATCACCTGATGTTCTGCGCCGCCCTGGCCTTTCCGCTGCCGCCCGGGATGCCGTTCGGCGCCCTGGTCAAGGAGATCCTGCCCACCTATTACGGCATGCATCCCGATTTCGCCAAGATCGACTGGAGCAAGGTGCGCTGGATGATCGACGGTATCGAGACCAGCCCCAGGCTGGAGGCCTCGCTGCAGGACAACGGCGTCGGCCATAAGTCCATCATCCGCTTCTGGACGCCGGGCCTCGACGGCTACAAGCATTCGCGCTCTTAAAATCACCGCGCCCCCTTCCCCCCGGCGGGGGGAGGGGGCTTTTCCCAAGCAAGAAGCAAGACGGAGGATCGCCCCATGAGCCATGTCCTGACCATCGAACCCAACGGCGACAGCGTCGAGGTGGCGGAAGGCCAGACCCTGCTGGACGCCTGCCTGCGCTCCGGGGTGTGGCTGCCCCACGCCTGCGGCCATGGCCTGTGCGGCAGTTGCAAGGTGGAGGTGCTGGAGGGCGAGATCGATCATGGCGACGCCTCGGCCTTTGCCCTGATGGATTTCGAACGGAGCGAGGGCAAGACCCTGGCCTGCACCGCCCGCTGCCTGTCGGACGTCACCATCGAGGCCGATATCGAGGAAGACCCGGACGGGCGGCGCATTCCGGTGCGCGATTTCACCGCCACCGTGGTGGGCCTCACCAAACTGACCCACGACGTCATGGAAGTGCGCCTGGCCCTGGAAGGGGCGGGCATGGAGTTTCAGGCCGGGCATTATGTCAATGTCGGCTTTCCCGGCATCGAGGGGGCGCGCGCCTTCTCGCTGGCCAACCCGCCCTCCGAGCCCGCCCTGCTGGAACTGCAGATCCGCCGCGTGCCGGGCGGGCTGGCGACCGGCTATGTGCACGAACGCCTGGCGGTGGGCGATCAATTGACGGTGACCGGCCCCTATGGCCGCTTCTTCGTGCGCAAATCCTCGCCCCTGCCGATGATCTTCCTGGCCGGGGGCACCGGTCTTTCCAGCCCGCGCGCGATGATCCTCGATCTCCTGGCCGAGGGCCGGACCGAGCCCATGCTGCTGATCCACGGCGTGCGGGCCAGGCGCGATCTTTACGATCAGGCGCTGTTCGAGGATCTGGCCGCCCGGCACCCCAACCTCACCTACATCCCGGTCTTGTCCGAGCCCGCCGCCGACGACGGCTGGAGCGGCGAAACCGGCTTCGTGCACGAAGCCCTGCAACGGCATTTCCCCGAGGGCTTCGCCGGGCATAAGGCCTATCTGTGCGGCCCGCCGCCCATGGTCGAAGCCTGCATCCGCACCCTGATGCAGGGCCGCCTGTTCGAACGCGACATCTATACCGAACGCTTCCTCACCGCCGCCTCCCTGGAGGACGGCAAGGTGAAAAGCCCGGTGTTCAAGCGGCTTTAGGAACCCTCTTGCTGCTCCCCGCCCCGGTCCTCCACGGAGGGCGGGCAAGCCTTCCTCGCCCCGCTTGCGGGGAGAGGATCGAGGTGAGGGGGCGCGCGTCTGCGCGACACAAGAAACGTGTGGCTGAAGGGAAGCCTTTTGGAGTCTCAAAGCTCTCGTAGCTTTTGAACTGCGAATTCAACCAAAGATTGAGTCTTGTGTCGCGCAGACGCGCGCCCCCCCCTCATCCCAAACCCTTCTCCCCGCAAGGGGGCGAAGGGCTTATGCCCGCCCGCCCACGCCGGTTTTCCCCGTTGATCCGCGAAGAGCCCAAAAAAACGCCGCCGGGGGGAGACTCCCCGGCGGCGAGGGCGGCTGGCCCGCAAGAGGTCAGGCGGCGAGGCTCAGCCGGTTGCGCCAGCCGGGGTAGAGGGCGTCGGCGTCGGCGGGGAAGGAGGCGAAGGCGCGGGCCAGTTCGGAGTGGCCGGCGGCATAGTCCAGAAGGTCGGCGCCCTGGCGCCAGGCGTCGTAGGCCTGGCGCAGCGACAGGGCCCCGGCGGCGGCGCCGTCCAGGTGGCCGAAGGCGCCGCCGCCGGAGGTCTGGATGACGTTGCCGTGCCCCAGATTGGCGAAGAAGCCGGGCAGGCGCAGGGCGTTCATGCCGCCGGAGATGATGGGGGTGGTGGCCTTCAGCCCCAGCCAGTCCTGATGGTAATAGGGGCCGTCGGCGCTCTCCCGCTCGATCATGTAGGCGATGGCGCGGTCGGCGGCGTCGCCCTCCATCTTGCCGAAGCCCATGGTGCCGGTATGAATGCCGGAGGCCCCTTGCAGCCGCGCCATTTTCGACAGCACGAAGCCGGTATAGCCGCGCTTGGACTGCGGCGAGGTGACGGCGCCGTGCCCGGCGCGGTGATAATGCAGGAACTGCGCGGGGAACCTGCGGCGGCAGGTGGTCACCGCCGACGGCCCGGCGACATAGCCATCCACAAGGAAGGCGACGTGGCTGGCATTTTCGCCAAAGGCATCGAGGATGAATTCGCCGCGCGCTATCATCTCGAAGGGGTCGTCGGCGGTGATGTTGGCCGAGAACAGTTTGGCCTGCCCGGTTTCATCCTGGGCCCGCCGCATGGCCTCGGCCACCAGGGGAATGGTCTCCTTCAGGGGTGCGAAGACCTGGTTTCCCTGGGGTTCGTCGTTCTTGATGAAATCGCCGCCGCGCCAGAAGGCCAGGCAGGCCTCGGCGAACGGCTTGGGGCGCAGCCCCAGCTTGGGCTTGATGATGGTGCCGACGATCAGGCCGCCATCCACCACCGGGCGCCCCAGCACCCGCCACAGATCGGCGATATTGACGGCGGGGCCGTCGAACAGCGTCAGCAGGGCGGGGGGGATGTAGAAATCGTGCATCTTGGCATAGTCCACATCGCCCATGCCCTGGTTGTTGCCGATGGTCAGGGTGAGGAACGAGGCGATCATGGCCCGGCCGTCGATGATGTTGCGGTCAAACAGGCTCAAGGGGTAGGCGATCTTCATCAGACCGCTGGCCTCGTCGATGGCGTAGACCAGGGCGTCGACGCCGCGGGTGAAATCGTCGGTGGTGCACACCTCCACATTGGTGCCGGTCGAGGATTCGGCGGCGAAGTGGGCGGCGGTGGCGGCAAAGCCGTGGCCCGGCTTGGGGCGCATGATATAGGCGCACAGCACATGCTGGCCCTGGGCGATCAGATCGGCCTCGCGCAGCGAAAGGTTCAGGTAGCGGGCGGACTGGTCCATGTCGTTTCCTCCTTGGGCTCCGGCGTTCAGGCTTTGCGGCCGGATGGGGCTGGAAACGACGGTAGCGCCGCAAATCCATAAGATAAATTTTGAAGTTTTCGATAGTTCTATAAAGAAAACATTATTTGATGCGGGTGCGGTGCCGGCGCGGCGGCTGGGCGCGGGTGGCGTCCTCCACCCGGGCGGCGCCCTCCTGGCGCAGGAACTCGACGAAGGCCCCGGCCACCGGCAGCAGCTGCTTGCCCTCGCGGTAGACCACGTACCAGTCGCGCACCACCGGCAGGCCCTCCACCTCCAGCACGGCGATGCGGCCCACCGAAACCTCGAGGCCGATGGTGTGGCGCGACAACAGGCTGATGCCCATGCCGGCCATCACCGCCTGTTTGATGGTTTCGTTGCTGGCCATCTCGAAGCTGCGGCCCACCGCGACGTTATGTTCGGCCAGCAGCCCCTCCATCAGGGTGCGGGTGCCCGAGCCCTGTTCCCGCACCAGGAAGGTCTGCCCCGACAGCTCGGGCAGGGTCAGGCGGCGGCGCGTCAGCGGATGTCCGGGCGGGGCGATCATCACCATGGGATGGCGGGCGAAGGGCAGGGCCGCCACCGGAAAATCCTGGGGCGGGCGGCCCATGATGGCCAGATCCACCTGATTGGCTTTCAGCAGGGCCAGCACCTGTTCGCGGTTGGCGATGGATAGGGTCAGCTCGACGCCGGGATAGCCGGCGAGGAAGGCCGAGAGCAGCGAGGGGGCGAAATATTTGGCGGTGCTGATCACGGCGATGCGCAAGCCCCCGGCGCGGCGCCCGCGCAGGGCGGCGGCGGCGGCCTCGGCGTCGGCCATGGCCGCCAGCACGGCGCGGGCATGGCCCAGCAGGGTTTCGCCCGCCGCCGTCAGATGGATCTGCCGGCCGATCTGCTCGAACAGCGCCAGCCCGGCCAGATCCTCCAGCTGGCGGATCTGCAGCGAAACGGCGGGCTGGCTGAGATGCAGCGCCTCGGCGGCGCGGGAAAAGCTCAGATGCCGGGCCACGGTATCGAACACCTGCATCTGGCGGAGGGTGGCGTGGCGCATGGGGAGGGCTTTCCGCTGCTATATATAAGTAATTATAAATCATAACCAGCAATCTTATTCAATTGTCCTTATGATGCCGCCGCCCCTACCATTTCGACGGTAAAGCCGCTCCGCCAGAGAGCGGCGCCGAACCGGGAGAGCGCGCCATGAGCCAGGCGATCGAGATCGCCCCCAGCCTGCTGTCCGCCGATTTCGCCCGTTTGGGGGAAGAGGTGCGGGCGGTGGCCGATGCCGGGGCCGATTATCTGCATTTCGACGTGATGGATAACCATTACGTGCCCAATCTGACGGTGGGGCCGCTGGTCTGCGCCGCCATCCGTCCCCATTGCCGTCTGCCCATCGACGTGCATCTGATGATCCGTCCGGTGGACCGCCTCATTCCCGATTTCGCCGCCGCCGGCGCCGATCTCATCAGCTTCCACCCGGAAGCCTCGGATCATGTGCATCGCACCATCGATCTGATCCACCAGCATGGCTGCCGGGCCGGGCTGGCCCTCAATCCGGCCACGCCGCTCGCGGTGCTGGATCATGTGCTGGACGAGCTCGATCTGGTGCTGGTGATGTCGGTCAATCCCGGTTTCGCCGGGCAGCGCTTCATTCCTGGGGCGCTGGACAAGCTGCGCGCCGTGCGCCGCCGCATCGATGCCGGCGGCCGGGCCATCCGTCTCGAGGTGGATGGCGGCGTGCATCCCGGCAACGCCGCCGCCATCGGCGCCGCCGGCGCCGATGTTCTGGTGGCCGGTTCGGCGGTGTTCGGCAAGCCCGATTACGCCGCCGTGATCCGCGATCTGCGGGAAACCGCCGAGGGCGGCCGCGCCGCCCGTTCCGCCGCCTGACGGTTTGAAGGAGCCCCGCCATGTTCACCACCGACCGCACCACCCTGGCGCAATATCTCATGGAGGCCTGCCGCCGTCCCGGCCAGCCCACCGATATCGATCTGGCCAATCTGCTGCTCGACGTGGCCCTGGCCTGCAAAAGCATCGGCCGCACCGTGGCCCTGGGCTCGCTGGCCGGGGTGCTGGGCAGCGCCGGCTCGGAGAACGTGCAGGGCGAAACCCAGAAGAAGATGGACGTGATCAGCGACGAAACCTTCCGCCGCCTCACCGAATGGGGCGGCCATGTCGCCGCCGTGGCCTCGGAGGAGCAGGATCATCCCTGCCCGGTGCCGGACCGCTTCGAGCGCGGCCCCTATCTGTTGCTCTACGATCCCCTGGACGGCTCCTCCAACATCGACGTCAACGTGGCGGTGGGCAGCATTTTTTCGGTGCTGAAGGCGCCCGGGGGGACGGCGCCGGTGGCCGAGGGCGATTTCCTCCAGCCGGGGGTGCGTCAGGTGGCGGCGGGCTACGCCCTTTACGGCCCCTCCACCCTGCTGGTGCTGACGGTGGGCCAGGGCGTGCATATCTTCACCCTGGAGCCGGGGCTGGGGGAATTCATCCTCACCGCGTCCCACATCGCCATTCCCGCCGAAACTCAGGAATTCGCCATCAACGCCTCCAACAGCCGCTTCTGGGAGGCCCCGGTCAGCCGCTATGTGGAGGAATGCCTGGCCGGACAGAGCGGCCCGCGCGAGAAGGATTTCAACATGCGCTGGATCGCCTCGCTGGTGGCCGACGCCCATCGCGTGCTGATGCGCGGCGGCGTCTATCTCTACCCGCGCGACAACAAGAAGCCGGCCAAGCCGGGGCGGCTGCGCCTGCTGTACGAGGCCAATCCGGTGGCCTTTCTCATCGAGCAGGCGGGAGGGCTGGCCACCACCGGCAACGAGCGCCTGCTGGAGGTGCAGCCCACCGGCCTGCATCAGCGCATTCCGCTGATCTTCGGTTCGCGGGCCGAGGTGGAACGCATCGAGGCCTATCACCGCGATGCCGAGCGCGCCCGCCCCGATACCCCGCTGTTCAACACCCGCGGCCTGTTCCGCACCCCGGCTTGAAGGAGGCACCGCCCATGTCCGCCAAACATCCCATCATCGCCGTCACCGGCTCGTCGGGGGCCGGAACCACCTCGGTGTCGCGCACCTTCGAGCAGATCTTCCGCCGCGAGCAGGTCAACGCCGAATTCATCGAGGGTGACAGTTTCCACCGCTTCGACCGCGCCGAGATGAAACAGCGCATGGCCGAGGCCCTGGCGGCGGGCAATCACACCTTCAGCCATTTCGGCCCCGAGGCCAACTGCCTGGAGGATCTGGAGGCTTTGTTCGCCCGCTATGGCGAGGATGGCGGCGGCCGGCGGCGCAAATATCTGCACGACGAGGGCGAGGCCGCCCCTTATCAGCAGCCGCCCGGCACCTTCACGCCGTGGCAGGATCTGCCCGAGGGCAGCGATCTGCTGTTCTACGAGGGCCTGCACGGCGCCGCGGTGTGCGACGGCGTCGATGTGGCCCGCCATGCCGATCTGCTGGTGGGGGTGGTGCCGGTGATCAATCTGGAGTGGATCCAGAAGATCCACCGCGACAAGGCGGCGCGCGGCTATTCCACCGAGGCGGTGACCGACACCATCCTGCGGCGCATGCATGATTATGTGCACTATATCTGCCCGCAATTCACCCGCACCCATGTGAATTTCCAGCGGGTGCCCATGGTGGATACCTCCAATCCCTTCATTTCGCGGCATATTCCCTCGCCCGACGAAAGCCTGCTGGTGATCCGCTTCGCCAAGCCCCAGGGCATCGATTTCCCCTACCTTTTGAACATGCTGAAGGACAGTTTCATGTCGCGGCCCAACACCATCGTGGCGCCGGGCGGCAAGATGGATCTGGCCATGCAGCTGATCTTCACCCCCTTCATCTGGCGGCTGATGGAACGCCGCCACAAGGCTCTGGGCCGCTAAGACCAGGTCGCGGTGAGCTTGGCTCATCGCGACGCCGGTTAGGAGCAAGGCGACGCGCGCCGGAGGGCGCGGGGATCTGTTCCGACCACCGCAATTTGTATAACAGCTCTTTCCGGAGATCCCGTCATGACCGTCATGCCCACGCCCCCCGTTTCCACCGCCCTGGCGGCGCGCGCCGCCACCGCCCTGCGCCTGCTGGCCGCCGATGGCGTCGAGGCCGCGGGCAGCGGCCATCCCGGCATGCCGCTGGGCATGGCCGAGATCGCCGTGGCCCTGTGGGGCCTGCAGGGCGGCGGCTTTCTGCGGCATAATCCCGCCGATCCCGGCTGGTGGAACCGCGATCGCTTCGTGCTGTCCAACGGTCACGGCTCCATGCTGCTCTATGCCCTGCTGCATCTGACCGGTTACGATCTGTCCATCGACGATCTGAAGCGCTTCCGCCAGATGGGGTCGCGCACGCCGGGCCACCCCGAGCACGGCCTGACGCCGGGGGTGGACACCACCACCGGCCCGCTGGGGCAGGGGCTGGCCAACGCCGTGGGCATGGCCCTGGCGGAAAAGCTGCTGGCCGAACGCTTCAACCGCCCCGGCCACGCCGTGGTGGACCACCACACCTATGTGTTCCTGGGCGACGGCTGCCTGATGGAGGGCATTTCGCACGAGGTCTGCTCGCTGGCCGGGGTGCTGGGGCTGGGCAAGCTGATCTGCCTTTACGACGACAACGGCATTTCCATCGACGGCGCGGTGCAAGGCTGGTTCCGCGACGATACCCCGGCCCGCTTCGCCGCCTATGGCTGGCAGGTGATCCCGGCGGTGGACGGGCACGACGGCGCGGCGGTGCAAGCCGCCCTGGCCGAGGCCCGGGCCGATGCCGGCCGCCCCACCCTGATCTGCTGCCGCACCGTCATCGGCCAGGGCAGCCCCGGCAAGGCCGGCAGCCACGATGTGCACGGAGCCCCCCTGGGGGCGGCCGAGCTTGAGGCCATGCGCCGGGCCCTGGACTGGCCCCATGCGCCGTTCGAGATCCCCGCCGACCTGCGCGCCGCCTTCGACGCCACCGCCACGGGCGCGGCGCGGCAGGCGGAGTGGCAGGCGGGATTCGAGCGCTACCGCGCCCTTTACCCGCGGGAGGCGGCGGAACTGGCGCGGCGCATGGCCGGGCAGTTGCCCGACGATTGGCGGCTGACGGTGGGCACGCTGCTGACGGCGGCGCTGGGGCGGAGCGGCGCCGTGGCCACGCGCAAGGCCTCGCAAGAGGCCATCGGCCTGCTGGCGCCGCATCTGCCCGAACTGTTCGGCGGCTCGGCCGATCTCACCGGCTCCAACCTTACCGACTGGAGCGGGGCCGAGCGGGTCAACGACGGCGGGGCCGGGCGTTATCTCAGCTACGGCGTGCGCGAGTTCGGCATGGCGGCGATGATGAACGGCCTGGCCCTGCATGGCGGCTTCATCCCCTTCGGCGGCACCTTCCTGGTGTTTTCCGATTACGCCCGTAACGCCCTGCGCATGGCGGCGCTGATGCGCCAGCGGGTGATCCATGTCTTCACCCACGATTCCATCGGCCTCGGCGAGGATGGCCCCACCCACCAGCCGGTGGAGCAGGCGGCCAGCCTGCGGCTGATCCCCGGCCTGGCGGTGTGGCGCCCCTGCGACGCCGTGGAAACCGCCGTGGCCTGGCAGGCGGCGGTGGAGCGGGCCGACGGCCCCAGCGCCCTGCTGCTGTCGCGCCAGGGCCTGCCCTGCCAGCCCCATGATCCGGCCGGGCTGGAGGCGATCCGCCGGGGCGGCTATGTGCTGGCCGCCCCGGCGGACGGACGGGCGGCCCGGGGGGTGATCATCGCCACCGGCTCGGAGGTGGCGCTGGCCCTGGCGGCGCAGGCGCTGCTGGCCGAACAGGGGCGGGCGGTGGCGGTGGTGTCCATGCCCTGCCTGGAACTGTTCCTGGCCCAGGACCGCGCCTGGCGCGACGGCGTGCTGCCCCCCGGCCTGCCCCGGCTGGCGGTGGAGGCGGCCCATCCCGATCCCTGGTGGAAGGTGGTGGGCGCGGGCGCGGTGATCGGCATGACCCGCTTCGGCGAATCGGCCCCGGCGCCCGCGCTGTTCCGCCATTTCGGCTTCACCCCGCAGGCGGTGGCCGAGGCCATGGCCGGACTGTTATAGGGGCTCGCCCCGGAACTGATGCCGGCCGGCACGTGATTTGACTTAAAAGACACGCCGACCGGCAAGCCCGCGCGGCATTTGAGCGGCCCCGGGACGGGGCTCACCGTCTCGGCATGATTTGGCCCAACGGGTCAAAGCATTGGCCGGGCGGTATGGCGGCGCCAGGCCGAGGGCGTGGTGTGGACATGGCGGCGGAAATGCTGGCGGAAGGACAGAGCCGAGCCGAATCCCGCCGCCGCCGCCACCGCCTCCATGGAGAGGCTGGTGTCCTCCAGCAGCCGTCGGGCCAGGGCCAGCCGTTCGGCCAGCAGCCACTGCCCGACGCTGAGGCCGGTGAGCTGGCGGAAATGCCGGGCCAGGCCGCGCCGGCTCATGCCGGCCCGCACCGCCACCATATCCTGGGTCAGGGGCTGGTCGAGGCGGCCGCGCATCCAGTCGAGCAGGGCGGCCAGCCGGGTTTCGCCGCCCGGCGCCGGCAGCGGCCGCTCGATGAACTGGGCCTGGCCGCCCTGGCGGTGCGGTGCCGTCACCAGCAGGCGGGCCAGCCGGTTGGCGGCGGCGGCCCCGGCGCGGCGGCGCACCAGATGCAGGCAGCAGTCGATGGCCGCCACCGTGCCCGCCGAGGTGACGATGTCGCCATCGTCCACATACAGCACCCCGGCATCCAGACGCACGGCGGGATGGCGGCGGGCGAAATCCTCGGCGAAGGCCCAGTGGGTGGTGGCGGGGCGGTGGTCCAGCAATTCGGCTTCGGCCAGCACATAGGCGCCCAGGCACAGCCCCACCAGCACGGCGCCGCGCCCATGGGCGGCGCGCAAGGCCTCCAGCAGCGCCGACGGCGGGCGTTCGGCCACGTCGCGCCAACTGGGGATGATGATGAGATCGGCCTCGGCCAGGGCCTCCAGGCCATGCTCCACCACCAGGGAAAATCCGGCGCTGGTGCGCAGCGGCCCGGCCTCGGCGGCGCAGACCAGCAGACGGTCGGCGCGCTCTTCGGGCGGGGCGCCGTCGTGGAACACCAGGCAGGGCGCCGACAGGTGGAACGGGCTGATGCGATCGAAGGCCAGAACGGCGATGGTGGCGGGCGGCATGGGCGTTTCCGGAGCGGGGCGGATCTGGCCCGATCCTAACGCAGATTGGCCGCCGCGTCGCTCACGCCCGGCGGCGGCGGCGGCGTAGGGTGGGGCTCGCTGTCGGTTTACACCGCGTCCTGATGTGTTTTCTCATCGGGACGCGGCTGGCCCATTGAGGGCCCCGTAGCGACGACGGAGCGTGAGCGTAGGAGGGAAGCGGAGGAAAGCCAAGCGGCTGGAAGCCGCGCCCGGCGCTTGAGGGGCACCCGGTGATCGGTTCCGATCACCGGGATATAGTCTGAAGGAGTAATGGCGATGTCCGGCAAGGCCCTGGTGGTGATCGATCTGCAGAACGACTATTTTCCCGGCGGTCTCTATCCGCTGTGGCAGGCCGAGGCGGTCCTGGAAACGGTGCTGGCCGCCGTGGCCCGGGCGCGGGCGGCGGGCGAAACGGTGATTCTGGTGCGGCACGAGGGTGGGGCCGAGGCGCCGTTCTTCCGGGCCGGCAGCGATGGCGCCGCCCTGCATCCCCGCCTGCTGGCGGCGGCGCCCGAGGCCCTGGTGGTGACGAAGACCCGCGCCGACGCGTTTCGCGGTACCAGCCTGGCGGCGGACCTGGAGCGGCGGGGCATCGACGAACTGCTGCTGTGCGGCATGATGACGCAGAATTGCGTCACCCACACCGCGCTGTCGCCCCAGGCGGCGCCCTATCGGCTGCGGGTGCTGCGGGAGGGCTGCACCACGGTGGACGCCCTGCTGCACGCCATCGCCTGCAACGCCCTGGGCGATCGGGTGGACCTGGTGTGATTTTTTGGTTCATCGCGGCGGAACGGGGGGGAACCCGATTTTGAGCCGGTTTCCCTGGACGGCAATCGGTTAACGGCCGGGCAGGGTCTGTTTCAGCACGCGGATGCGGCGCAGGGCGGATTTCAGGGCGGCGTGATCGGCGCGGTCGAGGCGGGCGGGGATCAGGTCGTGCCCAGGCGTCCGCCCGGCGGTGATGTCGGCCAGTTGCTGGCGCAACAGCAAGCGCAACAGGGTGTCGAAGGCGGCGGTCAGGCTGGCGCCGTCCTCTTCCAGCATCACGCCGGTCTCTTGCAGGGCTTGCAGGCGGGCGGCGGTGCCGGTGGCGAGAAGGCCGTTGCGCACCGCCTTGGCCCGGGTGGCGGCAACGATGGGGAACAGCCCGGCGGTTTTGGCGTTGAAATGGCCGCCCCAGGTGGGGATCTGGCCGAACAGGCCGAGGGGGCCGTCGCTGGCGGCCACGTTAAGGGCCAGGAACTGGGTGAAGAAGGCCGAGGTTCCGGCGGTTTCAACGGCATAGCGGTGCAAGCGCCCGGCCAGGGCGGCCGAGCCGTGCACCGGCTGGGCGTCGAAGAACAGATCGATGCTGCGCATGGTGCGCGACTGCGGTTCGAACACCCAACGGCGGATTTCCCATTGCCAGTCGGCCAGCGGGCGGCGCCAGTCCGGGTTGCTGGCCATGACGCCGCCGGGGCAGGGCGGGATTCCGGCCTCGGCCAGAAGATCGGTGAAGCGGGTGGCGAAGGCGGCGTACCAGCGGTCGTCGTCGGCGGTGCCCTCATGCACCAGGGCGTGGTCCTGGTCGCAGGCCAGCAGGCTTTCCCCCCGCCCGCCCGAGCCCAGGATCAGCAGGGCCCAGGGCGCCGGGGCGGCGCCGTAGCCGTCGCCGTCGCGGGCCAGGCTTTGCTCCACCAGTTGCGCGGCGCGGGCGGTGATGTCGCGCAGCACGGCGCTGATGACGGCGGCGATCTCGCGGGCGGCCACGCCGTCGGCCAGCAGGTTTTCGGCCAGAATGGGCAGGCTGTCGTGGGCGCGGCGCAGATCGGCGGCGGTTTCCGCCTCGGTCAGATCGTCGCCGATGATCAGGGCCCGCACGCTGCGCACCTTCAGAAGATGGCGGGCGGTGAGCATGCCCGCCGGGCGGCCGTTGCCGTCCACCACCAGGAGGTGGCGCAGCCCCAGGCGGCTCATGCGGGCGATGCCGATATAAAGATAGGCGTCGGCGGTCATGGTGCGGACCGGCGACGACATCAGGGCGGCGGCGGGGGCGCGCAAGGCCTCCTCCCCCCGCTGGCTGATGGCGCGGATCACGTCGCGCTCCGTCAAAATGCCGCGCGGCAGGCCGCGCGCATCCACGATCACCAGCGATGATGAGGCGGCCCGATCCATCCGCGCGCAGACCTGGGCCAGGGTGAGCCCCTCCGCTCCGGTCAGGACCGGCCGCGCCATCACCTCGCCCAGACGGTGACGGTAGGGAAAACTGTCCAGGCGGCTGAGGGTGGGGGTGAGGTGGAACATGCCTTTCATCATAGATAATATGGTCAAATGATAAAAGCGAATAGAGCTATGCGAATTTTGCAATTCTATGGATTTTTCGCTTTCACTGAAGTTGTTATGAAATGAACTGAATTTATGTTATTTAAAGTTAGGCTGTTTAAATAAATTCATATTTTATAATGTGTTGAGTGAGGGTGTTTTGCGGACTAAATGGAGTGATGTGGTTTATATGTTATTTTTGTAATTGATAAATTTTATAAAATTAAGCGCATTGAATTTATAGTGATCGATATCTGTGCGCTTTGTCGTTTCCCAATATT
Organism: Pseudomonadota bacterium; assembly: GCA_021782815.1. Lineage (GTDB taxonomy): Bacteria > Pseudomonadota > Alphaproteobacteria > Rhodospirillales > Magnetospirillaceae > JAJZGK01. The sequence goes on from JAJXUO010000025.1 coordinate 18,994, forward strand.
GTTGACGATTTGTCAGGCTTCGGTAATTCTTGTTGTCCATAAGAGGGCGCATGGAGATCCCCGTGACCGACGATCTGCCGCAGCGGATCAGCCGCAATCCGAAATATGCCGAACTGGTGGGCATGCGCGCCCGCCTGGCCTGGGGGCTGGCCGCCCTGGTGCTGGCGGCGTATTTCGGCTTTATCCTTCTGGCGGCCTGGGCGCCGGCGCTGCTGGCGCGGCCGGTGCTGCCGGGCGGCACCCTGACCGTGGGGCTGGGGCTGGGCGTGGGGGTGATCCTGTGGTCGGTGGCGCTGACCGGGCTTTATGTGCGCCGCGCCAACACCGTGTTCGATCCCCTGACCCATGCCTTGATCGAGGAGTCGCGATGAGCGCGGCCTGGTTGCATCCCGCCGCCGATTGGAGCGCCGTCGTCAGCTTTCTGCTGTTCGTGGGGCTGACCCTGGCCATCACCGGCTGGGCGGCCTTGCGCACCCGCTCGGCCGAGGAATTTTACGTGGCCGGGGCCGGGGTTACCGGCTTTCAGAACGGTCTGGCCATTGCCGGGGATTATATGTCGGCGGCCTCGTTCCTGGGCATTTCGGCCCTGGTCTACGGCGGCGGCTTCGATGGCCTGATCTATTCGGTGGGCTGGCTGGTGGGCTGGCCCATCGTGCTGTTCCTCATCGCCGAGCGCCTGCGCAATCTGGGCCGCTACACCTTCGCCGACGTGGTCTCCTACCGCCTGAACCAGGGGCCGGTGCGCAGTTTCGCCGCCGCCAGCTCCCTGGTGGTGGTGATCTTCTATCTGGCCGGGCAGATGGTGGGGGCGGGGCAGCTGATGCGCCTGCTGTTCGGCCTCGATTATGGTCTGGCCGTGGCCCTGGTGGGGCTGCTGATGATGGTTTATGTGGCCTTCGGCGGCATGCGCGCCACCACCTGGGTGCAGATCATCAAGGCCTGCCTGCTGCTGGCCGGGGCCAGCTTCATCGCCCTGGCGGTGCTGGCCCCCTTCGGCTTCGACGTGGGCGCGCTGTTCGCCCAGGCGGTGGCGGCGCATGGCCGCCATCAGGCCATTCTCGCCCCCGGTCTTTTGATCCACCATCCGCTGGATGTGCTGTCGCTGGCCCTGGCCCTGATGTTCGGCACCGCCGGGCTGCCGCATATCCTCATGCGCTTCTTCACCGTGGCCGATGCCAGGGCGGCGCGCAAATCGGTGTTCTACGCCACCGGCTTCATCGGCTATTTCTATCTGCTCACCTTCATCATCGGCTTCGGCGCCATCGTGCTGCTGGGCGGATCTTCCGGCCCCGTCGGCGGAGAGACGGCCCTGGCCGGCGGCTTCAACATGGCGGCGTTGTATCTGGCCCAGGTGGTGGGCGGCGATCTGTTCCTGGGCTTCGTCGCCGCGGTGGCCTTCGCCACCATCCTGGCGGTGGTGGCCGGGCTGACCCTGGCCGGAGCCTCGGCCATCTCGCACGATCTTTACGCCAATGTTCTGGCCCGCGGCCGCACCAGCGAACAGGCCGAGGTGCGGGCGGCGCAACTGGCGGTACTGGGCTTGGGCGTGCTGGCGGTGCTGCTGGGCCTGCTGTTCCGGCACCAGAACATCGCCTATCTGGTGGGGCTGGCCTTCGCCGTGGCCGCCAGCAGCAATTTTCCGGTGCTGGTCTTGTCGATGTTCTGGCGCGGCCTCACCACCCGGGGCGCCGTTGTCGGCGGGTTCATCGGCCTGGCGGCGGCGCTGGCCCTGACGGTGCTGGGCCCGGAGGTGTGGCGGGATGTGCTGGGCCACGCCGCGGCGCCGTTCCCCTGCCGCTATCCGGCCATCGTCTCCATGCCGCTGGCTTTCCTGTCCATCTGGTTCTTTTCGGTGATCGACCGCAGTGCGCGGGCGATGGCGGAACGTGAGGCCTTCACCGCGCAGCAGATCCGGTCGGAGACCGGCCTGGGCGCCTGATCAAGGGCACCACGTTCCGATTTTTGAGGTCCCTTTTCCAAGCCCTGCCGCCGGGGGAAACCCCGGCGGCTTTTTTTCGTGTGAGAGCGTGCGGTATAAAACGTCTTTGATCGTTCCCCGGCCGGCCGCAACGACACGGCGCATCCGTGTTCATCTCTGGATCGTAAGCAAGAGGATGGAACGGCCATCGAAGGCTCCCTGTTGGAGGGATAGTAGTCAGGCGGATGCCTCCGTCACGGCTCTGTCGGGCGCCACGTCCTCACCACGGGGATCGGATGGCAGTCCGAGGGATCGCCGATGATGGAGTTCATTCCATAGCCTGCCACTCTTGCCAATGGCGCTCTTCCAAGGCGGTGTCTCGATGCATGCTATGGATTACGGCGTCATTCACCGCCAAAAGAGTAAGGTCTCCCCGCAGGAAGGAGGATAGTATTTCTCCGTCCACTAACTTCGATTGCTGAAGGCGGTATACGGACACGACCTCTTCCGTCAGCGTGAAGGCATCGTCGATGAAAAACCGTCGAACGGATGGGTCGCGATTTCGCCGGGGTAGGTATCTGCTGGAATGGGACTTGTAGAGTGGCACCCCGCAATAGGTCACGTCTCTAACCTTCCTCATCGAGTGATTAAACTCGTTCCGCGTCTCGACAATCTTGTCCAGCGCATCCAGCGCGGGGGCGCTCAAGAGCTTGGCCTTCCGCACCTCCCTACGCAAATCCCCCAAGGTGAGCTTCTCAAATGCCTTTCCAAAAACGGAGGGGGCTTCGTGTAATTCCAGCAACTTAAATAAGGAGAGTTCCAAGAGGCAGAAGAACTCTCGAAGTTCGCGGTCGCTGAGTTCAAAGCGGGAGGGCATCAGCTCGTTGACAAATGGTAGGCGTTCGCCCGTGTGACGGTTGTTCTTCACGAAGGAAGATGCCTGGCAACCCCACGGGGTGACGAGTATCCATTCGCCATCTCCCAGGAACAGAACGTAAGGAGACGGGTTCATGGCGTACAGGAGAGCGCCTAAAATCAGGAACTCATCTTCGTTGCTGCCCTCAATAATCCGCTCAAGTTGCGCGCCTGCAATGGCGCCGAGACCAGAAGCCTGAATAATGGATGAACAGATGGACTTGAGCCGTGCCATCGCCCGCTTCCATGAAAAAACCGACGCCGGATTTTATTCCAGCGTCGATTCTTTCTCAAGAAACGTTTTCTAGTTCTGGCCTGATGCAGTACCAACTTATGCTGAAAAATGACACCTTATGCCAGAACAGATGGGGCGTTTACTTGGCGTAGACGTACTTGCCGTCCTTCCACATGTAGAACACGTAGCCAGGCGCGGTCACGTCGCCCTTGGCGTCGAAGCCGATCTTGCCCAGCACGGTATCGAACTTGTTGGCGCGCAGGCTTTTTTCCACCTTGGTGCTGTCGATGCTGCCGGCCTTCTTCACCGCCTGGGCCCAGGCCTGGATGGCGCCGTAGGTGTAGAGGGTGTAGGCCTCGGGTTCGTATTTCTGGGCGCGGAAGGCCTTGACCAGGGCGGCGTTGGCCGGGTTGAGGCGCGGGTCGGGGCCGAAGGTCATCAGGGTGCCGTTGCCGGTGGGGCCGGTGATGGACCAGAAATCCTGGGTCACCAGGGCGTCGCCGCCGATCAGGGTGGCCTTCAGGCCCTGTTCCGCCGCCTGGCGCACGATCAGGCCGCCCTCGGTTTCATAGCCGCCGAAATAGATGACGTCGGCCTTGATGTTCTTCAGCTTGGCGATCAGCGGGCTGAAATCCTTGTCGCCCACGGTGATGCTGTCGTTGAAGACCTCCTTGATGCCCAGGCTATGCAGTTCCTTGGTGAACTCGTCGGCCAGGCCCTTGCCGTAGGCCGATTTGTCGTTCAGCACCGCCACGCGCTTGCCCTTGAAATGCTCGGCCACATATTTGGCGGCGGTGGGGCCCTGCGCATCGTCGCGGCCGCAAACGCGGAACAGATCGGGCATGCCGCGATCGGTATAGACCGGGTTGGTGGAGCCGGGCGAAATCTCGATCACGTTACTTTCGGCATAGACGCTGGAAGCGGGGATGGAGGAGCTGGAGCAGAAATGCCCGATCACCACCGCCACGTTCTTCGAGACCAGATCATTGGCCACGTTCACGGCCTGTTTGGGGTCGCAGGCGTCGTCTCCCACCACCAGGGACAGTTTCTGCCCCAGGAGGCCGCCCTTGGCGTTGATGTCTTCGATGGCCTTTTCGGCCCCGCGGCGGTACTGCTCGCCGAAGGCGGCGTTGCTGCCGGTCATGGGACCGGCCACCCCAACGAGAATGTTGGCCCTGGCGGCGCTGGCGCCCATGGCGGTCACGGCGACGGCGGCCAGAAGAGCGGTCTTGAGGCTGGACATGGATAGAAAACTCCCTGCTGCGAGTGAGCTGACACCGGCCCGGGCATCGATGCCCGCGCCGAACTTCCGGCCACCCCCCGGCGGCCCGGACGAGAGGGGCGGGCCCCAGGGCCCGCCCGATCCTTAAGAGCGCTCCGCCTCCGGCCCCAGGGCGCGCCAGCCGAACAGGCCGCTGCGCTCGTAAAGCCAGGGATATTGCGCCACCATCTGATGGGCGCGGGTCATGCGATAGGCGGCCAGGGACACGGCGGCCAGCACCAGGGTATCGAGGACATAGCCCCGGCCCGACAGCAACGGCCCCTGGAACAGGGCATAGCCCAGGAAACGGTCGGCCAGGCCCAGCAGCAGGGCATAGAACGCCGCCTGCCACATGGGCCGCCAGGTGGCGGCCAGGGCCTGGCCGCTCATGAAGGCGCAGCCGCCCATCAGCACCAGGGTGATGCCGATGAACACGCCCGGCGCGCTGCCGGTCAGGGTGGCGAAATCGCTCATGGCGCGGCCTCCGGGGCGGGGCGGGGGGGCGGGGCCTCGTGCCCGCCCTCCAGATAGGCGGCGCGCACCCCGGCATCGGCCAGCAGCTCGGCGCCGCTGCCGCTCATGGCGATGCGGCCGTTGACCATGACATAGGCGCGGTGCGCCAGCTTCAGGGCATGGAAGGCGTTCTGCTCCACCAGGAACACCGTCACCTTCTGCTGGCGGTTGATATCGCGGATGATGTCGAAGATCTGGCGAACCACCAGCGGCGCCAGCCCCAGCGAGGGCTCATCCAGCAGCAGCAGGCGGGGCCGGCTCATCAGGGCGCGGCCGATGGCCAGCATCTGCTGTTCGCCGCCCGACAGGGTGCCGCCGCGCTGGCCGATGCGCTCTTTCAGGCGGGGGAACAGGGTCAGCACCCGGTCGAGATCGTCGGCGAAATATTTGGGATCCACCGTCACCGCGCCCATCTGCAGGTTTTCCAGCACCGACATGCGCGGAAAGATGCGCCGCCCTTCCGGGGCGTGGGCGATGCCGCGCCGCACGATCTGGTAGGTGGGCAGGCGGGTGATGTCCTCGCCCTCGAAGGTGATGCTGCCCTTGCCGGCGCGGGGCTTGCCGCACAGGGTCATCAGCAGGGTGGTCTTGCCGGCGCCGTTGGCGCCGATCAGGGTGACGATCTCGCCCGCCTCCACGTCGATATCGACGCCGTGCAGAGCCTGGATGCGGCCGTAGGAGGCCTCGAGATTGCGGATGCTCAGCATGGCGCGGCCTTTCCTTCGGCGGCCAAATCGGCGGCAATGTCGGGGGGCAGCGCCTCGTCGTCGGCGGCGCCCAGATAGGCGCGGATCACCGCCGGATCGTTGCGCACCGCCTCGGGCGTGCCCTGGCTTAAGGGGGCGCCGTGATCCAGCACCACCACATGATCGGAAATCTGCATCACCACGCTCATATCGTGCTCGATCAGCAGGATGCCAATGCCCTGATCACGGCGGATATCCATCAGAAGGGTGTTGAGCTCCAGGGATTCGCGCGGGTTCAGGCCCGCCGCCGGTTCGTCGAGGCACAACAGCGCCGGATCGGTGCACATGGCGCGGGCGATTTCCAGGCGGCGCTGCGAGCCGTAGGGCAGGTTGCCGGCCAGGCCGTCGGCCAGATCGGTCAGCCCCACCTTGTCCAGCCAGTAGCGGGCCTTCTCCACCGCCCGCCGCTCGGCCTGGCGGTAGCGCGGCAGGCCGAACAGCCCGGCCAGGGAATAGGTCGAGGCCCGCATCAGGCCGTTATGCTGGGCCACGATCAGGTTTTCCAGCACGCTCATGCCGGAAAACAGCCGGATGTTCTGGAAGGTGCGCGCCACCTTGGCATCCTTGGTGATGCGAAAGCCCTCCATGCGTTCCAGCAGGAACCGGCCGCCGTCGGGCGGGGTCAGGGTCAGGCGGCCGACGCTGGGCTTGTAAAAGCCGGTCAGGCAGTTGAACAGGGTGGTCTTGCCGGCGCCGTTGGGGCCGATGATGGCGGTGATCTCGCGCTGGTGGGCGGTGAAGCTGAGATCGTTCACCGCCAGAAGGCCGCCGAAGCGCATGCTGAGATGCTCGACGGCGAGCAGGGGGGCGCGGCTCATGGCGACACCTCGGACGGGGCGGTGGGATCGGCCGGGGACGGGGCCGGGTGATCGGCCAGCAGAATGGTGGGATCGCGGTGCGCCAGCAGGCCGCGCGGCCGCCACAGCATGATCAGCACCATGGCGCCGCCGAAGGCCAGCATGCGGTAAAGCTGCAGATCGCGGAACCATTCCGGCAGGCCCACCAGCAGCACGGCGGCCAGCACGATGCCCACCTGGCTGCCCATGCCGCCCAGCACCACGATGGACAGGATGATGGCCGATTCGATGAAGGTGAAGCTTTCCGGGCTGATGAAGCCCTGGCGGGTGGCGAAGAACGAGCCGGCAAACCCGGCGAACATGGCGCCGATGGCGAAGGCCGACAGTTTGGTCTTGGTGGGATTGATGCCTAAGCTGCGGCAGGCGATCTCGTCCTCGCGCAGGGCCTCCCAGGCCCGGCCGATGGGCAGACGGCGGATGCGCAGGGTGAAGAGATTGGTGGCCAGGGCCAGGATCAGGATCAGGTAGTAAAGGAAGTAGATGCGCTGGTTGGGCGAATAGGCCAGGCCGAAGAACTGTGCGAAAGTCTGGTGCCCCTCGGGGGCGAAGGCGGAAAAGGGCAGGCCGAAGAAGCTGGGGCGCTTGATGTCGTAAACGCCGTCGGGGCCGCCGGTCAGGCTTTGCCAGTTCAGCAGCACCACACGGATGATTTCGCCGAAGCCCAAGGTGACGATGGCCAGATAATCGCCGCGCAGGCGCAGCACCGGAAAGCCCAGCACCATGCCGAAGGTGGCGGCCATCAGCCCGGCGATGGGCAGGCACAGCCAGAAGCTGAGGCCGAAGGCCTGCGACAGGAGGGCGTAGGAATAGGCCCCCACGGCGTAGAAGGCCACATAGCCCAGATCCAGCAGTCCGGCCAGCCCCACCACGATGTTCAGGCCCCAGCCCAGCATGATGTAGATGAGCAGCAGGGTGGCCTTGTCCACCAGATTACGGTCGCCGAACGGCGTTAAGGGCAGCACCAGGGCGAAGCCCACCATGGCCCAGCCGGCCAGGGCGCGGCCGCGCCCCCCCGACAGCGGCCAGCGGCGGGCGGCGGCGCGGGGCGGGCGGGCGGCCAGGCGGCGGCCGATGGCGGCCCCGGCCAGGGTGAACAGCAGGCGCCCGGCGAACACCACGCCGGCCGACCACAGCACCAGGGGGAAGCGATAATCCAGCACCAGGCCGCGCGCGGTGTCGGTCATGCGGAAGCCCAGCAGCGGCAGCGCCAGCAGGGCGGCCACCAGGGCGGCGGCGGCGCTGTCCTTCACCAGGGTGGCGGCGGGGCTTTTTGAGGCGAGACGCGAGGCCATGGCGTCAGACCTTCTCGATCTCGGGTTTGCCCAGAAGGCCGGTGGGCCGGAAGATCAGCACCATCACCAGGATGCCGAAGGTGGCCACATCCTTGTATTCGATGCTGAAATAGCCCGACCAGAAGGCCTCGATCAGGCCGATCAGCAGGCCGCCCAGCATGGCGCCCGGCAGCGAGCCGATGCCGCCCAGCACGGCGGCGGTGAAGGCCTTCATGCCGGCGATGAAGCCGATATAGAAATCGATGACGCCGTAATAAAGGGTGACCATCAGCCCGGCCACGGCGGCCAGGCAGGCGCCGATGATGAAGGTGGCCGAGATGATGCGGTCCACGTTCACCCCCAGCAGCGTGGCCATGGTCATATCCTGCTCGGTGGCGCGCTGGGCCCGGCCCAGCGGGGTTTTGGTGATGATCCACGAGAACACCGCCATCAGGCCCACGGTCAGCAGCATGATCAGGATCTGCAGCAGCGACAGCGAGGTGTGATGGCCGGGCTGCAACGACAGATCGAAGCCGCCCTGGATCAGGGGCTGCATGGGCTTGACCCTGGCCCCTTGCGCGATCTGCACATAGTTTTCCAGCACGATGGACATGCCGATGGCGGAAATCAGCGGCGCCAGCTTGAAGGAGCCGCGCAAGGGCCGGTAGGCGATGCGCTCGATGGCCCAGCCGTAAACGGCGGTGAACAGCATGGCCATCACCAGCACCAGGGCCAGGGCCAGCGGCACCGAGGTGATGCCCAGCACCGCCAGCAGCATGAAGGCGATCATGGAAATGAAGGCGCCCACCATGTAGAGGTCGCCATGGGCGAAATTGATCATGCCGATGATGCCGTAGACCATGGTGTAGCCGATGGCGATCAGGCCGTAGATGGAGCCCAGGGTCAGGCCGTTGATCAGTTGCTGGAGAAAATAATCCATGAAGTGCCGGTGCCCTCGTTTCATGCTCCTGTCACGAGCCTAGCGGCTCCCTGGCCCCTGTCAAGCCGCATGATGGCGGCGGAAATGCCGCATAAGGTCTTGATATCTGCCCTTTTCGGCGGCAATTGCCCGCATCCTCGGCAATGGGCCGCCGCAAAACGCCGCCAGGGGGCGTTAGGGCTTAAGTCCTTGCCGTTTCAGGCGTGCGGGGGTGCTTAAAATAGTGTCATCCCGGGTTGGGGGCGGCGCGGCGGCGGTAATTTTTTTTGCTTTCCCTTCGCGCGCCCGGCCCCCATCCTTGGCAGGGGGTAAGGTTCGAGAAGGAATCCGCATCATGGCCGAGGCCGATCTTTACGCCGTCTGCCGGATATTGCTGGCGGCGCTGCCGGGAGACGATGCCCTGGCCCGGCTGGCCGAGCATCTGCGGGCCCGGGCGGAGGTGGAGGGGGTGCTGGCCCTGTGGGGGCGGCGCCGGGTGGCGGCCCCCGCCCATGCGGCCGAGGGCTTGCTGGGGCTGGCCGATCGGGCCCTGCGCGACGACGCCCCGCAGCGCGAGGCCGACCGGATCGCCCTGCCGCTGCGGGCCGAAGGCCGGGTGCACGGCGTGCTGGCGGTGTGCGGCCGGGCGCCCTGGCTGGCGGCGCGTCAGGGCTTTCTGGAGCAGGCGGCGGCGCTCCTGGAGCAGACCTTGACGGCGCAGGCCGCCCTGGAGGCCGAACGCAACGCCCTGCGCCGCGATCTTTACAGTTTGCAGAAACGCGCCGGCGACTGGTCGGCGCTGCCGCAGGTGGTGGCGGTGAGCCGGGCCATGCAGGATGCCCTGGAACAGGTGCAGCATCATGCCGGGGGGCGGGCGCCGCTGCTGTTCTGCGGCGAGGCCGGCACCGGCAAGGAGCTGCTGGCCCGCCTGACGCACGGCCTGGGGCCGCGCAAGGACGGCCCCTTCGTGGCGGTGGATTGCGGCGAACGCCCCGAGGCCACCCTGGTGCGCCGCTTGTTCGTGGACGGCCTCGACCGCGCCGCCGGCGGCACCCTGTTCCTGCAGGATGTGACGGCGCTGTCCCCGGCCTTGCGCGAACGGCTGCTGCGCCTGTTGCAGGACGCCGAGCCGGGCGGCCGGGGCGGACGGCAGGAGGTGCGGTTTTTATTCGCCGTCGATCCCCCGGATGAGGCGGCGGCCGACCCGTTGCCCGCCGAAATCGAGGCCCGCTTCGGCGGTGTGGCCATCGGCCTGCCGCCCTTGCGCGACCGGGCCGAGGATATTCCGCTGCTGGTGGATCTGATCCTGCAGGGCTTCAACGCCGAGCATCAGTGCCGGGTGCGCATGGCGCCGCCGGCCCTCGACGCCCTGCTGGCGCGGCCCTTTCCCGGCAACGTGCCCGAACTGAAGCGCTGCGTGCGCCGGCTGGCGGCGGCCGCGCACGGCGAGCTGGTGCGGCTGGAGGATGTGCGGCGGGAAGGGCTTGCGATTGATATCCGTTAAAGATGGGCGCGGCGAAATGGGTGTAAAGAGAGTGCCGCCCCTTATGGAATTACGGGGCGGAGATGGAGTATAAAGGGCGGACCGGTGGTTCCGGCCGTCGGATAATCAAGAGGAGTGGGATCACATGTCTTACAAGATCGTGGCGGACCAGTGCACTGGCTGCGGTGCTTGCGAATACGAATGCCCCAACAAGGCCATTTCCGAAAGCGGTGGCGTGTTCGTGATCGATGCCGGCAAGTGCACCGAATGCAAGGGCTTCTTCGATAGCGCCCAGTGCGCCGCCGTGTGCCCGGTGGACGGGACCTGCATCCCGGCCTGACCGCAAGGGGCGCCCACACGAAAACGGCCACCGCGTTGTTCCGGTGGCCGTTTTGTTTTTTTGGGGGAGAGGATCGTGGACAGTCTGCAGGGGGTCGATATCTTTGCCACGCCGCGCTTTTCGGCGCGTGCTCTCGTGTCTGCCGATGCCGAGGCGCTCCGGATCCTGACCGACGACAGGGTGATCACCGACGCGGTGGATTTCCTCCGTTTTCCGTTCGATCTCGACCAGGCAAAAGGGCTCATAGCGCAGCAGGGGGCGGGGGATCGATTTTTTGGTGTCAGGGCGGCTGATGGGCGTCTGGTCGCCGTGGCTGGAGCGCATCTGCGGGAGGGCGATCATATCGAGATCGGCTACTGGGTCGGCTGCGCCTTTCAGGGGCGGGGCTATGCCACCGAAATCGCCCAGGGCCTGATCGCGGCACTCCTGGAGCGCTTCCCGAAGCGCCGCATCATGGCCGAATGCCGTCCGGAAAACGCCGCGTCGTGGGCGGTGCTCCGTCATTGCGGGCTGGAGCCGACAGGAGCTGCCGGCCAGCGTCCGGGCCGACAGATCCTGCTTTATGAACGTTGACGGTTTATTCCCCGTCGTCCTCGCCGTCCCACATGTCGTCGTCATCGCGCGGCTTGGGCGCGGGGATCGGCTCGCCGGGCCGGGGCAGGCGCAGCTTGACCACGCCCTTGACGTCGTCGGGGTGGATGGGCTCGCCCTTGCGCACGAACATCAGAGCGCCGGAGCGGGCCATGAAGGTGGCCTGCTGCTTGATGGCGTTCATGTAGCGGCGCCAGGCGCTGGGGCCGTCGCTGGGTTTGGCGCGGGTGGCATGGAAGGCGCGCGCCAGCTCGTGTGGCGCCTTCAGGGAACCGTCCGCCAATGCCGACAGCAGGAACAGACGGATGGGATCTTCTTTCTTTTCGCTCATGGCGCTGGGTGTAGCAGATCGGCGCGGGCGCGCCAATCCTCTTCGCGCATAAAGGCAGGGTCACCTCAGTGACCGCGCGATCGTTGTTCGTTTGCAAGGGGATTTTCGCCGCGTTGGCCCATTGAGGGCCCGCGCAACCGTTTGCGCGCAAGCCAAGCTGGCGGCACGCCAGCGCCCGGCGCCTGAGCGGACATGTGAAAACCAGGGCAATCGGGGGCCCCCGATTGCCCTGCGCATAAAGGGCCGCGCGGCGCTGACCGGCGCGGCCCGTGAAACGGAAACCGTTACGCCGGCACGGGTTCCAGGGTGTGCAGGGTGTGGATGGCGATCATCAGCTCCTCGTCGGTGGGGATGACGTAGGCGGCCTTGGCGCCGGGCGGCGAGATGCGGCCCTCCAGGGCGGTATTGGCGGCCGGATCCACGGCGAAGCCCAGCCAGGACGAGCGTTCCAGCACGCGGGCGCGCACCGCCTGCGAACGTTCGCCGATGCCGGCGGTGAAGACCACGCCGTCGATGCCGCCCAGGGCCGCCGACAGCGAGCCCAGCTCGCGGCAGATGCGGTAGATGAAGAAATCCACCGCCTCCTTGGCGTGGGGATCGTCGCTGCCCATCAGCACCCGCATGTCGTTGCTGAGGCCCGACAGTCCCAAAAGCCCCGACTGCTTGAACAGCAGGGTTTCGATCTCCTTGGCGCTCATCTTCTTTTCCTGCAGCAGGTAGAGGATGATGCCGGAATCGAGAATGCCGGTGCGGGTGCCCATGGGCAGGCCCTCCAGGGTGGAGAAGCCCAGGGTGGTGGTGACCGAGCGGCCATTGTCGATGGCGCACATGGAGGCGCCGCTGCCCAGGTGGCACACCACCACCTTGCCCTTGGCCAGGGCGGGGTCGATCTCCTTCAGGCGGCGGCTGATATATTCGTAGGACAGGCCGTGGAAGCCGTAGCGGCGCACGCCCTCGTCCAGCAGCCAGCGCGGGATGGCGTAAAGGCAGGAAATGGGATCGTTGGTGGTGTGGAAGGCGGTATCGAAGCAGGCCACCTGCTTCAGGCCGGGATAGAGCCGGGCCAGGGTTTTCATCGGGCTGATATTGTGCGGGGCGTGCAGCGGCGCCAGCGGCGTCAGCTTTTCCAGATCGGCCAGCACATGCGCGTCCACCACCGTGGGCACGCGGTAGGTCTGGCCGCCATGCACCACACGGTGCCCGGCCCCCAGCAGGCGGGCGCCGCCCAGCTGGCCCTTGATCCAGTCCATCAGATGGCCGAACAGGGTTTCGTGGGTGGCCTCGGCCCCCCAGCGTTCATTGGCCAGGGGCGTGCCGTCGGGGGCCTTGGCGGAAAATTCCGGCGCCACGCCGATCCCTTCCATCAGGCCCTTGCACACAAGGTCGGGGTCCTTGTGGCCGTTCTTGAGATAAAGAGAGAACTTGATGCTGGACGAGCCGGCATTGATGACGATGATCCCGTCGCTCATGGGACGTTTCCTCCGGATATTCTTGGATGCCGGTTTTTTTACTGGGCGGCGATATGCAGGCGGGTTTCGCGGCGGCGCGCGAACAGCACGGCCACGGCGCAGGAGGCCAGGCGGGCCTTGGCGCTGTCGGCGCGGCTGGTCAGCACGATGGGCACGCGGGCCCCCAGCACGATGCCGGCGGCGTCGGCGTCGGCCAGATAGGCCAGCTGCTTGGCCAGCATGTTGCCGGCCTCGAGATCGGGCACCAGCAGGATGTCGGCCTTGCCGGCCACCGGCGAGTTGATCTTCTTGATGCGGGCCGCCTCCTCGCTCACCGCGTTGTCGAAGGCCAGCGGGCCGTCCAGGAGGCCGCCGGTGATCTGGCCGCGATCGGCCATCTTGCACAGGGCGGCGGCTTCCAGGGTGGAGGTGATCTTGGGATAGACCGTTTCCACCGCCGACAAGAGGGCGCATTTCGGCTCGGGGATGTCCAGCACATGGGCCAGGTCGATGGCGTTCTGCAGGATGTCCACCTTGTCTTCCAGGGTGGGATAGATGTTCACCGCCGCGTCGGTGATCAGCAGGGTGCGGGGATAGGTGGGCACGTCCATGATGAAAACGTGGCTGATGCGGCGGCTGGTGCGCAGGCCGGTCTCCTTGCGGGCCACCTCGCGCATCATCTCGTCGGTATGCAGGCTGCCCTTCATCAGCACCTCGGCCTCGCCCGAGCGGCACAGGGCCACCGCCTTCTCGGCGGCCACCAGGCTGTCGGCCACATCGACGATGCGGTAGGCGGAAATGTCGATGCCGAACTGGGCGGCCACCGCCTCGATCTTGGCCTTGGGGCCCACCAATAGCGGCTGGATCAGGCCGGCTTCGGCGGCTTCCACCGGGCCGCGCAGCGAAACCTCGTCGCAGGGATAGCACACCGCCACCGTCACCGGCTTCAGAGCGGCGCCGCGCGCCACCAGATGCTCGAACACATGGCGGCGCCGGTTCAGCCTGACCTCGGGCAGATCCACCCGTTCCTCGCGGCGCTTGTCGGTGGCGGCATAGACCTCGGCCACGCCGGTATAGACCACCTCGTCCCTCTGGTTGGCGGCGTGGCAGTCGAAGGTGATGGACTTGTCGTCGTCGTTCTTCGCCGTGACCGTGATGGTGACGGTGATGGTGTCGCCCAGGACCACCGGGGTTTTGAAGGTCAGGGTCTGGGATTTATAAAGCGCCCCCGGTCCCGGCAGTTCGTTGCCCAGCAGCGCCGAAATCATCGAGGCGCCCCACAGGCCATGGCCGACGATGCGGTGCTGGCGGCCGGCCTGTTCGAAATGGCTGGGATTGACGTCGCCCGACATGGCGCAGAACAGGATGATGTCGTCGTTGGTCAGGGTCCGCTTCAGGGTGGCGGATTGCCCGATGGCGATCTCGTCGTAGGTGATGTTTTCAATCGTCGGCATGGTGACCCCTACAAAATGCGGGCGCCGGCGTGTGCGCGGACGCACGTCTCCGGCGATCCAGCTGAACATGGTTCCAAGGCGGAGTTGTTTTCGTTCAACGTACCTTGCTCTTGCGGTAAAAGCCGCAAGGCTTCAAGGGAGACTTGTGTGACAGCCGCCTGTTTCGCTGAACTGTCACCGGGCGGCGGGTGGTCCTCCCTGATTGGTCCCCGCGCTCTCCCTGGAAATCCGGTGCCGCCGTCTTCCGGTCCTTGTGGCAACGAGGTTAGCAAGGCGGCCCCTTGATCGCAACCGGAGGCGCATTAGAATGCCCTTAATCCCCCAGTTTTCTCCCAAGGAGTGGTGATGACGGGCAAAGGCGCGCCGGATGAAAATTTCCCCGTGGGGTCGTGGCTGATCGCCCGCCCCTTGCGGCCGCATATCCATGCCTTCTACCGCTTCGCCCGCGCCGCCGACGATGTGGCCGACGATCCGACCCTGTCGGCGCAGATCCGGCTGGAGCGGCTGGCGGCCTTCGCCACCGCCCTGGGCGACGGCGCGGGGCCGCCCCAGGCCCACGCCATGGCCCGCTCCCTGGCGCGCAGCGGATTGCCTCCGGATTTCTGTCTCGATCTTTTGGAAGCCTTCCGCCGCGATGCCGCCGGGGCGATCATGGCCGACTGGGACGCCCTGCTGGAGTATTGCCGCTATTCCGCGGTGCCGGTGGGCCGCTACCTGCTGGCCCTGCACGGCGAGGCCGCCGCCGCCATCCCCGCCTGCGACGCCCTGTGCAGCGCCTTGCAGATCCTGAACCATATCCAAGACTGCGGCGCCGATTATCGCCGTTTGCGGCGCATCTATCTGCCGGCCGACTGGCTGGCGGCGGCGGGCTCGGCCAGCCTGGGCCAGAGGACCTGCTCCCCGGCCCTGCGTCTGGTGCTGGACCGCTGCCTGGAGGGCTGCCAGACGCTGCTGGACCGGGCGGCGGCGTTGCCCGGGCAATTGCGCCGGCCGGGCCTCAAGGCCGAGGCGGCGGTGACCATCGCCCTGGCCCGGCGCCTGTGCGGACGTCTTGCCAGAACCGATCCTTTGGCGCACAAGGTGAGACTGACGAAAATCGACAAGCTGGGCGGCCTGCTGGTGGGGCTGACCCTGGCGATGAGGGGATGATGGCGGCGGGGGGAAGCTCTTTTTACTGGGCCATGCGGCTGTTGCGGCGGCGGCAGCGCCGCGCCGTGTTCGCGCTCTACGATTTTTGCTGCCTGTTGGACGATATCGCCGATGTGGGCGAGGCGCCGGCGGTTGAGCGGCTGGCGGCGCTGGACTTCTGGCGGGCCGAGATCGCCGCGCTTTATGCCGGGGCGCCCACCCGTCCGCCCACCCGCGCCCTTGTGCCGGCGCTGCGCGACTACGGCCTGGAGCGCCGCGATCTGCTGGCGGTGGTCGATGGCGTGGCCATGGATGTGCAAGGGGAGATGCGGCGGCCCTCCCAGGCGGCGCTGGATCTTTACTGCGACCGCGTGGCCGGGGCGGTGGGGCGTTTGTCCATGCGGATCTTCGGGGCGCCGGGGCCCGACGGCGCGGCGCTGGCGGCGGTGCTGGGCCGCGCCCTGCAACTGACCAATATCCTGCGCGATCTCGGCGAGGATGCCGGTCTGGGCCGTCTCTACCTGCCCGACGAGCTGCTGGCGCGCCACGGCATCGAAAGCGACGATCCGGCCCGGGTGCTGGAGCATCCCGCCCTGGCCGCCGTTTGCGACGCGCTGGCCGACATGGCCTGGGCCGATTATGACCGGGCCTGGGCGATGATGCGCCAGGGCGATCAACGGGTGATGCGCGCCCCCGGCCTGATGGCGGTGGGCTATCAGGCCCTGCTGGGCGAGTTGCGCCGCCGCCGCTGGCCGCGGCACCGCCTGCGTCTGGCGGCGCCGCGCAAGGCCTGGCTGGTGTTGCGCTATCTGGCGCGCGGGGCGCCTTCGGCGGGCGGTTACGCCAGCAGCAGATAGGCGGCGCTGGCGGCGCCGGCGATCCAGCAGTAGAAGGCGAAGGGGTTCAGCGCCTCGAACTCGTGCTTGCGGAAGTAATGCATGAGGAAGGCGATGGAGGCGAAGGCGGTGACCCCGGCCACCAGACCGCCCACCAGCGACACCTCCAGCATGCCGGGGGCGGCGTGGGTTTTCAGCAGTTTCGGCACTTCCAGCACGGCGGCGCCCAGGATCACCGGGGTGGCGATGAGGAAGGAGAAATGCGCCGAGGCGCGGTGATTGAGGCCCGACAACAGCCCCCCCACCATGGTGGCGCCCGATCGGGAAATGCCGGGGAAGAAAGCCAGGCACTGGCACAGGCCGATGGCCAGGGCGCCCTGCCACGAGAGGTCGGCCAGGTCGCCCTGGCCGGTGCGGGCGGCCTGCTGGCGGCCTTTGCGCAAGCGCTCGCCGAAGAACAGCAGGAAGCCGTTGGCGAACAGGAACAGGGCGGCGATCACCGGCACCCCGAACAGCGCCTTCAGCTTGTGTTCGAACAGGGCCCCCAGCACGGCGGCGGGCAGGGTGGCCAGCACCACCAGTTTCAACACATGGCGGTTTTCGGCCCGCGCCGGCGAGGCGGTGCCGAACAGGCCGGTGAGGATGTTCAGCCAGTCGCGCCAGAAATAGGCCAGCAGGGCGGCGGCGGTACCCAGATGCAGCACCACCAGGAACGGCAGGAATTCCGGCGCCTTCTGGTCGATGCCCAAATGCAGCACGCCGGGCAGGATCACGGCATGGCCCAAGCTGGAGACGGGAAACAGCTCTGTCACCCCCTGTACCAGGGCGATGAACACGGCCAGCAAGATCGGCATGGGAGAACTCCGGAAAGAAAAGCGATGGGTGTCGGTCCCGTCCCCTATAGCAGCCGGGCGGGTTTACGGCAACCAGCGCGCCAGGGCCGCGCGCAGGCGTTCGACGTCGATGGGTTTGGCCAGAAAATCATCCATGCCGGCCTCGGTGCATTCGCGCACCTCGTCCAGGGTGGCGGCGGCGGTGAAGGCGATGATGGGGGTGCGGTGCGGCGCCTCCTCCTCGGCGCGGATGGCGCGGGCCAGGGCGAAGCCGTCCATGTCGGGCATGTGGCAGTCGGTCAGCACCAGATCGTAGCGGCCGCTGCGCCAGGCGGTCAGCGCCTTGCGGCCGTCCTCGATGATTTCGGCGTCGTGGCCCAGCAGCTTCAGCAGGCGCTGGATCACCAGGCGGTTCACGGCGTTGTCCTCGGCCACCAGGATGGCGGGGGCGGTCGGGCCGCGGAGCAAGGGGGCGCAAGGGTTGTCGGGCTGGCGCTGTCCGGCCGGTTTGCTCACGCTTTGGCCCAGGGCGGCGCGGGCGGCGCGCAAGAGGGTCATGCGGCGCATGGGGCGGGCCACCACCACCAGCCCGGCGCCGTCCTCGCCCAGGGGCTGCTTGCGCCGCGACAGCAGCACCGTGGGCTGGCCGGGACGGCGGGCGCTGGCGGAGTCGGTCACCGTCAGCTCGGCGTCGGCGGGATCGGTGGCGGGCAGGGCGCCGGCGGCGTGCAGATAGCGGGTCACCGCTTCGGCCTCCACCGGGTTTTTCAGCGCCACCGTTACCCGCCGCCCTTCCAGGCGCGGCAGCTCGGGGGTATGGGCGGGCGGATGGGCCATGCGCTCCAGGGTAAGATCCACATGGAAGGTGGTGCCCAGGCCCGGCTGGCTTTCCAGGCTGATGGCGCCGCCCATCAGGTCCACCAGATGGCGGCAGATGGACAGGCCGAGGCCGGTGCCGCCGAAGCGGCGGGTGGTGGTGGCGTCGGCCTGGGAGAAGGGCTGGAACAGACGGGCCCGCACCTCCTCGGAAATGCCGATGCCGGTATCGGCCACGGTCAGGCGCACCCGCACCCGGTCGTTCTGGTTTTCCAGCAGTTCGGCCCGCACCGCCACATGGCCGCGCTCGGTGAATTTGATGGCGTTGCCCATGAGGTTGAACAGGATCTGGCGCAGCCGCACCGCATCGCCCGACAGCCAGGCGGGCAGGGCCGGATCCACCATGGAAACCAGGAACACCCCCTTCTTGGCGGCGGTGGAGGCCAGCACGTCCACCGAGCTTTCCGTCAGCTGCAGCAGCGAGACCGGGGCCTTTTCCAGCACCATCTTGCCGGCCTCGATCTTCGAGAAATCGAGGATATCGTTGATGATGGTCAGCAGCGAGGCGGCGCTTTCCCGCACCACCGAGACCAGATCCTGCTGTTCCTCGTTCAAAGGGGTGTGCAACAGCAGATCCAGCATGCCCTGCACCCCCGTCATGGGGGTGCGGATCTCGTGGCTCATGGTGGCCAGGAACTGGCTTTTGGCCCGGCTGGCGGCCTCGGCCTGGGCGCGGGCGGCGATCAGTTCGCGCTGATGCAGGCGGTCGTCGGTCACATCCAGGCACAGATAGACATGGCCGCCGCCTTCCATGGGGGTGCGGCGCAGCTGCACGAAGCGGCCGTCGTCCAGTTCGATTTCCTGGGTGGCGTCGTCCTCCAGGGCGCTTTGGGCCATCTGGGCGATGCGCCGTTCGATCTCCTCGTGACCATGCTCCTGGCCGGGCGGCGGCATGGGCTGGCCCAGAAGTTCCAGGGCGCGGCGGTTGTGCACCACCAGCTGGCCGCGTTCGTCCACCGCCGCCAGGCCGTCGCTCATGCCGGCCAGGGTGGCCTCCAGCAGGCGGGATTTGTCCTGGGCCTCGCGGGCGCGCTCCCGCACCTGCTGTTCCAGGGTGTTGTTGAGGGCGGTGAGATCCTCGTAGAGGCAGACATTGTCGAAGCCGATGGCCACCTTGGTGCAGAACACCTCGAGCAGGGTGCGCTCATCGGCGGTGAAGGGTTCGGGACGGCGCAGGAAGAAGACGTTGGAGCCGTGATCATGGGTGCGGAACACCAGGATGCAGCGGTCCTCGGCGAACAGGTTCTGCCGGGTGTGAAAGGCGGTTTCGATATCGCCGCAGATGTCGGGCGGCAGGCAGGCGCGCAAGGGGCGGCCCACATGGGGGGCGAAACCGCGGGTGGCGGCCAGGATGATGATCTCGTCGGCATTGGCGTGGCCGTCGCGGGCCTGGCAGCACAACACCGAGCCCTCCTTGCCGCGCAGCAGCGCCTCCAGCTGGATGATGGCGCCCTCGACGAATTCCCGCATGGAGCGCTTGTCGAACAGGGTGGCCGAGGCGTTGAGGATTTTTTCCAGCCCCACCCGGTTGCGTTCGATGGAGACGATGTCCTGATAGGCGCGCAGATTGGCCACCATGGTGGTGAACAGGCGCTGCGACGTCAGCTCGGTCTTGGCCTTGTAGTCGTTGATGTCGTAATTGAGGATGACGTCGCGTTCGGGGGCCTGGCCGGGCTGGCCGGTGCGCAGCACGATGCGCACGCGCTTGTTGCCCATCTCCTCGCGGATGACGGGCACCAGTTTCAGCCCGGCATCGTCGGATTCCATCACCACGTCCAGCAGCAGCACGGCGATGTCGGGCCGGTCGGCCAGGATGCGCCGCGCCTCGGCGGCGCTGGTGGCCGATAAAATCTCCAGACCGCGCCCCTGAAAGACGAATTTGCGCAACAGCATGCGGCTCATATCGTGGATCTGGGGATCGTCGTCGGCGATCAGCACCACCCAGGGATCGAGGTAATCCACGGGGCGCGCGCCACCGTCCCGCTCCGGCTGGGGCGGGCCGTCCTCCTCGGCGAACAGCAGATCGTCGTCCTTCGTCATGGCGTCCCCAGGTCCGCAGGCCCGCTCTGCGGCGTGATGCGCGGAAACTCCACCAGGAAACGGGTGCCCTGGCCCGGCGCGCTCTCCACCGCAATGTGCCCTTTCAGGCTGCCGGTCACAATATTGAAAACGATATGCAGGCCCAGCCCGTTGCCGCCCTGGCCGCGCCGGGTGGTGAAGAAGGGGTCGAAGACGCGGCCGCGGATCTCGTCGGGAATGCCGGTGCCGTTATCCGCCACCGTCAACGCCACCTGATCGGCGCCGGTGAGGCGGGCGGCGATGACGATGCGTCCGCCCCGGCCGTCGCCGAAGCCGTGCAGAATGGCGTTCAGCACCAGATTGGCGATGATCTGCGACAGGGCGCCGGGATAGCTGTCCAGCTCCAGGTCGGCCGGGCAGTCGATCAGGGTTTCGGCCCGCGCCTGGCGCAGCTTGGGGCTGAGACTGAGCAGAATTTCGTGCAGATAGTCGGCCAGACGGAAGCGGCGGCGTTCCTCGCTGGTCTGATCGGCGGCCACCTGTTTGAAGCCGTTGATGAGCTGGGCGGCCCGCTCGCAATTGCCCTGGATCAGGGCGCTGGCTTCGCGCGCCGTGGCCAGATAATCGGCGAAATCGCTTTTGCGCATCTGCCCCTGCTCGAACAGGCGGCCCAGGGCGCCGGTGGCGTCGGCCAGATGCGACGACGAGGCCAGGGCGATGCCGACGGGGGTGTTGATCTCGTGCGCGACACCGGCCACCAGGGCGCCGAGCGAGGCCAGTTTTTCCGCCTGGATCAGGCTGTCCTGGGCTTCCTTCAGGCGGGTCAGGGCCTGTTCGGCCTCGGCGCGGCGGCGCTGCAGTTCCTGATTGACGGCGGACAGCTGCTCCTGCTGGCGGTCGGAAAGGCGCATCAGGCGGCGTTGTTCACGCACGCTTTTGCGGCAGGCCTCCAGCAGTTGATCGACACCGTCGCGCAAGCCGGGGTCGGCATTCTCCTCCCGCAGGCGGGCGCTCAAGGCCTGCCCGCTTTCCAGAACCTTCTCCTCCTGGTCGAACAGATTGAAGGTCATGGCCGCCGCGTCGGTCATCGGGCCGGATCAGGAGGCGGGCAGGGGACAAAGGGTGAAGCGGACATGCTGCAGATCCTCGGCGAAGTCCTCGCCGAACTCCTCCATGATGTCGTCGTCCTCGCTGAAGCGCCAGTTGATGGTGATGCTGTTGCCGGCGGCGCCGGCCTTGTCCAGCATCAGGAACAGGTTCATCAGGGCCTTGGCCGAGGAGGAATTGAAATAGACCAGCTCGATGTCGAGGGTGAGGGCGCTGTCCTGCTGCCCGGCCAGCCAGCGGTCGAGGGCGGTGAGCAGCGGTCCGTAGAAGGCGGCCACGTCCTCGGGGTAGGATTCCCCCTTCAGGCGCAGGAAACGGTTGGCGAAATCGAAGGCCACTTCGGGCGACCGCTCGGTGGCGGCGTGGGTGATATTGTCCATTGTCGCTCTCAGATGAAGGCCTTCAGGCAGAAAAAGGCCGAGGTGCCGTCGACCTCGATGAAATCGTAATCGATGGGGGCGCTGGCGCGGCGGGCGATTTCGATCAGGCCGATGCTGGCGCCCTTGCTGTCCACCTCGGGATCCTCCCGCAGTTTCTCCTTGTAGAAGGCCTTGATGCCCTCGCGGTCCAGGCTTTTGATGTGATCCAGCCGCTCCTTCAGCCGCTCCATGTCGGCCAGCCGCACCAGATTGGCGCAGACCACGAAGAAACTGCCGGCCTCCTGGCCGACGGCGATCATGCCCGAGCTGAGTTCCACCGGTTTGCCGATATCGCCGGTCATCCGGTCGGCGGAATAGCGGATGATGTTCTGCACCTGCTCGACGAAGATCGAGAACACCTTGCGGGTCACATGGTGATCGGTGTCCTCCAGGGCCATTTTCTGTTTCAGGGCGTCGCCCAGGGCGAACAGGATGCCTTCCGAGACATAGCCGCTGAAGGAGAAGATGATGCCCTTCTGCCCCAGGACGGTCTTGAAGCCCAGGTATTCCTCGGCCAGTGCGCCCATGCTGTTCCCCCCTGATGGACCGGATCGACGCGCCGGGTTTTCGGGGCCGGCGCGTAGAAGCATCATACCAGCGGCCAGGAGGGGTCGCAATAACGCGGCGATAAAGGAAAAAAAGGAGAAATATTCAACCATCCCTTGTCGGGACGCGGCACCTGGCGAATAATACCAACGGCTTTAACTGATGACCGATGCCCACTGGCGAGAGGCAATTGAGCGGATGCGGCTGGGCGTGGCGATCAAATCGTTCCAAGCATCGCAGCAGGCATCGACGACGGCCTCGTAGCTCT